>QKGS01000089.1 GCA_003250355.1 Bacteroidota bacterium
CATTTGTTAAAATTTTATATGGTTTAAATAAATTGGAGACACATATTACTGCCCGACACACCTGACAAGGCATTTGCATTTGTATTTTTATAAAAGATGCGCCGGGGAATGAATAATAATTTATAAAATGCTTCCCCGATGCGTTGGTGAGCAAAAAACAATTTACAAAAAGGTTGCCCTACGCGTCGGAGAACGAAAAACAATTTACAAATTGCTTCACCTGCGTATAGGTAGATGAACTTATATTTATACGAAATACCTAACTTACTTACAAAAGGCTGAAATCCATGTGTGTGTGTTTACACATAAATGCTACAATACCGGATATTAAAAATACTGAAAACAAGCCCGCCTGAACACAGGTTTCTGATATGTTTGTAAATTATAACAAAGGGTAACGGCTAATTATTAATGGTGCAAGTTTAGCAAAAAATAAAAAAAAACGGAAACCGCAGGCTGAAAAACAGGGAAATAGCTTTTAACTTATCTAGTATCCAGATTTCTCCTTTCAGAAATAACATTGCTATTAATTTAATTATTGATGTAACTTTATTTTCCTTTCTGTAATTTTGTATTAATGAAGCTTATATACTCAATATTATCACTTTTACTAAGTACATCTTTGTGGGGTCAGTACTTATCGGTATTTGGCGATTCTATAAACAGTTGGCATATAATACCGGTTAGTAATTGTGAAACTATTTCAACTTATACTCTGTCGAACACAGCCGATACTGTAATTGATTCTGTAGCATATAAATGTTTCAACGAATATTTGCCCTACTACAATGCTAAAATAATAGTTAGGGAAGCTTTAAGTTCGGGAAGAATATATTTATACAACCCCGTGCTTAAACGAGAACTTATAATTACCGATATGACACTAAAAAAAGGTGATGAATTTAATATATACTCACATAACTTTACCGATTCAACACTTGTAAAAGTAGATTCGGTATACAGAAAAAATGAAGTAAAACATATACGATTTAACAAAACATTTACCGAAAAGTGTAATATTACAAATGATACTATTATATGGTTTGAATTTATAGAAGGGACAGGCTCAAATGCAGGAATAATTTATGACATAAATAAAAACGCAAACAGCATATTGCTCAGTCAGAATAAAGATAATAAAAAGACATACTCATATTTTGACAAAATAAGCAAATACGAACACCTCAACATTTATACAGATGAACAAAACTTTTCATTTGTTAATGTGGTTCAAATACCAAAAACCCACAAGGCATCGGTTGAGTTTCCTTTTAAATACAGCCCTGTTGCTACTTTTGAAATTATGGATACCAAAGGAAATATTCTGTATGAAATGAATCCGATTGATGAAAAAATAATAATATTCGATTTTAAATACAGCGGGGTATATTACCTGAATATTACATTTAACAAAATTAAGTATTGCAAAATTATTGATATTGAATAAGTGATTCTATTTAAAAAAAATCAAATAATTGAGCTTATTTAGTCAATCACACAAAATTAAACATTGCATTATTTTTAAAACATACTACATTTGTTGCAGTTAACCAGGTAACTCAATGAAAGCGTATATAATAAAGCACCCGGTACAAAATTTGTATCTGAAAGATTTTATCGACGGATATTACGAAATAGGGTGGAAAGCCAATGATAATTCAGACAATACACTTGACACAGGCTTAATGCCTCCTATGGGTTTCCCGGTTATTTTTTTTAGTGTTGGAAATAAAATATTTAATCACAGCAAGCATCAGAGTGTTCAAATAGGTTTACAAGGCCAACAAACCCGGCATTTTGTTGTTCCTCCACAAAAAAACACACAGGTAGTGGGTGTTAATTTTACCCCGTTTGGTCTCTATAATTTATTAGGAATAGCCCAAGATAAGTTTGTCAACACTTTTTCCCCGTCATCGTCCATTTTCAATAAAAATGAAAGTATTGAATTAACTCGTTTGCTGGAAAGTGTATATACCGTTGAAGACGGAATTGCCATACTGGAATCGTTTTTATGGAATCAGCGGGTTAAAAAGCGAAAATACCCGATATTATTCGACGATATAGCAAACAGAATAATTGACGATAAAGGACTATTGGATTCCGAATACTTTAAAACCAAATATTGCTCCGACCGTTACATTCAATATTATTTTAAAAACAACATAGGTTTTTCTCCCAAATTCTTTTCCAATCTGCAACGCCATAAGTATATTTTGAAATTAATGTTTAGCTGTCCCGGCATAAAAACAAGTGAACTGGTATCGGAAGGTAACTATTACGATTTATCGCATTTTAACAGAGATTTTAAATTATTTACAAACAGTAGTCCCACAAAATATCGCAAAAGTTACAACCACTTTGCAGAAAAACTTATTCTGACAGATTAGTTTAGTTCGTTTTTTTACATACTTGAAAGTATATTTTTTTCTCTTTTTGCGCTTTTAACCTACTATGCAAAACCATTGATTTGCACATTAAGAACAAAATGAGAAATTAATATATTTATGAAAAAACTACTGATTACCATAGGAGTAATTGCATTAGCTGCATCTAATATGTACAGCCAAACCTGCCAGAATATAACTGCTATTGGCGGTATAGGTAACCAAACAACCACACCTTACAATAGCCTTATAAAAGATGGCTATACTTACTTTTGGGGAGTATACGGAGCTATGGGTATTGGATACTCAACCACATTTACAGTTGATGGGAAAACATTTAATCCCGGCCCTTGCGACAACCCCTCTAATGGCGATTATACCGCATATATATGTAAGCTGAACCCCGACAATAGTTTGGCATGGTTTATACAAACCTCAAAAAGTCATCATGTGTCGGAATGGTTAAATATAATTGACCTTGAAGCCGACAATGACGGAAATATCTATTTTACAACCAAATGGGGGCATAGAGACAATGTAAACTTTGGTAAGTTTATAATTCCCGGTGATGATTATTGTAAAAACGCTTTGGTAAAACTGTCTCCCGATGGCGATTTACTCTGGTATCAGAAATATAGTGATGATATTATAATGACCAATGCAACGGCAATGAATATTGACTCAAGTGGAAACCCCTATCTGTTAGTTCATTTCGAAAATTACAAGAAATTCCGGCTGTCGCAATGGGATAAAGATGTGGAATTTCTGGCAGCATTAGAGATAAAGCATTTTTATTTGAAAATGGTTTGTCAATTAACCTTTCAAACAGCAAACCCGACTTTACCAATGCCAATTTTATAATTAACCGTATTATAAACTCCAACACAGAAACACTAACCGAAGAATTGAGCATATACCCTAATCCGGCAACAAGTAAAATAAACTTTACAAGTGGTATCAAAATAGAGTATTACACTATTTATTCGCTATCGGGAAATATTATAAAATCAGGCAAGGGAGATTCCACTATTTATGTAAACGACTTAGCTAAAGGTATGTATATACTCTATTGTGAAACCGGCAACTATAATCAAATTGTTAAATTTATAAATGAATAAAAATGAAAAGAAGAATTATTTCAGTACTAAATGTGCTGTTAGTTTGCGTTTGTATGTTATCAATAGCATCGTGCGAAAAAGAGAGTCCTAAACCGGAACAACCAACCGGCACCAATCCGGTACAACAAATTACAGATGCACCCACGGTAACAACAACCGCTGCAACTGAGATTAGCAAAACAACAGCAAAAACAGGCGGAGTGGCAAGTACTGTCGACGGTGCTGATATTACCAGGCGAGGTGTATGTTATAGTGCAACAAACCAAAATCCGACAGTCGATAACGATTCGTGTATTGAATATGGTACAGGAGCAGGTACATTTAATTGCACCATTACCGACCTTACAGCAGCTACAACATACTATGTCAGAGCTTTTGCAACAAATAAAAATGGAACGTCGTATGGTGAGTCACTTTCATTTACAACACTGTCTGATTCAGGTACAGGCTCGGGAACAGGCTCGGGTACGGCTGTAATATGGGACAATCCAACATTTTTACACAATTGTAACTCTATGTTTGAGGGAACTGCCATTAAAACTAAGAGTACAGTAACCGACAATAAGTGCATAGTAGTTCCTATCTCCAATAAAGAAGGTGTAGGTAGCGATATTTCATTTAGCGACAGCGCTTATGTATTCGGAAAAGCTATTTATCAGAACAACACTATTAATGGATATATGGTTCAGGTATTGTTTAAAGTAAAAAATGTATCTGACAAAGAGTATAAAACTGTGTATATTAAAAAAATATCAATGAATAATGGTTCAGGCAGCAAAATGTTTTCAATGCAAGATACTTATGTGTCCGGGCCACAAATGGCTTTGGTTAATTCTACCACAAGCAGCAATAAGCTACTTAAAAAAACAGGTGAAACAGGTTCTGAAGCATGGGTTATTACAGCCGGAAAACTTGTTAATAAAGCAGATTTTGATAATTTAAGCTCTATTGTTGCTGAAGTTTGGCTCGATGAGAACCCTGCAACAGGCGATAGCCGCGTGATAGATTTACCTTATGAACTTAAACCGGTATCGTTTAGCTTTAACCCGGGAACCGATGAGTCAAATATTATTGAAGTAAACTTTGAAAATACAAGCAATAAACAGTTAAAGCTTGGTTCGCTTGGCACAACCGTGGTTTTATTTAACGGAGCAAAAGTTAGCCAGATAAAAGTATTAGATAATGACCCCTCAAATGGTTTGGTAAATGCCGGAGGAACAATAAAATCGAAATACAGCCTTGCCGGCGATAATTTTGAAGCAGATAAAGCTCTTGTAATATTTCGTTATGGAGCTATAGATTAAAAAAACAAACTAAATTAGTTGATACACAAAAGGGCTGACTTATATAGTTAGCCTTTTTGTGTTATCAAAAATTACAATACGAAAACGCAAATATCTATTTAACTTTTTCTGCAACAGGCTGTACTTTAATGCCAGGCTGAATACCATATTTAAAATAACGCACCGACACAAACAGATAAAACAAAATTCCAATAATCATAGATGCAAATATTACTGTTTGAATAAACAAATTAGGAACAGTAAACTTATAGAAAAATGTTCCAAGTACTGCGTATCCGATAAACGGACATATAAAAGCCCAAAGTGTTACATAATATTCCTTACGGAAAAAATCCTTCTTGAAATAATCTTTTAACATTACAAGTCCAAACGCAAAGTACCATGTTTGAAAGGCAAATGGTATTGCTATTGAAAGTTTCGAAAAAGCTACCGAATGTATACCAAACTGATGATCAAGATAATGCCCCATTCTGAACATAGCTATTGCATAAATAGTTGTAATAGGCACTACTATTAAAAAGCTAGGTAAAAACTGACGCTCCGGCATACCCTTCATTGCAAAGTGACTTTTAAATATTGAAAATAATTTTACGAAAAGTAAAAAGAAACCCATACTACCCGATATTAGCGACATAAACGCCGCAGCATTAGCAACATTTGCCTCATTTGCCATGGCTGCAATACCTGTTCCGGCAACTGTTACCATACCCAAAGCAAAAGGCTGCATAAGCCAGCCAAAGCTTATTTTATTAATATCGAAGTTGCGTTCAAAAGCCGATTTCAAAATTTTCATTTCAGTTTTCATAACCAATAGCCATAGTATACCCCATGCAATTAACGCAGGTAGCATTAATGCCTGAAAATTATTTTGCAGAGTAGGAACAAAAAAACGTATAACTCCTATAAACACATTGAATGTCATAGCAATACTGGTAAATACAGCCATTATAGTTGTATTCCGTTGCGGGTCAACTATGAACGACCTGAAATCATCGGTTTGTCGCCAACTGAACAGGTCGCCAACAAGTTTGAACGTTAGTACTAAATGAAGTGTTGCAAACAGTATCATTACTCCTGCCATAAGCATAAATACAGTTTCTGTAACCCCCGACGAAACATTTGCCATAACCTGACTAAATGTAGTTAAACCCTTACCGTGAGGTGTTGCATACTGAAAGTAAACAAACGGTGCAACTGAAATGCCACCTGCGCCAAGCGCTGCTAAAAATGTTAATGGATTAAACTTTTTCATTGTTTTAAAAAATGTTATTTAAAATTATTTATTGCTACTATCGAAGAATGTTGGCTTTACTACAAGCATAACCCAGCCAAGATAGTTAAGGTCGGCATTGTGTAATTTTTTTGCAGCCACATCATCATATCCAAAAGTCATTTGATTTTTTATGTCAGATATGGTTGCAACCGATACACCAGCTTTCATAACTACCGTTTTACTGAATTTATGGGTATACTCCATGTCGAAGTAGTTGCCAAGTGAGCCACTCCAATATATCTGATTGCCGGCATAATCTTTCTCAGCACCTATGGGCTTACTTGTAGCGGCATCAATTGAAGTATGCGCTTTTACCTTTGTTGTTAATTGAGGAAACCCGGCATTTACAACTACCCCATTTTTATCGTTTATTTTATATTTAACCTTCACACTCGGGTTAAAATACCCTCCCCCTTTAGTTCCAAGCAAGTAGCTCTCCTGATATACAAAATGATTCATATTTCCGCCATAGTAAGGAAAACGGCTACCATATAATAAATCGAACGAATGTCGGGTATTGTTATAGTCGGCACTAGTATTCTCGTGGTCATGCCCCGATATTAGCTCCACTCCTGCCGAAACTTCCATTTTCTTATCAAAAGCCCTGTACCCGGCTTCAGCAGCTATAAGATAAGCCTGTATACTTTTGTACTTACCGTTAGTACCCTTATTTATATCAGTACCGTGCTGATAGTAAACCGACGAACTTACAAATAAACCATCCGATATATCTCTTGTATTATTATAGTTGAAAAATAAGCCATGTGTACCTGTGGCAAGCTGTAACCCTGAGCTTGTATCTACTTTTGTGGAAATATTCAGCATTGCAGCCAACGAAGCTTTATTGCCTATATTCTGCTCAATATTTACAAAACTCATCGACTTAATTTTGTACATATCCCAATCGGTATTATCGACTGCACCCGTTACCTTGCCGTTATTGTTGTACGATATTCCCAAATCTATAAACAACCCATTTTCGCTATCGTCTCTTTTAAGTAAAATAGCATCATAACTTAACCCCGATGCCCACCAGTTTTTCTGCGATATTATTCGCATATCGTTATAATTCCATTCCTGACGCCCAATTTTCAGGCTCGCTTTATTGTTTAACTTAAAGTCAACCCAGGCTTCATGTATACCAAGTGAGTATGAATTACCCTCGGTTCCGGTTTTACTAATCATATCATCACTACCCCAAACCCTGGCGTCTTGTATCGTAAAACGGGTCGAATATTTGTCGGTTCTATAATTTAATATAAGACGTGAACGTTGGTCGGCCGAGAATATCGGTTCACTATTTTTCAAAGCAGGTATTTTATACCCATTATTAATAATACCTCTGGTTCTAAATTCACCTTCCATCTTGAATTGCGAAAACGAAGCAACTGAAAAAAGCAATAAAAATGCTGTAAGTGTTTTTCTGTACATTATAATTTTGTTTAAAAATGAATCTATCTACGTTGATTACTTGCAATAATCAACGCAACAAAATTATATCGACACACTAAACCGGAGAAACAAACAACACTCTGCTATTTGGGAGTTTATTATGAAATAATACAGAAAAATTCCTATGAAATAATATTCCTTTCGGAATTAAGGATCTAATGATATTATGAATATAAACTTTTAAGTATGTTTGCAGTATGGATATAAAAAGCAAAATATTATTTATAGTTACTATAGTATTGGTATTTGCCTCTTGCGCAAAGGAGCCTGAGAATTTGCCATTCAAAACTGATGCATTAAGTTACGAGCTTATTGGAATATGGTATAGAACCGATACGGTTGACAATCAGATTTATGAAGAAAAACTAATGTTTCAAAAAGGGGCAAAGGGCAATATGAATACAACTATTGATGGAGCTGAGTATTTTGACCTTCCTGTTGGCTGGTGGGCTATGGACGACTCGCTATGGATTTCGCTTAGTGGCAAATTTACTCTTTTCAATTACACCATAAGTAACGATTCACTTACACTCAAATTAAGTAGTGTATCAACTATTTACAAGCGCATTGAAGAATAGAAGCAAAAAAAACAGAAGAGCTCATTTTTTAATTTCAATATTATTATAAAAACTTTATTTTTGCGCCCATAATTTTACTAAAGAAAGTCATATGGGAAGAGCGTTTGAATATAGGAAAGCGGCAAAAATGAAGCGTTGGGATAAAATGTCCCGCATATTTCCAAAATTAGGCAGAGCAATTACTGTTGCAGCTAAAGAGGGTGGTGCTGACCCGGAAATGAACCCTAAGTTGCGTTTGGCAATACAAAATGCCAAGGCTCAGAATATGCCTAAAGACAATATTGACAATGCAATAAAAAGGGCTGCCGGTAAGGATTCGGCAAACTACACCGAAATGAATATGGAAGGCAAAGGGCCGTATGGAGTTTTAGTTTTTGTAGAGTGCATGACCGATAATGTTACCAGAACCACAGCTAATGTAAAATCGTATTTTAATAAGGCTGGCGGAGCTCAATCACCTAATGGCTCGTTGGAATTTATGTTTAGCCGTAAAACAGTTATCGAATTTGAAAAGCCCGAGAGCCTCGATGTTGAAGAGTTAGAACTTGAGCTAATTGATGCCGGACTTGAAGAGATTGATGTTCACGAAAATACAGTATATGTATATGGTGATTATACCAATTTTGGAAACTTAACATCGGCTTTTGAAGAGAAAGGAATTGAAGTAAAAGCTACTTTGCAGCGTATACCTACTACCCCGGTTGAGTTTACTGAAGAGCAACTTGAAGAGATAGAAAAAATGCTCGACAAAATGGAAGACGACGACGATGTACAACAGGTATTTACCAACATAGCATAAACAAGAAACTCAGGTAAAAGCCTGAGTTTCTTGTTTATATATCTTGCCACTTTATACTTCAACAGGGAGTTGTTTTTTTAATACAATTTTCCCAGGATTCACTTCAGCTTGCATAGCAATTATTTCAACTCCGTTGTATTTTGCCTCAATCAGTCCTTTTGCATAGTCGGGATCTATTGATTTAGCAGTTGAGAATATTTCAACATCGGTTCGTTGAACAATGTAAAGCATTACTACTCTAAATCCCTCTTTTTTTGCTTGTATCAAGGTATGCAAATGCTTTAATCCGCGTGTTGTTACAGCATCGGGAAATAAGGCATAACTACCTTCTTTCATTGTTACATTTTTTACTTCAATAAAGCATTTTTCAGTTTCGCTTTCGCAGTATATATCAAAACGACTATCGTTAAATTTCACTTCCCGCTTAACAGTTGTATATCCTGTAAGCCCCTGTATTTTATTGTTTTTAAGAGCCTCATAAGCTAACACATTGGGCAATAATGTATTTATGCCCACCCAACTGTTATTAATCCGTATCATTTCCCATGTATAACGGGTTTTACGCTTTAAGTCGTCGACCGTAGAAATATACACTTCAGCTCCTATTTCTATGCAACTTTTCATAGAACCTGAATTTGTACAATGCGCTGTAACTATTTCGCCCGAATCGAGCTTTATATCGGTAAGAAATCGTTTATATCGTTTTATTAAAGTGCCGTGTATTAGAGGTTGCCTGAATATCACAATCTATGTGCTTTTTAAAATCTCTAAGAATAAAGCCCGCGTTTAAGCATGGTTATCTCTTTTTCGCTAAGGAATCGACATTTACCGCGAGGTAAATCTTTTTTTGTTAAGCCGGCAAAATAAACACAATCGAGTTTCATTACGTTATAGCCGATATGTTCAAACATTCTTCGAACAATGTGGTTTTTGCTTGAGTATAATTCAATACCCACTTCACGTAAATTTTCAGGGTCGGTATATGCAATTGTTGTTGCTTTTACTGCTCCATCCTCAAGTTCAATGCCGTTAAGAAGCTTTTGCAAATCATCTTCTTTCACTGTTTTATCAAGAGTAACCTGATATATTTTTTTCTTGTTATTTTTCTGATTAGTAAGTTTTTCAGTTAGCTCACCATCGTTAGTTAATAGCAATACTCCGGTAGTGTCAATATCGAGTTTGCCAACCGGGAATATTCTTTCGCGACATTTGCTTTGTACCAGGTCAATAACTGTTTTACGCGACTTAGGGTCATCGAAAGTAGTAACATATCCTTTGGGTTTATTAAGCAGTACGTAAGTCTTTTTTTCGGGAGCAAGTGGTGCATCGTTAAATTTTACAATATCACCGTATTTCACTTTTGTACTCAGGTCGGTTGTTACTTTGCCATTGATACTGATAACACCTGCAAGAATATAACTTTCAGCTTCACGGCGGCTGCAAATACCGGCATTGGCTATGTATCGGTTTATTCTTATTCCGTCTTCGAGAGTAGAAGCTTTTTGTTTGGGTGCACCCGATTTTGGTGCATATTTCTTTCCGGCAACCGAATCTGACGAAAAGCTGCGTTTACCTTTACTGTAATTGCTTTTATCGGTTTCGCTACGTGTCTCTTTTTCGGGTTTCTGCTTGCCGTTTCTTGGTCCTGAATTTTTTCTCCTCTGCATAATTAATCCTCCTTCATTCAATTTCAGGTTGCAAAGTTAGTTTTAATTTGAATACAAAAACATAATATCTATAAAAATGTATTGAAAAGGCTTAGTGTGGGCTGTAACCGCAAGAACGAGAGAATGCCGCTTTTTCCTGCTATTATCGGTTTGGTGGCGAGAGTTTATATGGGTATAATTACGATACACAAAGGATATATAGTAAGATTATAATTATAAAGTGCTTTTGAGTACATTTGCAAAAAATATTGAACAATGTATAAAAAGCAGATAACAAGCAGCGATGATTTTATTTTTGGGATAAGAGCTGTAATAGAGGCCGTAAGGGCAGGAAAAGAAGTGGATCGAATACTTATTCAGCGCGGCTTGAAGGGTGAGATTATAAAAGAGCTAATGGACGAATTAAAAGAGAACGGCCTAAGCTTTTCATATGTTCCGGTTGAGAAACTGAACCGATTAACCCGAAAAAATCATCAGGGAGTAATTGCTTTAGTTTCGCCCGTAAGCTTTTATAGCCTTGAAATGCTTGTGCCTCAAGTATATGAAAAGGGCGAAGTTCCATTTTTTTTAATACTCGACGGAGTATCCGACGTTCGTAACTTTGGTGCAATAGTAAGAACAGCAGAATGTGCCGGGGTGCATGGAATCATTATACCCGATAAGGGAAGTGCCCGAATAGGCCCCGATGCAGTAAAAACATCGGCAGGCGCAATATATAATATTCCTGTTTGCAGAGTTAGCAGCCTGAAAGAAGCTGTAAAATATATGCAACAGTCAGGCATATCAATATATGGTGCATCGGAGAAAGCGAGCGAATACTATTTTAAATCTGACTTTACAAAACCATCGTGCATAGTTATGGGAGCCGAAGATACAGGCATAAGCGATGAGCTAATTCGCATTATCGACAATTTAGTGAAAATACCATTAAGCGGAAACATAGGCTCACTTAATGTTTCAACGGCTTGCGCAGTAGTTGCTTTTGAGGTGGTTAAACAACGTTTATAACTTTATTCAATAGAGTTATTAACAACTCTATATAATATTTGTAGATTAAATGATAAACAAAAACTATTAAGCTGTTAGTATATTTAATTATTATTGGTATATATTTGTGCAAAACGCAAAAATTAAAAACCTAAAAATATTAAGATATGGCAATTCATGTAACCGATGCAACTTTCGAAGAAGAAGTATTAAAATCAAATGTTCCGGTAATGGTCGATTTCTGGGCAGAATGGTGCGGCCCTTGTAAAATGATTGGTCCAATTGTTGATGAATTATCAACTGAGTTTGAAGGCAAAGCCAAAATGGTAAAAGTTGATGTTGACAACAATGGCGATACTGCTGCAAAATACGGCATTCGCAACATACCTACTTTACTGTTCTTTAAAAATGGCGAGCAGGTCGACAAACAAGTAGGAGTAGTAGCAAAAGCGGCTCTAGCTGAAAAAATAAATGCTTTGTTATAAGGTGTTTTTATCATATAATTAAAATCCGACTTCTGAAAAGGGGTCGGATTTTTTATTTTCTAATAAATTAAATTGCTAAATTGTATGTCATTGCAATTAATAGTCGTTTAAATATATGAAAATCAAAAGCATATTAAAAAAACTACAATTAGCCATGCTTGCATTTGGCATAGCCATGGGTATTATTTTTCCTGTATATGCAGGCTTCTTTGTTGAATGGAAAGCAGGAATGTTTGGTTTCTTTGTTGCCGGTTGTATGGCAGCAGGCATTACTGTTGGCCTTGTAAGTTTTTGGTTTGTTAAGGTTATACTTATCAAGCGCTTAAAAGAAGTATCGCAAGTAGCCTCCGATATTGAAAAAAACATTCTGTTAAACACCTCCTCACTTGAAAGTGCCGACGAAATAGGAACTATTGTAAATGGCTTAAACAAAGCAATACTCAATATCCGCTATTTATTTTCAGAAATGAATGAGGTATTTAAAATATCAGAAACAGCACTAATGTCGGTAAACAGTTCAAAACATGGCGATTCGTCCATAGAACAAATAAATAAAGCTATTGCCGGTGTAACTCTAAACACAGAAAGCATTGACAGTTTCTGTAAAATGATTGATAATTCGGTAAAAAAAGGCAGCGCAATAGCATTATGCACTCATGAACGTCAGGCAGGAACCATGAATAGCATTTCTGAACTCAACAACGTTGTAAAATCGTTAGCAAACCATTCTGAGAAAGTTGAGAGTATTGTTGATATTATAGAACAAATTGCTTCGCAAACAAATATACTATCGCTTAATGCTTCAGTTGAAGCCGCTCGTGCAGGTGAATACGGCAAAGGCTTTGCTGTTGTTGCCGATGAGGTTCGCAAGTTGGCAAGCGAAACGAAAAACTCAGTACAAGGAATTTCATTAACTGTAAATTATATTAAAAACGATATTGAAAAGGCCACTAAAAAAGCTGCCGATATTACTAATGAAATAAAAGGTAATCGCAATGATGTAGACGATATTAATAAACAATTTATAAATATTACCGAAGTCATTAACAACAGCGTTGAACACAACAAACAACTGGCTGAATCTGTTACCAGACTCAATGTGCTATTTAACTCTATTCAGTCAGTATTTATATCACTTGGCACTAACCTAAACCGCATTCAGAACAAAATAAAAACCTACAAATTTTAACCCCTTTATGCATTAGGGCTTAAATCTATTTCCTGTTTAGCAACCTATTGCCAACAATATAAAGCAACCCTATTTGACACAAATGCACCGGAACTATATATCGTAAACAAAACGGTGCTGCATAAATATGGAAAGCGATAAACAGTATTAACAAAATGGAAATAAACGAAACTACCACAACCTCTATCCTCGACATTTGTTTTAGTAATTTATTGGTAAATAACATTACAATAGCAACCGCTGTTAACAAATAAATACCCAACCGAAATGCAGGAAAAAACGGGAATAGCTTATGAAAAAAAGCACTACGCGAATATACCGTCCCCTTATCTTCAATACCATACCATTTCAACTCTTTTTCTGTTAAAGCATCGGGTTTATACATATGGTAAATCTCATCGTTTGTCGGGTAAAATACTCCATATGAATTTGGTAACAAATAATATCTAAAATACTTAAAAGGATAATTAATCATTATATATTTACCAAACTCATCGTATATTTTACTTACATATGTCCACGATTTTATATATGGCCAGTTATTCTTTTTCATAGTATAGTACATATACTTCTTTGGTGCACAATCGTTGCTCCACATATACGCAACAGTTGTGTTATTCTTAACAAGCACTGTATCAATAGGTTTCATGAATTTATAAAATTCTGCAAACGACTTATTTTTAATTCTTCGCTGGTCAATATCAATATACGGAGTTGCATGCATAGCACTATTTACCGAAAGCCAACCCGAAAAACCACTAAACACTTTAACCTGAGTTGCCTTTTCCGATTTTTCAACCTGTTTTTTATAAAAACCGGTGTATATAATTATAAGTATGGCAGTTGCGGCAAATGAGAGTAGTTTTGAATCTTTAAACATAACAAATAGTATAAGCACCACTTCCATTCCAAAAAACAAAACCCCTGTATAACGAACATTTATAAGCAAATACAGCAAAATAAATTTAGCGGCAAGCATAATAAGCCTCGGCATTGTTTTCTTACTTTTGGCAAACCAAAAACAAAGAGTTAACCATACTACCGAAATACTTGTAAACAAAGAATCGCTCAGTATATTGTTTGCCAAACATATTGTAATAATTGAGCCTAAAGCCAATATTATAAAACTATAATACACAACCTTACTTGCAGGCTTAAAGAAATACTTAATAGTAAATACAAAAAATATTGACGAAATGGCATTCAAAATATATTGTATTACAACAACAAAATTTATGTTTTCTGAAATATTATGAAGTGCTACCAAAAAGTTGGAATAGCCGTAAGGTCTGTAACCATCGTAAAAACCTCTCATGCCAGCAGCAACATAACTTCCAGAATCGGCCGTACCGCCCGGAAACGGATACACATACTTTAAAACAAAATAAAAAACAATGTATAATGCTGCAATTATTCCTAATTCGAACATTTGTTCTTTCTGCTTTATAAACTGAATGAAGTTTATACTGTCTGATATTTTATTTTTACTGATTGGCTTCATAATTAACTCTATTTATATATTTTCAAACGCCATCAAAAAAAGTTCTTTTTTTTCAATTCGCCAACATTTTCAACCGCAACATTATATTTTACTCATTATATCAAATGCAGCTACCTCACGAATCACGATAGGGTGAGTAAGGGCTTTACATTAAAAAGAAACTGATTACTAATTGGTTATTTCTGTTTTGAAAAACCTAATACATAAAGCGGGCTAAAACTTCCATCATTTATTACTATTATTGTGTCAGAAACATTTACTATGAAGTCGTTACAAGAAGTTTTTAGTTTTGAACAATTCGATAATATTGAATGGGTTTCACATCAGGTAGTTGAAGGTTTTATTACCGGTATGCACCGCAGCCCGTATCATGGGTTTTCTGTCGAATTTGCAGAGCACCGGCTTTACAACACCGGCGAAAGCACAAAGCATATCGACTGGAAATTATACGCCCGCACCGATAAACTTTTTGTAAAACGCTACGAAGAAGAAACAAACCTGCGATGTATGGTTATGGTCGATGTTTCATCGTCAATGTTATTTCCGTTTAACGAAAAAAGTAAAACAAGCAAGTTAAGCTTTTCTGTTTATTCGGCTGCAGCATTAATTTACCTATTGCGCAAACAGCGCGATGCGGTAGGTTTGACCCTTTTCTCCGACGAAATAGAATTAAAAACACAGGTTAAACTTTCTGAAAGTCATGCCAAAATGCTTTATGCAGAGCTTAATAAATGCCTTGCACGCAATAAGGACTACTTTAACAAAACAACCAACGTAGCTCAGGCATTACACAATGTTGCCGATGGTATTCATAAACGGTCGCTGGTAATACTGTTTACCGATATGTTCAGCAATGATATTGACAGTATGTTTGAAGCTATTGAGCATTTGAGATACAACAATCACGATATTGTATTATTTCATGTAACCGACAAAAACCTTGAACAACAATTGGAATACAATAATCGCCCGGTGAAATTTGTTGATATGGAAACCGGTATACACATGAAACTTAATCCTAATGAATTTAGGGAAGAATACAAAAAACGCTATGCTGCTTTTTTAGACAATGTGAAATCGCGCTGCCTTCAATATAGAGTCGATTTTACCGAAGCCGACATAAATAACGATTTCAGAGAGGTGCTTATGCCTTTCTTAGTAAAGCGGCAGGGGCTTTATTAGTAGTTTTTCTAATCTGTTACTATTAAATCCATTTCAACATCATGCTCTTCTATGGGCACATACTCAATAAGTTGAAAATTAAACCCTACCCCTATTTTAAATACATTTACATCAGACAACAATCTGTCGTAGAAACCTTTCCCGCGACCTAAGCGTTTTCTGTTATTATCAAATGCAATACCCGGAACTATAATTATACCTATCTTATTATTTTCTTTGAACTGTTCCCCAATAGGTTCACTTACTCCAAATTTATTGCTAGTTGTAAGATTATCCTTTCCCGAATATTTTTTCAGTATCAAATCATTACCAACCATTACCGGCAAAAGAATAGTTTTTGAATTGTACCATTTTTCAATAAAATTATGCGTAGGCAACTCATCGGGCAATGAATAGTAGCACAATACTATTTCTGCACTTTTAAACTCCGGCAGTACTTCAATTTTTTTGAATATAATATCGGCTTTTTCCTGTTTTTCATTTTGCGTAAGCTGTTTTTTTAGCTGTATTATATTTTGCCGTATGAGCTTTTTGGAGTCGTTTAAATTCATTAAGGCTTATATTTGCTTGTTTGTAATATATCCTGAGCATTGTTATTTTCAAACAACTGCTGAATAGTAACCCCCTTGTTTTTTTGCATATAGCTGTTTACTATTCGATAGCCAAGCCATTGCCCGGTTCTGGCAGGCGACTCCTGCGAAAAACACGAAGTAAAAGGGCCATTGTCTATATATCGGATAATATCCTTATACTGCGAACTATAAAGCTGCTTATGCTCAATAAGATACATCCACATATACTTTTCGTTTTTACTGCACCACTTGAGTTTTTCAGCCGGCATTCCCCACACTATACTGTCGGGAGTATCGGGAAACAACTCATACATCAGATAATAAAGCTTACCGTAATATATCATCTCACTCAACAATGTTTTTTTGTTGTCTTGAGGCTGAAACTCAGTCGAAATCCATGCCCACATTACATCGGTAGGTATTTTATCGGGATACATAGTTTGCTTCAAATAGTTTTGTGTTCTTAGCATATAATAATACTTCGAGTCTGAACCAAGATACTTATCAAGACTGATACTTAGATATGCCGAATCAACTACTATTGACTGATTAAAACCCGATATATGTGTGTAAATATCAGGAATTAAAGCATCGGGGAAAAGGTATTTATAACGCTTAAATGAGTTTGTAATTTCATTTTTGTAAGGGAACGGCTTAAAAAGCTTATTAACATCGCTATACGCACTAATAATGTCGGGATTGGTAATAAAGCGGGCAAGTTTACGATCGTAATCGAACTGATTTGTACCACCTATTGATATAACTGCATGGTTAAAAACATTGAAAAATACCGGATACTTTTCTTCAAGTTTATCAATATTATCCCATATTTGATCGGGTGATATTGCAAATAAGTCTTCGTGAAAGTATTTAAACTCTTGGTTTAAAATAACTGTATCTGTATCAATTTTACTTTTGCGTGAACACGAAATGTTTATAAAAACCAATAAGGCAAGCAACCAAAGTATTGAAAAATATCTCATACGTATAATTGTAGTTTTAGTACACATTGTTGTTTAAGTTTTGAACAAATATAAGTAAGGCTCTGTAATTTATTTATATTTGCCTCTTATTTAACTCTTGTTTTGTAAATATTATTATTATGTCAGTAAGGAGAATGTTTTTATTGGGAGTGCTTATTTTAATTCAGCAATTAACCAACGCACAAGACAAAAAACTAAGAATGGGGTTAGGTTTTACTCCGCAAGTTAACTGGATTAAAACCGATGCTACCCATGCACAGGGAGCAGGCACAAATATGGGGTTCAATTTTGGTATTATCGCCGATTACTTTTTTGCAGAGCACTACAGCCTTTCAACCGGAGTTGCCATAAACAATACAGGTGGTACTGTAAAATACAATAACCCTACGCCGTTAAACTTTAAAACCAGCCAAATGCCGGTTAGAATTATTGCAGGCGATAAGGTTCGCTATAAACTCCAATATATTGATATACCGATAGCCTTTAAAATGGAAACAGGAAAAATAGGGTATTTCTCATACTATGGATTATTTGGCGTAACTAATCATATACGTATTGGAGCCAAAGCCGACATAACTGCTGCTGCCGGCAATTACAGCGGAGTAGGATGTATGGATGAAACACGCTTTTTCAATATGGGCTACAATATTGGAGGTGGCGTTATTTGGTACTTTTCAAAAAGTGCCGGATTAACTGCCGGAGCTGTATACAACCATTGCTTTATTGACGCCACTAAAAATGAAAACTTTAACGACAATGCATCATTGCGTAGTATTTTAATAAAACTTGGTATAATATTTTAGAAAATTAGGTATTTAAAAATGAAAATTGCTCTTGCTCAACTTAACTATATAGTTTCACATTTCGATTACAACAAGGGTCTCATAATTGATGCAATAAACAAAGCTAAGGCAAATAAAGCCGACTTAATTGTATTCTCAGAAATGTCGGTTTGCGGCTATATGCCTCACGACCTTTTAGAACAACACGACTTTATAGTTCGTTGCCAAAATTACATAACCGAAATAGCTCAACACTGTAACGGCATAGCTGCAATAGTTGGCGCACCTACAATAAATAAAAGTGCAAAGGGAAAAAAATTATTCAACTCTGCTTGTTTTATAAGCAATGGGAAGATTCAGGAAATAAGAAACAAAACACTTTTGCCTACCTACGATATTTTTGATGAATACAGATATTTTGAGCCTAACGATAAATTTGAAATATTAGAGTACAATGGCACACGAATTGCGCTAACAATATGCGAAGACCTGTGGGATAAGCAGCCAATAGCCTATGTTCAGGCAAAAGGGCAGCTATACAAAAACTCACCTATGGAGCAGCTCATAAAGCAAAAACCCGATATTATTATAAATATAGCAGCATCGCCGTTTTCATATAACCAAGGTAAAGTACGCAGGCAGGTATTACGTGAAAATGCCATAAAATATAACCTTCCACTCATATATGTTAACCAAGTAGGGGGCAATACCGAGCTTATATTCGATGGCGATTCAAAAGCAATAAACAGTAAAGGTGAGGTTGTATGTCAATTACCGGTATTTGAATCCGATATACAAATAATAGATACTGCAAAACTTAACTCTACGACTCCAATACCGGCAGTAGATGAGGACAATTACATACCACGCATTCATAAAGCTCTAATAACAGGGATTAAAGATTATTTTACAAAAATGGGCTTCAAAACAGCTACACTCGGATTAAGCGGAGGTATAGACTCGGCTGTTGTGGTAGCTCTTGCTGCCGAGGCTTTAGGTGCTGAAAATGTACGGGTATTGCTTATGCCGTCGAAATATTCTTCAGACCATTCAGTGAACGACGCCGTTGAACTTGCCCAAAATTTAGGAATTAAGTACGATACTGTACCTATTCAACCCATTGTCGATAGTTTTGAATTATCGCTAACTAAGGTATTTGAAGGTATGGAACCCGATGTAACCGAAGAAAATATTCAGGCGCGAGTACGTGGAACTTTAATGATGGCTATGAGCAACAAATATAGAAACATACTTTTCAACACATCGAATAAGAGTGAAGCAGCAGTAGGTTACAGCACCATGTATGGCGACATGAACGGTGCTTTTTCTGTACTTGGCGATGTATACAAAACCGATGTTTTTAAGCTTGCCAGGTATATAAACCGCAATGGTGAAATAATTCCTGAAAATTCAATTATAAAACCCCCATCGGCAGAGTTACGCCCCAACCAAAAAGACAGCGACTCACTACCCGATTACGATTTACTCGACGCTATACTATTTCAGTATATAGAACAAAAAATGAGCGAATCGGAAATAATTGAAATGGGGTACAATGAAGCTGTGGTTCGAAAAACACTGCGCTTGGTAAATATTAATGAATATAAACGTTTTCAAACTCCGCCAATATTACGAGTATCGTCAAAAGCATTTGGCTTTGGCCGGCGAATGCCTTTGGTTGCAAAATATTAAAAAAAGGGTTGAGCCGCAGCTCAACCCTTTTCTCTGACATAAAAATATATTTACCTCAACTAATAAATCACATTTTCAAACACTCCGTGTTCTATTTGTATTATATCTAAAGGGTTATTTACAGAATGAACTGTTGCTCTGAAAGTCCCAAAAACCATCCCCTTATCTACTTTAGTAATTACAATAGTAGCCAACGAAGAAACATAATAATCATCACTATCTTCGAGTACAGTTTCGGCTTTCTTGTATACTACCCCGCTAATATCACTCAAATCATATGTGCCCACAGTAGCACTCTCAACAGTAACAATAATCTGGCCTATTGCATCACTCTTCAAACCTGCTGTACCGAATACAGAAAGCCTCCCATCTTTAACATTCCCAACCGGTAATTTAGCATCCCATTTTTTACCTGAAACTGTACATGTCATTGAAGGTATTCCAAGTGTATCCTCTATTTTCTCGGCAACTTTTTTGCATGATGTTGATAATAAAATTGCACCAACAGCTACAAATAAAACAGATAATCTTTTAAGTGTTTTCATGATTAAATATTTTTAGTTTATAATTTGATTCTTTTAAATATACTAATTTATTTTATATCGACACTTAACAGCTCTTGGTCGCCAATATATGCCTTCAGGGCATCACCAATTTGAATATCGCCAACACCAACAGGAGTTCCGGTAAATATAATATCACCAATTTTTAAAGTAAAGAATTGCGACACATATGAAATTATCTTGTCTATTGAAAATATCATACTTCCCGAATTACCGGCTTGCACTATTTTACCATTTTGTTCCAAATGAAATACAATATTGTTTACCGGCGGCAAGTTCTCTTTTTTTATAAATTTCCCAACAGGGGCAGAACCATCGAAAGCTTTCGATTTTTCCCAGGGCAACCCCTTTTTCATTAAATCATTTTGAATATCACGAGCTGTAAAATCAATACCTACACCTATTTCATCGTAATAGCGATGAGCAAATTTTTCTTCAATATATTTACCCAAACGGTTTATTTTCACAACCAGTTCTACTTCGTATTGTACTTTCTTTGAAAACTCAGGGTAATAAAACGGTTGCTTTTTAGGTAATATTGAAGTCTCGGGCATAAGAAAAAATACAGGCTCTTCAGGAACAGCCAATCCCATTTCTACAACGTGCTCTTTATAATTAAGTCCAACAGCAATTATTTTCACTTTAGTAGCATTTTGTTATAGTTATCCTTGCATAGCTCGGAGTTTAATCTGCGTAAGCACCTTCTTTGTATAAAGCGGGAAATCGTTATTAAGCATCCACCCATAGTATCCGGGATCTTTTTCAAATACATCGGCAACCGCTCTCCCTTTGTATTTACCAAAATTGAACACCTCAACGTTTTTTTCATTCAAAACTATTCTACCTGCAAAATCAACATTCTTGGTATGCGATGAAAATTCAGACAAAGCCTCAATGCTATTCTCAATAGGCGTTGACTTATTGCCTTGCATATCTTCGTATTCGGCACCAATATAACGGTCGAGCTGAGCCTTAAGCACTTCATAAGTGGCACGGGTATCCACTTCGGCACTATGAGCCCCGTCAAGCTCTTTATCGCAATAAAATTTATAAGCCGCACTTAAAGTACGCTTCTCCATTTTATGAAATATTACCTGAACATCAATAAACTTTCGCTTTTTAAAATCAAAATCTATTCCTACACGCAACAGTTCTTCTGCCAGTAACGGAATATCGAATTTATTGGAATTAAACCCTCCCAAATCGGCTCCTTCAATAACCTTAACAAACGATTTAGCATACTCTTTGAATGTAGGCATATCTTTTACATCGTCATCGGTGATTCCGTGTATTGCCTGTGCTTCGGCAGGTATAGGCATTTCAGGATTAATCCGCTGCGTTTTAACCTCTTCGCTGCCATCGGGTTTTACTTTTATATACGATATTTCTACAATACGGTCTTTTACTATATCAATACCTGTAGTTTCCAAATCGAAAAACACAACAGGGTTCTTTAATTTTAAATCCATTTATTTATAAATAAGTTTGCCAAAATTATTGCTTAGGTGTAGTTATGTTCATTGTACTATCCGTAGTTGCCTGTTTTACAGGAGCAGGAGCCGGCTTTGGTTTAGTTTTTAAGAAAATATTAAGATACTCCATTCTGTTTTCATCCGGAATATCGGGAACACTTATCTTCGAATCGTAAGATTCAATGTATTTCCCTGTAATTTTCAATTTGTAATTGCCGGGTTTTAATACAATATTCGATTTGCTCTTATCTTTCAAATAAGCATATGTACCGTAAAGGTCATCGTTTTTATATATCTCTATTAACAGCGATGGATCATAATCTCCAAAATTGGCAGGAGCCTCTGCTGTACCTGTCTTAAAATTCAATACAAATACTTTGTCAAATGCTTCTTCTTTATTAAACACTATACGGTACAAATCATACCCTCCAAATCCTTCTTCTCGTATTGCAGCAACATAAGCATAGCGCTTATTGGCAGCAAAAGCAATGGTCTTATCATCGAAAACAGTATTAATAGGATACTGCAAGTGTTCGGGTTGTGCAAACGATCTGTCGGGAGCTATAATTTTACTGCTGAATATATCAAATCCACCCATCGACTTTGGGCCATTTGAACAGAAATAGAGCGTTTTACCATCGTGCGAGAGAACCGGATAGTCTTCATCATATTCAGTATTTACCGGAGCTCCTATATTCTGAGCTTCGCTCCACGAACCATCGGGCAGTTTTTTACTGAAATATATATCCATTCCACCCATACCGCCATCGCGATAGCTCGAAAAGAAAAGTGTATCTCCATTAACTGTCTCTGTTGCTCCGTATTCTGCTTTAGGCGAGTTAATGTTTGGCCCTAAAAGATATTTGCCCTGAAAAGCTTTTCCTACCATTTCGGTATATATCAAATCTTCAAAACCGTCGTATCCCTGCAACTGTGCATATACTCTTTCGCCATCGAGCGAAATACCCGCAGAAAACTCATCTTCATATGAATTTGTTTGGGTTAGTGCCCGCCCCTTTTTGTGTTCCTCGTTTCTTTTCTGTGAGTAATACACATTATTATAATAGTAAAAATATGTTCTATCGTATTTCTGATTAGATGTATAAACTAACAAATCGCCATCTGTTGAACCAAACGGCAAATACTCATCCATATTGGTATTAATGTATTTATCTAAATTATGAAAGCTAATATCAATTGGCGACGCTGTATATTTTTTTGCATTATTTATATGTGCAAGCATAAGGTCACTTTCTGTCTTTTCTTCATCAATTTTAGTTTCCGATTTAAATTTTTCAATATGTTTTTTAGCTTCATCAAACTTATGGTGATACAGGTATGCCTTAGCAATATCTTTATCGAAATAAGGCTCTGAAGAATGGGTTTCTTTAACTTTTTCAAGATGATAAAGCGCCTTAAACGGATTAACATTACAGTTTGCATAGCATACCCCCAAATGATAATGATACCCATAATTGCTGGTATCTTTACTCAGCAAATATTCAAAAATATCGGCTGCAACAATATAATTTTCCTGCTTAAAATGAAAATTTGCATCTTTCTCGGTTTTTTGAGCTGAAAGATTTACAATTACTGCAATAGTTGCAATTGTTGTTAAAAGTTTTTTCATTGGTGTTTGTTTTAAAATAGTTAATACCCGCTAATGTAGTGTATTATTCTAAGTTGTTGAGCACAACCGTTTCGGTAAGAAATTCATCCTCATTACTTACAGTAATTGATTTACTGAAACCTCCCGACTTGCCACTGAAGTTTACCTCAAGTTTATATGTTCCGGGGTAAATAGTGGCAAAGAATTGTCCTCCGTCCGACTGAACTTCGTATTGCGCATAAATATTACCATGCATATCGTATATAGTGGCATAAGCCATAAGAAAATCTTCGGAATATGGCACTTCTCCCCTGTTGGTTTTAACCAGTACTGTACCCATAAGAATTTTTGGTTGAATCTCTTCTGCTCCAAATTTAAGTTTATAAATATCGAGATTACCAATACCCTCTTTGCGATTATCGGCAATATAAGCCGTTTTGCCATCGGCCTCAAACGATATAGTTGTATTATCAAGAGGTGTATTTATAGGAAAACCAAGGTTACGCGGTGTAGACCAAACAGCCATATCGGTACTGTAATTTGAAACAAAAAAATCGTATCCTCCTATACCTGAGTGCCCTTGCGACGCAAAATACAATTTCTTGCTATCGTCGCTTATATTCGGGAAATTTTCGTCGTATTCCGAATTTATTGTAGTTCCCATATTTTCAGGCTCGCTCCATAAACCCGATATTATATCTTTTTTCATTATATACAAATCAAGACCACCACGACCACCCTTGCGGTCGCTTGAAAATATAAACGTATTACCATCGGCAGTAAAGCACCCTGCAGGTTCAAGACCTTCGGTATTTATATTTGGAATAGCTTCTGATGTTATATCTGTAAATTTTGTTTTATTTTTTGATATTATTTTTATATCGTGAGTTGAATAATCGCCATCTGCGTATATGGTTATTTTATCAGCCAATGGTGTTATGCCTGTTATTTCTTCATTATCGTAGGTATTTGTCGGCAATGAAATAGTCGACTCCCATTTGCCATCCTTTTTATTTATTGAAGAATAGAATACATTCGATATATAATCTTCAAAATCTTTCACATATGTCTTTCTCGAAGTAAAATACATACTTAATCCATCGGGCGAAATAAAAGGATTAAAGTCGTCGTAAGGGGTATTAATTGTGGTATCCAATAATTCAAAAGTAACATTTACCGGTTGGTTAATATACTCTAATGCATTATAACACTTCGATATCAAACGGTCGGCTTCTAACAAGTATGCTTCATCAATCCCTATCATTTTAAATTCATACAAAGCTTCAACCGCTTCTGTAAAACGGTAATTGTACATATAGGCTCGACCCAAATAATAAAAAGCCCTTACCGGAAAATTATTGTGACTTACTACGTATTCCAAATATGGTATCGCCTTAGCCTTATCAACATTAGTTTCTGTATAGCAAATACCTATTCTGTAATTTATATCAACATTTTGCTTGTCGGTTCGGTACATTATAAGATAGTTTTCAAGAGCAAACTCAAAATCGTTATCCTGAAAACTGTTTTCCGCATATTTTTTAACAAGAATTGACGAAACATTATCGTCTTGCGAATACGATAACGTAGATATAATTAATAGTGCAATACTTAAGATTTTCTTTGTAAAAGGCATTTGTAGATTCTTCGATAAAGTTTTTATGACCATAAATATAAGCAAATCATTGAAATATAAACAAATCAATTGGGCTGCGATTTGGTTTTGTGGGTAAAAACTCGTTACATAGAGAACATAAAAGCGCACGAGGGGTAAAAATGCAATACATACCCCCGTGCGCAAAATATTATTTCAGCTTCAGCAAAGCTGTTTCTATTCTTTGCAAAGTTTCTTCTTTGCCAAGTAGTTCAATTATTTGAAAAAGGTCGGGTCCGGAGCCTCCTCCAACCAAACAAAGTCGGAGCGGATTCATAACTACACCAAAACCCAACTCATTTGCTTCTATGTATTTTGAAATGTCGGCTTTGGCATTTTCGGCATTAAAAGGTTCAACTTCTGCAAGTATATCCTTTATTTTGTTTATTAGTTCAGGAGTTTCTTCCTTCCAGCGTTTCTTTGCAATTTTATCGTCATATTCAGCAGGTGCTTCATAAAAGAACCACGCCTGTTCCCAAATATCTTTAACAAATGAAGCTCTCTCTTTCACCAACTCTATTATTGTTTCTGTTTTTTCAGCATTGTACTTAATTCCTTTTGCATTTAGTATATCAGCAAAAGCAGGTAAAAGTTCATTTGCTGTTTTTTTAGCCAAATATTGTTGATTAAACCATTCTGCCTTTTTAGGGTCAAACTTTGCTCCCGATTTTGTAACACGCTCAAGGCTAAATGCCTTTATAAGCTCTTCCATTGTGAATAGTTCCTGTTCTGTTCCCGGATTCCATCCCAATAGTGCAAGTAAATTCACAAAAGCCTCTGCAAAATATCCCTCCTCTCTGTATCCCGATGCAGTTTCGCCTTCGGGACTTTGCCAAAACAAAGGAAATACCGGAAATCCCATCTTATCGCCGTCACGCTTACTAAGTTTACCATTTCCTGTTGGCTTAAGCAACAATGACAAATGGGCAAATTGGGGCATTGTATCTTGCCAGCCAAATGCTCTGTAAATCAAAACATGAAGAGGCATAGAAGGCAACCACTCTTCGCCTCGTATTACGTGTGTTATTTCCATTAAATGGTCATCAACTACGTTAGCCAAATGGTAAGTTGGTAATCCGTCCGACTTAAACAAAACTTTATCGTCAAGGGTGTTTGTATTAACCTTCACAACACCTCTTACTATATCGGTCATTTCAATAATTTCATTAGCAGGCATTTTGAAACGAATAACATACGGTTCTCCCGATTGTATTTTATTCTGCGTTACTTCATCCGATAAAACTAATGAATTATTGAGCGAGTTGCGACTGGCTGCATTGTATATAAAAGGTTCCTTATTTGCTTCGGCTTCTTTTCTAAGCTCGTCGAGCTCTTCGGGGGTATCAAAAGCATAATACGCATTGCCACTATCTAACAACTGCTGCGCATACTTAATGTAAGTATCTTTTCGTTCCGACTGTTTATAAGGGCCATACTTACCCCCTTCAGCAACCCCTTCGTCAATTTTTATTCCACACCACGCAAGGCTTTCATTAATATATTTTTCCGCACCTTCAACAAAGCGGGTTTGGTCAGTATCTTCTATTCTAAGCAAAAAATCACCACCATGTTGCTTTGCAAACAAATAATTGTATAAAGCTGTTCTAACTCCACCCATATGTAAAGGCCCGGTAGGGCTTGGAGCAAAACGCGTACGCACTTTTCTGTTGTTCATTTTTATTTTTTTTTGCAAAGATAATTTTTAGCATACAAGGTGCAAAACTTTGCAACAAAGCTCTTTTTCAAACTACTTTCTGTACTTCAATAAATAAGCCACCAATCTTACGGAAGAAATAATCATAAACGGAACTATTAAAGGATGAAACACCTGAATAGTTCCCCAACCAAGCAACACTACAACATTTCCGGCAATAAGAATAAGCGACAATATTAACTTTAACTTAGTTTGTTTTAACGAAACCAATACAGCAAGCCAAATATAGAGAGGGTTTGCCCAAAGCACATTAAAATTGTGTTGCGTTGCAAAATGGTCAGTAAAAAGTGTTTCTAAAAATATAACAGAACCAACAATCCCTATTACATAAAAAATTGTTTTATCGACAATAATCCAATCTGCTTTACGCTTGTATATTTGAAAAAATACAAATACCAAAAATATCAATAATATTATAAATAGCGGACTTATAAAGAAAGGGGTTAATGGCACTTCTGCCCCTCCGGGTATTAAAAGAGTTTCTTCTTTAATCAATGGCTTGCCACTTAGCTCAAGCCGTCTGCAATATTCCATCAGATAATTGGGCATAAAAGTCCTCTCCTTTTCACCTGCCTGAACATCAACAACATTGCCCAACATAATTTTTATTCCAAAATCACTCCATTTACTATTTACCAAATACTCATGTAAAATATCACGAAATGTTTTATCGTCAATACTGTCAACCGGGTAATATACCAATGACTCTTTAAATGTTTTTTCAAATAAATCAACTATCCGCGTTGCACAATTATCGTATATAAAATCGTATTTATAGTATCGGTTCTCCGGCTCATAATTATTAACTATAAAGTCATACATCTGTTGTTTCTGATAATAGCTCAAATCGAGTTTTTGCTCAACTACCGTTAAATTCTCAGTAACATACTTTACCATAAATCTGCTTCGCGATTCTACACTAAGTGTATATAACAAACGCCCCGAAGCAAACTTTCCGTAAAAATTCGGAGTATTAAAATCGAACGTTCCATAATTAAAAACCAAATCAACATTTCTAACCGGGTCGTACAAACGCAATGCACTATGTCCAAATGTTGCATACAACTGATTACCCTGATCGCAGGTCAATAACGAAAATTCAGCATCAATGCTCAAAGGTTTTAAAGTTTCCAAAGGATTAACAAACTCCTTCGACGACAATACAAAACTTACTGCAAATATTAATACCGATAATACACTACTCCTTTTCATTCAAATACCGTTTAGTAAAGTACTGCACCGGATACCACGACGCCAACACCCCAATAAGCACCACTGTTCCAAATACTCCAATAAAATCTACAACTTCCATCTTTACAGGATAGTTGTCTACCAAAAACGAACCCGACGAGTTCAGTTTCAACAATCCGAATTTAATTTGCAATAAACAAACCAATGCTCCCAAAACAATTCCCACTAAAGCCCCGCCAATACTTATCATCCAACCCTCATACAAGAATACCTTCTTTATCTGCTCTGCCCGCATTCCCATACTTTTATATGTTGGCAAATCATTCTTTTTATCAATTATTAGCATTGAAAGCGACCCTATAATATTGAAACTTGCAACAATAAGAATAAATGTGAGTATCATATATATAGCCCACTTTTCCGATTTCATAACACGGTACAATAATTCATGCTGCTGATACCTGTTTTTCACAACATAATTACTCCCAATAGCAGTAGCAATCATATCCTGCACTTCATCAGAATCGGCTCCCGGTTTAAGCTTTATTTCCAATGCACTAACATCAACCGGATAATTCAATAACCTGCGCACAAAATCGAGCGATGTAATTACATATTTTGAATCTATATCCTGTTGAACCGAAAATATCCCTGACGGGAAAATACGCTCTGTATTAAATGCCCTTCGCGGATTCATCGACACCTTACCCGACCTTTTGGGAACATATACTTTTACCGGACTCAAAAAATGCAACCCTACCGAAAGATAATATGAAACACCCATTCCCATTACCAGCTTATCTCTATGCCCGTCATTAACAACAAATTTACCGTCGCGCATCATAGTATCAATTCCGGTCATCTCTGAAAAATTCAACGGAACACCCTTTATTACAGCCGGATACATACGCTCCTCATACTCAAGCAAAACATTTTCCTCAAGAGTATGGCACACCATCTCCACGGCTTCAAAATACCGTATGCTATCTAACACTGACAATGTCGGATCAAAAACTTTTCCTTCAGCAGCTGTTATTTTCAAATCGGGGTCAAACGAACTGTATACCGACTTTATTAAACTATCAAAACCATTATAAACCGACAATACAATAATTAATGCCATAGTTCCAACTGCAACCCCAAATACTGAAATTCCCGATATAATATTTATAACCGTATGCGATTTCTTCGCAAACAAATATCGCCTTGCTACAAAAAATGGAAAATTCATTTCTTAAATCTATTCAGGTTTCTTACATACAAAAACAGTTTCACCTATTGGCAATGCATAACGTTTTGCCAACTCATCTCCTATTTCACTTATATAATCATATTCTGTTACTACAAAACCGGCATTTTCAAGTCGCTTACCATAATCCTTACCGTATAACCTAACATGATCATGCTGCCAAAAATGCTTTTCCCTTTCGGTCGGCGATGTTATTGAAAAATCTTCATAAGTTACTTCTCGGGTTACATCTAATGGAACTTGAAATATAGCCCATCCACCCGGCTTAAGAACCCTGTAAAACTCACTCATTGCCTTGTAGTCTTCTATCACGTGCTCAAACACATGATTACACATTGCAGCATCAAACGAGTTATCATTAAAAGGTAAATCTCTAACATCAAGTTTCACATCAGCCCACGGCGAAATTAAGTCGCCTGTTACATAATCAAGATTTTTTTGCTTTTTGAATTTTCTAATAAAACAGTACTCCGGTGCTACATGTAAAAAGCGAAGCTTATTGGCACTGAAAAAATCCATTTTATCTTTCAATAAAAGCCATATTAACCTATGACGCTCCAACGACATACTTAAAGGAGCCAATGCATTTTCCCGCTTATTTAATTGCCCGTATGGAAGAAGCTTCCTGTATTTTTTCCCATCTATTGGGTCTTCATACCTTTGCCCTCTGAAAAAAGGCGATAGTATTATTAATATAAAATGAGCTATTCGTTGCTGTATATGCCGTGGTATATATCTACTAAAAAAACCAATAATATTCTTCATCCGCTTTTCTACTATTCAAGTAAACCTTCAATCTTATCAATATAATCTAATGAGTCATCTAAAAAGAAAGCCAATTCGGGCACTATGCGTAATTGCTTCCCCACTTTGGAACCAAGCTTAAATCGAATCTCTTTCATCTTTGTATTTAAACTATCTAACACCTCTTGCCCTTTTCCCGATGGAAACACACTTATATAACACTTTGCCAATGAAAAATCGGGACTTACCCTTACAACAGAAACACTAATTAAAGTGCCCCTAAAATTATTTCTCGCATATTCAACAAATAACTCACCTAAATCTCTCTGTATTAATCTGGCCACCTTACTTTGCCTTTCACTCGGAACTTGCATAATTTATATTTTAACAATATTTAAAAAGTTGTACAAAGGTAATAAAGTACATGAAACAAGCAGTATTTTGTTATTTCAATGCTAATAATAATTAAGCTCATTCTCTTATTATAACCAACTTGCATGAACCAAATATTACCATTAGTAGTTAATAATTAATATCATTTACTACATTTACGCAAAATAACTGAAATGTCTGTATTGAACGAAATAAAGAACCCGGTATATGAGGAAATGGCAAATTTTCAGCCTTTCTTCAAATCATATATGAAAAGCAACGCCCGCATTTTAAACCTCATAATAAACTATATTCTCAAACAAAAAGGAAAGCAAATAAGACCTTTATTGGTATTCCTTACAGCTAAGCTAAACGGTTCGGTTACCGAAAGCACATACAGAGCTGCAGCACTTATTGAACTTATGCATACTGCAACATTAGTTCACGACGACGTTGTAGATGACTCAAATATGCGCCGAGGATTTCTTTCAATAAATGCTATTTGGAAAAATAAAATCGCTGTACTCTTAGGTGATTATTTTTTATCGAAAGGATTATTACTAGCAATAAAAGAGAATGAATTTGAACTACTAAAAATAGTATCCATAGCTGTTGAAGAAATGATTGAAGGTGAGCTCATTCAAATAGAGAAAGCCAAAAGGCTAAATATTGACGAAGATACCTACTTCAAAATAATAAAGAAAAAAACAGCTGCTCTAATGATTGCCTGTGCCGCTGCCGGCACTCACTCCGCATCAGTTAATGGTGAGGCTCTCAATAAAATGAAAATATTTGGAGAACATCTAGGTATAGCTTTTCAAATTCGCGACGACCTATTCGATTTTGATAAAAAAGAAATAACCGGAAAACCTTCCGGCAATGACATTAAAGAGAGAAAAGTAACCCTTCCTCTAATTCATGCTTTTAATGTTTGTACAAAAGAAGAAAAAATACACATTATTAAACTACTTAAGAAAAAGAAAAAAAGCGATGCTCTTATTGAAGAAGTTAGAAACTTCATAAAAAAGCACAATGGCATTGAATATGCTACTGAAACCATGAAAAAACATCAATCAGAAGCATTAAATATCCTTTCTTCATTCCCTCAAAACGAGGCAAATAATTCATTAGTTAAACTTGTAAACTATACTGTTTCAAGAAAAAAATAATACAACAAACAAGATATTTCTAATCCTCATTATTTTGCCCAACCATCTTTAAGGGTAACAGTTCTGTTCATAATTATTTCGCCTTTAGTAGAATCTTTATCCATACAGAAATACCCCTGACGCTGAAATTGAACAGTATCCAAAGGTTTAAGTAAATTTATTGCAGGCTCTGCCATACAATTATCCAATACTTTTAAAGAATCGGGATTTAAATATGTTTTATAATCATCGAATGCAGCAGGATCGTCATTGTTGAACAAACGGTCGTACTGACGCACTTTAACTGCAACTGCATGCCTTGCCGACACCCAATGCAAAGTCCCTTTAACTTTTCTCTCACTAGCTTCTGTTCCACTGCCACTTTTTGATTCTTTGTCGTAAGTACAATGTATTTCAGTAATATTGCCATCAGAATCTTTTACAACACTTTCTGCCTTTACTATATAAGCCCCTTTCAAACGCACCTCTTTCCCTATCGATAAACGGAAAAACTTCCTTGGAGCATCCTCCATAAAATCGTCTCTCTCTATAAATATTTCCTTTGAAAATGGAATATCACGAAATCCACTTTCACTATCTTCAGGGTTATTTTCAACTGAAACTATCTCTTCTACCCCTTCATAATTATCAATAATAAGCTTTACAGGATCAAGAACAGCCATAAGCCGGTCAGCTCTCTTATTTAAATCCTCTCTAACACAAAATTCCAAAAGCGAAACATCAATAACATTTTCACGCTTTGCTACACCTATTTTTTCAGCAAAATTCCTAATCGACTCCGGCGTATATCCTCTTCTTCTCATTCCCGAAATAGTAGGCATTCGAGGATCGTCCCACCCGCTAACATATTTTTCTTTCACCAGCTCTAACAATTTGCGCTTACTCATTACTGTATAGCTCAAATTAAGTCTGGCAAATTCAATCTGACGCGGTCTGTATTCTGTATCAATAATCTGATTCAAATACCAATCATATAAAGGTCTGTGATTCTCAAATTCAAGCGTACAAACCGAATGCGTTATCCCCTCAATATAATCTGACTGTCCATGAGTAAAATCGTACATTGGATAAATACACCACTTATTACCTGTTCTATGATGCTCCTTATGAATAATTCTATACATAATAGGGTCGCGCATATGCATATTTGGAGAAGCCATATCAATTTTTGCCCTAAGAATCTTTTCGCCATCTTTAAATTCCCCGGCTTTCATTCTTCTGAACAAATCAATATTTTCATCAACAGTTCTATTTCTATATGGACTCTCCTGCCCTGGTTTTGTAGGAGTCCCTTTTTGTGAAGCTATTTCCTCTGAAGACTGATCATCAACATAAGCCTTACCTTCCATTATTAATTTCTCAGCCCAGTCATACAACTGGTCAAAATAGTCCGATGCATATCGTTCTTCACCTTCCCACTCAAAACCTAACCATTTTACATCTTCTTTTATAGAATCAACATACTCTACCTCTTCTTTTACAGGATTAGTATCGTCAAATCGAAGATTACACTTACCATTAAACCTTTTTGCCAAACCAAAATTTAAACATATTGATTTAGCATGACCTATATGTAAATATCCGTTAGGTTCAGGAGGGAAACGTGTGTACACATTTGTTTTCCCTTCTTTAATTTCCTTATCAATTATTGATTCTATAAAATTCAATGACTCTTTTTCCTGTAAGTTGTCGCTCATTGTAAATTCGATTTGTATTTATAAGTGCTGCAAAATTAATTATTTTGCAATATTATTTTAAGCAGATACAAAAAAAAGAGGCATCAAAAAAATTGACACCTCTTCTTAAACAATATTTTTATATCTAATTTGCATTAATATAGGAAAGAATAGCTACCGCTTTTCCTTCTAAACCTCCCTTAAATGATATTTCAATTGTATACATCCCAGTTTTCTGACACTGAAAACCCACAGCACTCAAAAAACTACCATCTGGCTTCATATTTGTGCCCAACATACTCGCTCCTTCAAGTAACTTCACTACAGCTTGCCCCGGTGATGATTCTGCATTACAAACAGTAATTTTATACATTGTCCCCTTATTCATGATAACATTATACTTAGCTGAAGGTGGAGAAACACTACTGCCAGAAAGTCCAACTTTATAATCTTTTAAATATGTTGCATTTCCTATACTCAATGCACACACATTAACTAACTCATCACTCTGACCTAAAATAAAAGTAGCCTGTAGTGTAAAGAGTAAGCTAATTAAAATTTTAACAATATTCTTCATACTACATATTTATTATTTTGTTACGAACTTCTTCAATAATATTAATGATATTAGCTAGTGTTTCATCTGAAATATCAATATGCTGTTTATCATTTTGAACTATTATTAGCATCCCATCAATCTCTTTTGCTTCCGGCTCTCCCATTTCGTATGTAATTTTTACATTATCATACTCTTTTTTAATCTTCTCTACTTCTTTAACCAAGTTCTCATAATTAGGATCACCCTTGTAGTTTTTCAATATTAATAATAAATCATTTAATACCAACTTTTGATCTGCCACACGCTCTACAACCTCTTCCGATGGTGCTTTACTTGCTACCTGAGTTGCCAAATACATTCCTTCAACCCACATACCGGTAACTATTAACGAACTAATATTACTCCTGTTTGATTGACGCAAATATTGATCCATATTATTGAAACTTGATACAGATATATACATCAATGAATCAAGATTCTCATTATTTGTTGCCAAACGCTTAATAGTGCTAAAATCAAAAAACTGACCTATTCTTAATTCATTAGCCAATGTTTTTATTGCCTGCATATTTGAAAGTACAGAACCTGTTTTCTCATACATATTCAAATACCCAAGATCACACCCATATATTCCAAGATTTAATGCTTGCTTAAAATTTGTATTAAGCTTATCAATCCTGTCGGTTGATGCCAAATATTTTTGATTGAAAGGAACTCCGGTCGACTTCAATAAAGCTGCCATCTCTACTGGCGATGATATGTTATCAATAATATCTTCCATTGCCTCCTGAGATATCATTAAAGGCTTATCGCTAAAAATTGAATCAGGTATTTCAAAACCACTTGTTTTGTTTTTGTTGCTATTGCCACTACAACCTACTATTAGCAATGATGCTACTATTGCAATAGTTCCAATTTTAATAGTTCTTAATTTCATTTCTTCTTATTTTTTATAAAAATAAAGCTTTTTTTTTATTCGTTATATTATTTCTGAAACAAGTCTAATAATTTCTTAAGCCAATCGAAATACAATGCTATATAACAAACTATTGTCATAAACCATACCACCCACATATTAAACCAAAAAGTATCAATATTTTTCCCAAAAAAATGCTTGATTGGAGAGAAAAAATGGGCTCTAAAATCAAATGGATGATCTATCCATGGCATTTCAAATATCGGATCTGTTTGTTGTATTAATCGATCTTTATAAGCTATTATCTTATTCTTCTCATATATTTTCTTAACAATATCTTGTACTGCTTCATTATGATACTTTTGTCGGGTACTCATATACTGCCCCGGATAGTTAGCATCCAAATAGTTTATAATCTTCTCCTTTTTACTACTTGCCTGCGAAAACATTGCATCATAATACATTTGAAGTTTATCTAAATGAATATGTATTAACTCTCCAATTTGCTCGCTATATTTCCCCTTCTCTATATAATTCAACCCTTCAAAATCAGCCTGAGGTACACGCTGCGACTCTTTATAAAGTTCGTTTTTAATTAACGCTAAATTTTGATCTACTTCGTCCAAAACTGATTCATCATCAGAGGTGTAATTATTTGAGCAAAAATCAACCTTATCTCTTAATTCAGGTAAATAATATACATTTTTAAAATCAGCAACACTAACAAGCCTTTCTATTTCATAAAATTCCTTTTCAAACTTATTATCCTTAAACTGGCGAACCATTAATCCTTCATATACCCACCGTGTTGCCATTAATTCACACACAGGCGGAACACCTTCTACACTACCAATAGCTCTGTTAAGTTTGTCAAAACTAAACATAGCACCACCTAATGCCATTTGAGGAATCATTACAAGCGGTATCATTATGTAAATAGTAACAGCAGAACTAAATGCCGAAGAAAGATTTAAACCCAACATATTTGAAAAAGTAGCAATAGTAAAAAGAGCCCACCAATACTCAAACCAAAGACCATGAATCCCTAGAATAATATTCCCTACAAGAACAAACAAAACTGACTGTATTGCTGATATAAGAAAGAGAATTGATATTTTTGAAATAAGGTAACTAGAACGGCTTAAATTTAAAAAAGACTCCCGCTTAAGTATTTTTCTATCTTTAAATATTTCCTCTCCACTCACCATTAAACCCAAAAACATTGCAACAATTGCACTCATGAAAATATACACAGGTATGTTTGCATTTTCCCTGAATATATATATTCTTGAGTTTGGATCTGCAATATATCTAATTAGAAATGCTAAAATAAAACCCAACAAAGGAGCCTCTAGCAAGTTTAATAAAAGATACTGCCTGTCGCTTATTTTTGATAAAAAGTCTCGTTTAAAATAAATCATTACCTGAATAAACCACGAAGGTATATTCAATGACTTTGGTGGTTCCTCATGTAAATCGTCGTGCTTTTCTAACTTAGGCTGTCTCTTATATTTAGTTTCCCATTCTGTAGGCGAAACTTTTCTCTTATTTGTATAACGCCCAAATTCATCAACAACCTGAGCATCGATGATATTGAATATCAATTCGGGGTTTACATTACCACAAGTCTGGCATTCACCAACATCGGAATTAATTTGAGCATCTTCACGTTTAAAATAAGTTACAGCTTCAACCGGATTACCATAATATATAAGATAGCCTCCGGTATCTAGTATAACCATCTTATCGAACATCTTATATATTTCAGATGACGGTTGGTGTATTACTACATATATAAGCTTACCTTTCATTGCAAGCTCACGGAGTAAGTCCATTACATTTTCAGAATCGCGAGACGACAACCCTGAAGTTGGCTCATCAACAAAAAGAATAGGAGGCTCTCTAATTAGCTCTAATGCAATATTAAGACGTTTTCTTTGTCCGCCACTAATAGTTTTATTAAGCGGCGATCCGACTTTAAGATCTTTTCGATCAAATAGTCCGAGGTTTGAGAGTGTTTTTTCAACCCTTCCATGAATTTCCTCATCGCTTAAATCTTTAAAACACAGTTTTGCATTAAAAAACAGGTTTTCATACACTGTAAGTTCTTCTATTAAAAGATCATCCTGAGGTATATAACCAATAACCCCATCCATTTTTTCTTTTTCGGTATGTAAATTTATACCATTAATAAGAACTTCTCCCTTTGAAGGAGATTCAATACCTGTTAATACATTTAGCAGAGTTGTTTTTCCGGCACCACTAGCGCCCATAATTCCAATTAATCGACCTTGCTCTTCGGATATATTAATATCACGCAAACCAATAGCTCCATTTGGAAACTTAAACTCTACATCGTTTACATTATATGTAATTTTAGCCGAAGTAAAATCGGCTAAAAATTTTGACACAACATCACTATAATACACAGGCTTTCCTTTAGGAAAACGAATAGCACTACCATTGGCAAATAAATAAACACTATTCCCCTTTATTGGCAAGCCATTTAGCAATAAATCAGAAGAGCCTGTATATCTTATAAAATAAAGCTCAACACTTTTTATATGCAATATAAAAAGATCATTATCGAGCTCCTCGATTTCAATATGCTTTGCATTATTTAATTTTGTTTCCTTATCGCTAATTACAAGAACTGTTGGAATATCAAGATCTTCCTGAGTATCTTTTGTTATAAATGTCTGAGTGAATTTAAATTCATCTTCTGAAATATTAAATACTTCGGCAACAGTATTAATAATAGCCATTCGTTGTTCGCTAAATTTCTTATCAGCAGCAATTAACTCAAACAACCTTACTAAAACTACAACTTTCTGTTCCTGAGTAAGAGTTTTATTAATTTTTTTACAAATTCCTAATATTCTTACAGAATCCTTAACTGATGTCAATTGAGGCTCTTCACTCCCTTTATTAGCTCTATACTCTTCAATATCTTTTATATCTGCATGTTTATAAAACAATGCCATATACTCCGATACAAAATCAGAACTTAATTGCGATGTAAGAAATTTTTCAACAAACTCAATTTCATTATCTTCAATGCCACCATCTTGTTTTGCAATGATGGCAAAAAGTTGCATTAAAGCTTTTAATATTTCTTCACTCATCCTATTGGATTAAATTAAATGCTAAAACCGACAAATTAATCCAACGGATAACTAATTTGCTCAAACGGAACTTCAACAATATCCGAATATTCTTCTCCTGCCTCTTCCATATCTTCATCATCTTCAGGATAATGCCAACGTATCATTACATCTTTACCTGATTCATACATCTCCTCTAATTTCAAAAGGATATCCAATATCATTTTTGATGACGCTGTATTAAAATAAACCAATTTGAAATTAAATACAGTTTTACCTGATGCTTCTTCTGAGTATCTTTCAATCCAATCCAAAATTGGCTCATAAAAAGCTGCTACATCTTCCGGCAATGAACGACCTGAAATTTCAAATATTTCATTTGCAACATCTAATGTTACACTAGGCGTATCATCTGTTCCAACTATTTTTATTACTTCCATAAAGCTATATGTTTTTAAAATTATCTTGTTATTGTACTTGTTAAAACCATAAATGAAAAATCATCATTAATAGGTGCAAAATGAAAATGTATCTTGTTTCCGGTCTTTTTAGCAATATCAATAAATCCGAGACCTGCTCCTCCTTTATTTGAAAGGCGTCCCTCCTTTATTTGATGTTTGTATAATTGTTTTAAACCTTCTTTATCAAGACTATTTATATTATCTAACGAACTCCCTATTTCGTCAACCTTATGCTTTTGTATAATATTCCCTGTTGTAATAGTATACTCTGTCTCATTTTTACATAAAACAAAAACACCTCTCCCGTCTTTATTGAAATCTTCAGGATTCATAGGATCTGCATGTTTGCCAATATTTTGCAGACACTCAATCATAACATGGAATACTTTCTTTTGCGTATTATTCGATTCCTCTGTTAATTGCATATTTGTTTCTGTAAGCGAAGTAAATGCTTTTGTAATTTGGTGCGTTATTTCACCTTCGTAAACCAACTCAACTTTTGCATCTTTCATTGATTTATAAAAGGTGTAAACAAACTCCAAAAATTCTTTTATTTCGACATTATTCTCATCCATAATACTGATGATTTAATAATTAAAACTCTATTCCTATCAATAATACGTCATCAATTTGTTTAAAGTCACCTTTATACTCTTTGAAGTCTTTATCAAAAAAAACCTCATATTGAGACATCGTAAAATTTGGATTCTCCACAATATGATCTCTTATTCTCTTAGCCTGATATTTTTTTCCTGAATCACCACCTATTTGATCAGGCAATCCATCTGAAAAGAAGAACACCTTATCGCCTTGTTGAATATCAAGGACATGGTTTACGAAATCTTTTTCAGGTTTCTTACCATATGGAATTCCTCCAATTGCTTTTCTGTTTCCTTTAAACTCTTCAAGTTCACCATTCCTCACCCGGTATAAAGGCCGATGCGCTCCGGCATACTCAAGCTTTTTATTCTTAAGATTAATCTTACACAATGCTATATCCATACCATCACGAGCTTCAGAATCTATTCTATCCTGCTTTAAAGTTGTTCTTACTCCTTCGTGAAGCTTATCAAGAACCTGCCCTGCATTTATATCGTCGTAATGGTCAACAACATTATTCAAAATAAAATATCCAATAAACGATAGCAGTGCTCCAGGTACACCATGACCGGTACAATCTACTGCCGATATAAAAAGATCATCTCCTTTTTTAAAGAACCATGGAAAATCACCACTAACTAAATCGCGTGGTTTGTACAAAATAAATGATTTTTCTAGAAATTCCTGTATATATTTTGTATTTGGTAAAATTGAAGTTTGAATTCTTTGGGCATAATTAATACTTTCCTGCACAGCCCTGTTCTTTTCTTTAATCTCTTCTTCTATCTTTTTTTGCTCTGTTATATCATGAGCAACAAACAAAATTGTTTCCAAATCATTATCCTCACTAAATTCAGGAATAGCATTTACCTGCATTATTCTGTCGCCAAAATTAGTAGGAAACGTTGTCTCTGTATTAGTTTTTTGCTGAGTAGACTTTACCTTTTGTATTGATTCAAGAAAGAAATCTTTTATTTGCTTATTAAAATTAACATCAACTAATTTCTTTTGTACTATCTCATTATTATTAACTCCGGTAAATATTTTTACAATGGGGTTAGCATAAAAAAACTGACCATTTGGACTTAATCTTATAATCATATCAGGAGAGTTCTCTGAAAGAGACTGCATTTTACTCTTCATTCGCTCTTCCTTTTCAGCTCTCTTTCGTTCGGTAATATCCTGCGAATTTACAATAATACCATTTATTGCCTGATCTTGAAGCAAATTACGCCCTGTCGATTCAATATATATTTTCTGCCCATCTTTACGCATATATGTATATTGAATAATCTCTGAAGCATCGGGCCTGCTATTAAGACGAACAAACATATCAGAAAATTCCTTAACTCCCTTTGCTGTTAATCTGTCCATATCCTTACCTTCGATCATTTCTTCGGTCGAATAACCATAAATTTTTGATACAGAAGGACTAATATACTTTAGTTTCATATCCTCATCATAGATAGAAATTATTTCAGAAGCGTTTTCTAACAGTGAATGCATACGCTTTTGAGCATTCTCTACTTCACGAATTTGGGTTTCTAAATTAGAGTTGGTTTTTTCCAGCTCTTCGTGAGTTGCACGCATTTCTTCGGCATTCTGCCTAAGTTCTTCTTCATTTTCCTGCAACTCATTGGTCATTTCCTGAGCATCTCTCAGTAGTTTTTCAGTTCTAGTATTAACTTTTAGGTTAAAAATAGTACGAGCTATAATATCACTTAGCTCCTCTAAGAAAGTAATCGACAACTTATCAATATCATTATCAAGAGAGGCAAACTCCATTACTCCCTGAAGCTTTTCGTCGGTAATTAAAGGTACAAGCAGTAATGAAGTAGGCTTTTTATCACCTAGAATACCTGACTTTACAGTTGTATAACCTTCAGGTATTTCCCTTCGGTATATTGTATCCATTTCATAAGCACACTGACCAACCAAACCCTCACCAATATGAAATTCCTGTTCTTGATACTTTTGCCTGTTATAGGCATAGGTTGCTGTATTTTTTAACACTTTAGTTTCTTCATTATAAATGTACAATGCTCCTTGCAATACATTTATATATTTTATAAGCTCAACCAGTGTTTTTATTGACAATTCGTCCAAATCATTTTGCATTCGCAGAATATCTGATATAATATCCTTACCTTGTGCAATCCAATTCTGCTGTCTCTCTTTTTCATTTGATTCAGCTAAGTTTTCACGCATTCTTAACAATGATTGCCCAAGGATATCATTATCGTCAATTGCTTCATGTTTGGCAGAAAGTTCTCCATCACCAATTTTTTTAGCAAAACGGGCATTCTTATTTATTATATCATCCTTTTCCTTGATAACATCAATTAATTTCCCATTATCATTTTGATATTGCTTTGAAATTGCAGAACCTATAAATGCAAACAAAAGAGGTAAAGCATCAATTGCAAAATAAACAGGACTAACTTTATGTAACTCCCATATGCCTTTAAGCGACAATGTGGCAACACCAAACATGAATCCGATAATCCATGCCAATATTACAAAAACTACACCTAAAACAGTAAAACCAACCATATAGTTGACTTTTTCATCTGTTTTAAATGCCAGAATTTCTGATATTTTTGAATACAATGAATTCATATTGTTATTTTATATTTCCGGAGTTAAATTGCCAATAAAATTTGAAATTTCATCGGCCCCCATTATAATACCTTTGCCAACTTTTTTAAATGTAGCTATTTCTATTACACCTACAGCAATATCATTTTTAATTAATGGTAATAACATTAAATTTGATGGTTTTTCATTTCCTAAACCTGAAATAACCTGAACATACCCTTTGGGCACATCAGATAAAAAAATTGCTTTTTTATCTTTTACTACCTGTCCGTTTATACCCTCGCCCTCTTTAAATGATGGTGGAGTTTTATCTGCAAAATAGCTATAAGTTGCTACCGAATTATATTCTGTTCCATTAAACTTATATACTATTCCTATTACCATTTCCATTTGTTTACTTACCGCAGTTAATAATGACTGCCCGAATCGTTCCCAATCGGTAATGCCACTCAATGCATCTTTCAACTTACTCAAACTTAACGATATTTCATCGGCTTCCTTTGCTTTTTTCTCTACCTCTTTGTCCATTTGCTCAATTTCTGTATCGTGTAAAACAGACATTTTCCTTTCACCAAATAATATTTCATTTATAACTTTTACTCCTGTAACAGCCATTGATATATTTAATGGTATTAACAATACGAATAATAACAGAAGAATTAAAACACTAGCCTCACCTTTAAAAATAGGCGCAAAAGAAAACAGTAATACTATCGACACTAAAATTGTTAATATCGCAGCAAAACCGGTTGCTATAAGCTTCTTTTTATTTTTAATTAATTCTTCCATATGGTACAATTCACGCTAAATTTAATAAAAAATTGATTATTTTCTGTGTAGAAAATACATGATCAACGTTTGTTGCATTCATTGAAGCCAATGTCATAGTAGGAACCTGACACTCATTGGGGTCTTGAACAATGGTTAATCCACCGGCATCTTTTACACTTTTCAAGCCTAAAGCGCCATCTTTATTTGCCCCACTTAATATAATACCTACTAACTTGTTCTTATAATTATATGCAGCAGTAAAAAAAGATAGATCTATTGCCGGTCTGGAATGATTAACTACATCTTCTGTAGATAATGCAAATTTATTACCCAATTCAACATACATATGATAATTTGCAGGAGCCAAATATATTCTGCCTGACTTAATTGGATCTTTGTCGTCGGGTTCAATTATAGGCATTTGCGATTTGATAGATAAAGCTTCGACAAAACCTGAACGCACGTGCTTAAGCCTATGCAAACAAAGCATTACCGGTAAGGGATAATCCTTAGGTAAGGAAGCAACAATTTTTGTTACCACCTGAAAACTACCGGCAGAGCCTCCTATCATTATGGCTTTGTAATTACTCATTAACTCCTCTTTCTATATATTTTTTCAATACTATCAAATGTATATAGTCGCTTTGAGACTTCCGAATGATTTATGGTCTCTTTGTTTCCCAATATTAAATAAGCTCCTACTGTTAAATTATCCATCAAATTTTGCAGAACCCGCTCATATAATGGCATATTATATTGTATCATTAAATTACGACAAAAGATCATTCTATATGATTTATCGCTTTTGTCTTGTGATATATTAAAATTATTAAACTCAACATTTTCAATTAGCGATGTATCCATATATGCAAAATTATCGGATACTGTATAATATTTAGTAAACTCAAACTTTCCCGAAAAACGCGTATAATTAGCTTCACCTAATTCCATACGCTTCATAGGGAAAATACCACCTTTTTTAATGCGGTCTATTCTAATATTTGAAGGACATGAAGCAACAACTCTTACATCTTTCTGTAAGCCCATTTCATGTAAAACAACCATTAAAGAATATAGTTCTTCGCCCGAAGACACCCCTGACATCCATATTTTTGAACCTGGAGAGCTACATATTTCAGGCAATAATTTTTCTCTTACTTCTCGCCAAAGGGATGGATCTCTAAACAATTCTGTTGTGTCGATCATTAACTTGTCAACAAAATCATCAAAATCAATATTATTGCGATGAATTTGTTCCACAAGAATATCGGCACTTAAAATATTTAAACACCCCATAACATACAAAAACCTACGCCTTAATGTTGTAAGGGTATAATTTGAATAGTCAACGCCATACATATCATTAATGGCTGCTATTATTTTTTTTGTATCTACTATACCGAGTGTTGTGCTCATTTAAAAACTAAAATTGTTTCTTTTTATAAAAACCTTTTGTTCTATCAAAACTATTTGACGCTTGTCCTAAAATACTCTCATGTGCTCCTAAAATAAGAAATCCATCGCGATATAAACTATTCCCAAAGAGGTCTATAACTCTATTTTGCAAATTGTTATTAAAGTAAATAATTACATTTCTGCATAAGATAAGGTCAAATTTGGAGTAAAAAATATTCCCGTCTTTTACAAGGTCATGCTTTCTAAAAACTGCTTTTTCTCTCAAAAATTGTTTCATGGTGATAGTATCTTTAACCTTATCAATATCGAAATATTTTTCGTATGGGACATCAAATTTTTCTTCGAAATTATATGGATTTTCCCTTATCACCTTGTCAAAATTATCGAGATAGCCAAGATTAAAACGATACTTATAAACACCTGCTTTTGATTTTTCAAGCATCTCAGAATTAATATCCGTAGCAAAAACTTTTGCCTGATCTAACATTCCCATTTCATTTAACAATATGAGCATGGAATATATTTCCTGTCCGCTGGAACAGCCGGCATGCCAAATAAATATTGATTTATTTTTCTTTAGTTTTGGAAGAATCTGATATCGTAAAGTGATCCACATTTCCGGGTCACGAAATAGTTCGGTAGTGTTTACAGTAATATCACGAACAACTTTCTCAAGAAAAACTTTATCTTTTGATAGTTTGTAAGTCAATTGATTTAAATCTATTCCATTGTCGACCAACAGTTTTTCAACTCTACGCTTAAATGATCGTTCGGAATAATCAGTAAAGTCGTAAGTAGATGCGGCCTGAATTGAATTTATAAATCTTTGAACATCTTCGTTAGTTACCATATATACTTTTTAGGTATTTATTTTGTGAGCAAAATTGATGCTCAAGCGTAAAAATAGTAATTTTTATTAAAAATCAGTTTCTCTTCAAATTTATCTCAATATACAATTTCCTTTCATTCTCAGGTCAAAAATAATCTAAGATAAAATGTTATCAATTGTAAACTTTGATTAGATAATTCAATATTAACAAGATAGTAAAAAAAGAGTATTTATAAGCGAAATTCCAATATGAAAATTTTAAAAAAATACTGCTCTTAAATATATTTCACTCCTTATAAATAGTTCTAATTTATTTTCGTTTCAAATCGATAAAAGAATAAGAAACTCCTGCTTTTTCATCGTCGGAAATTAATTCTTCTGACTCTATTTGCCAATTCACATCATTAATGAGTGGAAAAAAAGCATCGGCATCGTATGTGTTGTGAATTTTGGTAAGGTATATTTTATCGGCTATTTTAAAAAACTGACTATATATTTGAGCTCCTCCAATAACAAACACTTCGTTGTTCTGAGGGCACTGTTCTAAGGCTGCATCAATAGAATTTGCTGTGAGTGCACCTTCAATTTCGACATCTGCATTTCTTGTAAGAACAATATTTATGCGGTTAGGAAGAGGCTTGTTGGGTAATGATTCCCATGTACTTCTGCCCATAATAACAGGATGACCAGAGGTTAAAGACTTAAAACGCTTAAGGTCGTTTGAAATAGGTTTCAATAATTGATTTTGTCTCCCTATCCCATTTTTCTCATCGACGGCAACAATAATAGATATAGTTTGGGGCATAAATATTTAAGTTCGAAATTATACAGCTACAACACCTTTAATATGTGGATGAGGGTTATAATTTTCCAGTTCAAAATCGTTGTAATTAAAGCTAAAAATATCTTTAATATCGGGATTGATTTTCATTAAAGGCAAATCCTTAGGTTCTCTCGACAATTGCAAATCTACTTGTTCAAGGTGATTATTGTAAATGTGCAAATCGCCAAATGTATGGATAAAGTCGCCTGGTTTGAGATTTGTTACTTGAGCTACCATTAAAGTAAGCAAGGCATATGATGCAATATTAAATGGCACACCAAGAAATGCATCGGCGCTTCGTTGATAAAGCTGACAAGATAATTTTCCATTGTTCACATAGAACTGAAAAAAAGCATGACATGGTGGCAATGCCATATTTTCAATATCACCTGCATTCCAAGCACTTACAATAAGTCTTCTGCTATCAGGATTGCTTTTAATATCGTTAATAACTTGTGATATTTGATCGAGGTGTGTTCCATCGGGTTTTGGCCATGACCGCCACTGATAGCCGTATACATGACCAAGTTCTCCGTTTTCATCGGCCCACTCATTCCATATCCGCACACCATTATCCTGAAGGTATTTTACATTAGTATCACCTTTTAAAAACCACAACAACTCATAAACGATTGATTTTAAATGGAGCTTCTTTGTTGTTAAACAAGGGAATCCTTTGCTTAAATCGAAACGCATTTGGTATCCAAAAGTACTGATAGTTCCGGTTCCGGTTCTGTCACCTTTCTGAGTTCCATTATCTTTAATATGTTGTAATAAGTTTAGATACTGTTGCATACAATAAAAAGATTGTGATGTATAAACACCTGATTAAAAATAGAATCTCAAAAGTACATTAATAAGGTGTTTGCAAAAAGCAATGTTTATTGTTTGTTAAAAAGTTACGGATTTTCAAAAAAAGCAGCTTCAAGTTTTTTAATTTGTTCGGTAGTTCCCATTACAAATAATTTATTGTCGGCATTAAACTTCATTTCGGGTGGTGGATTAAACTCATAAGCTCCTTCGCTGTTTTTTATACCAACTAAACTTACTCCCGAAATTTTTCTGATTTTCATATCACCAATAGGTTTATCGAAATACTGACTTGCAAAATTACAACAGTCGATTTCTTTCAATTGAGCTTCGCCAATATGTTTTTGTTGCATATATTTTAAAAAACCGACAATATCGGGTGTGGCAATAAGCTTTGCCATTCTACGCCCTCCAACCATATCGGGCATAATAACGTTATCGGCACCTGCCTTTTTGAGTTTCATATCGGTCCATTCAAAAGAGGCACGGCTAATTATTTGAATATTTTTGCTTATACCTCGTGCAGACAAGACAATCAAGAGGTTATCGGCATCTTTAGGCAATGTTGTAATTAAGGCTCTTGCATTTGAAATATTTGCAGCATTAAGAGTATCTTCATCAGACGCATCGCCTTTAACATACAGATAGTGATATTCGGTTCTGAGTGTCTCAATAATGTCATCATCATTTTCAATAATAAGGAAACGTTCGCCTTTTTCTCTTAAAACCCTTGCAGCTTCTGAACCATTTCGCCCAAATCCACAAATAATGGTATGGTCGTACATAGTGTTTATGGCTCGCTGAACACGTTTATTGATAAAATAATTACGAAAACCGCCATCGAGAATAAAACCCGTGATAGATGTAACTGCGTATGCATAAACCCCAAATGACAATATTATCAGAATAATTGTGAATACTTCGCCATATGTTGACAATGGGCGAATTTCACCAAAGCCTACTGTAGAAACAGTTATCATGGTCATATAAAGAGCATCGAGAAATGTATACTCTTCAATTAGAGAAAACCCTGTTAATCCTAACAGGACAATGCCTACCAAAGCTACAATTGAAAAAGTGATAGATGAAAATCTTATTTTAACCATTACTGCTTTATTACCTTATTTCCTATTCTGCAAAGTAAACATTTTCGGTCTTTGCAGTAAATATTTTTTAACTGTATTAATGCCTGAGAATCGAAAGAGTTACAACAAGTAATGCCGAGTTGATTCCACGACCTTGTAACTTTATTATTTTCGGCAGGAATTTGTTCTAACAAAGATATTGCCCTTTCTGCCAAAAGGGGTTGCGATTTTACATTTGAATAAAAAAACAAAACAGGTGCAATAGTATTAACTACAATATTGTAAAATGAATCAATTCCTAAATATTTAACTTTTATATCGGATTGTTTATTAAAGCTATAATGGGTTTCCCAATATTCTGAAACTTTAATATTAAATAGTTTTTTCAATTCTTCGGCATTGTCTATTTCAAGTATTTTTGAAAACAATGAAGATGAGTTGTAAATAAGATTAGCAAACTGAGAGATACGAATAGTTGGAAAATTTTGTGGTCGCATTCGCATAAATTTCCACATTGAAGCAGAACCTGTTTGTAAATTGTACTTTGCCTTTAAATGGTTATAATCTTTTTGCAATTGTTTTACGTAACTACTGCCGTCTGTATTGGGGAGTAATCCTGACTGTCCAAACAACAAGGCTTCGAGTAATTGTACTTGGTCTTTATGTTTTGCAAGTACTAAAAGGGGCAAGCTTTTTGCCAATAACTCAAATGGGAGTGCATTGGTTCTAAAACCAAAATTTGATGCCAGAGTTTCATAAAATGTTTGTTCAAAGTTATTGCCATTATTACAATATCGTTGATGTATAATCTGTGATTTTTGCTGCAAACGCTCAACAAGCAATGCCTCTTTCCAACTAAGCATGGTGAAGTTATCGACCTTACCTATAAATGTTTCGCATGGCACCCAATTATTGCTTTGCATTAAATAAATATACTGATTATACATATTTTCGGGACTACGAATCTCTACGGTTGGAATTGGTTCACCATTGCTCCGAAGTATTTGTTCGTCATTATTTCCAACAACATGGAGAATTACATTATCGTAACAATTATTGGTATGATGATTGTGCAATTTCCAATCGGACGATTTTAAGTGTATTTCAACATTTCCCGCCCAAAGGGTGTTTCCAAGTTTTATTTTTGAGTTAAAAAAGTCGGGGCCGGAGTCGGTATTATGGTCACCGGGCTCTAATACATGAATCGATTCGGAGTTATAAGAGAGGCTTTCTCGGTTGGAATATAATTGATATTTCCATAAATAGTGGAGGAATTCTTCATGCATGGGCATATATTTTAAGGACAATTAAATATATGAACATTCATATAAATAAAAAACGGTTCTACTACCATTTTAATGGTAATATTGCTTAACCTGCAACCATAAGATTGCAACCTCTTATATCGCTATTGTCGAACCTGCCTAGTATTGAGAATGAGTTGTCGGGATTGATTTTACCTAAATCAGATGTTTCGATAAAACTGCACGAATTAATATTTGCCAGGTCAATAATATTAATGGCTCCACTCCTACCATTATTAACTAATGAAAAAGGGTCGTAACTATCTCGAATTATTATTTTCATCCATGGTGGAGTGTTAAAAACACCATTACCTTTTGAATATGCTTGCGATAGCAACTCTGTCATTCCATATTCGGAATGGATATGCTTAACACCTAATCCTTTTTTTAAAATATCATGCAATTCGTTGCGGATTATCTCTTTTCTTCGCCCTTTCATTCCTCCGGTTTCCATTACAATACAATTATTTAATGGAACCGGAAATTTTTCTGCAAGCTCAAGCAGTGCATAAGTAACACCAAGCAGTATTATCTTCACTCCTCTTTGTTCAAGAGTAACTAAAATATCTCTTAACTCTTCATAATTATTTAAGTAGAAACCACTTTCTGAATACTTGCTCTGTTTAATTAAATGCTCTGCCATATACACAAGCGACGACCCTGTACGCTCTAAATATGATGGCAATAAGGCAAGTATGCAATAGTTTTCAGGATTACCATAGAACTGTTTAAAAGCTGTTGTAAAACTTTGCTGATAAATACTTACATCTGATACCGGATGTTTACTAGTAACTGTTCCGGTAGTACCACTGCTGGTAAAAACAATCTCCGGTTCAGAATTATTTATAATAATATTGTGTGTTTTAAAAAACGACACGGGCAAAAAAGGAATTTGGGTATAATGCTCTACTTTGGATAAAGCGACTCCTAAATATCGGCAATAATCGGCATATACTTCTACATTATTATACTGACAGTTAAATGCCTGAAGTGCAAGTTCATTGAACTGCTCAACTGTTTTTATTGAAAATATCTCACTTACAAAATCATTCATTCTAACATCAATATATAAATGATTGCAAGTTAGTAATTTTTATAATTTTGCTTTTCAATAGCTTTTTCATATTAAATGATAAAAAAAGAATATAAACTAAAATCGGTATCAGATAAAAGTCTGTTTGCACAATTGTGGCAATCGGACAATAATACTGAAGCTGTTATAATATTAATACACGGCTTTGGTGAACATAGTTCAAGATACAATGATTATGTTTCATTATTTGTGAATGAGAATATATCGGTTTTCTCATTTGACCTATACGGACATGGAAAGTCGGAAGGTAAGAAAGGTTGCATCCAATCATACGAACAAATGCTGGAAGATATTGAAGTTGCTGTATTAAAAGCCGATGAACTATTCCCTTATACCCCTAAGTATATTTACGGACATAGTATGGGAGGAAATATTTCTTTGAATTATTTGATTAACAAAACAAATAACATTGCCGGAGCTATAATAACATCGCCATGGCTAAAGCTTTACAATGAACCTAATGCTATTACAAAAAAGGTGGTTTCAATACTAAAAAATATTGTGCCCAATGTTACAGTTGACAGTGGTCTTAACCCAGCCTACATAAGCACTATAGCTACAGAAGTTGAAAATTACAAAACTGATTCACTTAACCATAGCCGAATATCGTTCAGACTATTCGATTCTATTGTTAAAAATGGAATGAATGCATATAAAAATGCTAAAGAAATAAATATTCCTACCCTAATGTTTCATGGTTCAGGAGATATGATAACATTACATGAAGCTAGCAGGAAAGCTGCTGAAGCCAATAAAGAATATATTTTCTACAAGGAATATCCCCAAATGTATCATGAATTGCACAATGACATAGTTGGCTCAGAAATGGCTCAATATATTATAGACTGGATAAAAAAAATGAACTAATAATACAAATGCAAAATTTCAGAACAACCTTAGAATTAAAAAAAGAACAACACAGCATTAACTTCAATGATAGAATAATGTTGATGGGGTCGTGTTTTACGGAAAACATTGGGGCTAAACTGGGATATGTTAAAATGCAAACCGAAATAAATCCTTTTGGAATTTTATATAACCCGGTTTCTATTGCTAACTCATTCAACTTTATTCTTAATGATATTAATTTTACAGAAAAAGAGTTATTTAACGAAAGTGGTATTTGGCATAGTTTTTATCACCACAGCCGTTTTTCGGGCTTAAATAAGGATACTGTATTGCAAAATATAAATAACAGGATAAGTAAAGCTTCACTATTTTTAAACAGCACCAATTACCTGATATTGACATTTGGCACTGCGTGGATTTATGAGCATATAAGTAGTAACAAAATTGTAAGCAACTGCCATAAAATACCTGCTCGTGAATTTTCAAGAAGAAGACTTACTGTATTGGAAATATGTAAAATATACAATGAACTAATAGAAAAAATAACTGCAACAAACCACGACATAAAAATAATATTTACCGTTAGTCCGGTACGACACATGAAAGATGGCAGCATTGAAAACCAACTGAGCAAATCGACACTACTATTGGCTGTAAATGAAATAATTAGAAACAATGATAACTGCTTTTATTTTCCGTCTTATGAAATAATGATGGACGACTTACGCGATTACAGGTTTTACGAAGCCGACATGATTCATCCATCGGCACAGGCTGTTGAATATATTTGGCGTATTTTTACCGATACGTGGTTTAACGATAATACAGAGAGCATTTTCAACGAAATAGATAAATTAAAAAAGGCTGCATTACACAAACCGTTTCAGCCACAAGCACCTGCTCACCAGCAGTTTATAAAAAAGCAGCTTGAAAAAGTAAATGCACTACAAAACAGATACTCTTTTATTAATCTTACAGAAGAAGAAGAAATATTTACCTCGCAAATAATTTAACCGATGTACAAACACTTAATAACTCTAATTATTTTGGCAACAGTAACAAATACATTAACATCACAACACGAATACGATTATCTGAAAGAAAAAGAGTGTACTATTATTAAAAATGTAAAATACGGAGAGCATGAGCGAAATGTATTCGATATAGTATTGCCAAAGTCTGATAATCCAACAGCCTTGGTAATATATTTTCATGGTGGTGGTTTTGTTGCAGGCGATAAAACTACTGCATTTCAATATAGAGCCGATGACATTGAATATTTCATGGATAATAATATTGCATTTGCTACAGCTAACTATCGTTTTCTGAACGGACACGATTCTATTGGAGTAAAAGCCTGTATTAACGATGCTGTAAATGCACTTAAATATATTAGATACAATGCTGAGAAATATAATATAAATAAAGATAGGATAGGTTGCTACGGACATTCGGCCGGTGCCGGAATAAGCTTATATATAGCCTTTAACGATGATTTAGCAATAATAAACGACAACACACATTTGGGAGAATCGACATTGATTAAGTGTGCAGGAGCCTTAGACACCCAAGCAACATACGATGTGTTCCGTTGGAAAGAATTTATTCCTTGTTTCCGATTTTTGGTATTTATTGCAAGGCGATACTTTTTCAATTCAGCTGCTAACTTCTATGGATACCCTTCATACAAGGCATTTAAGCCACACAAAGAGGAAATATTAAAAAGTGTAGACTTACTTAATATGATAACTCCTAATTCGCCCCCGATTTATGTAATGAATATGGTAAAAGGGAGATTTCCAAGAAATGCCAATATAGTTCAGCACCATGTTGCTCATGCAAAAATACTAAGCAAAGAGCTGACTAAGCATAATGTTGAAAACCACATATTTACATACAGTATAAAATATAAAAACGGCAGAAAACCGGAATATTCAATAAGCAAATTCATGGTTGAGAAACTGACGGAATAATTTATAGTATTTATATCCTATCTGAACTTGTTTTTATTTTATAAGTGTAAATATTAAAAAAACACTTATGCCGCAAAACATAAAAGCAGAAACACTTTTGTGATATTTAAAAACACTACGATACAAGAATTACAACTTTTCGCAAATGCTTAACAGCAGATAATATCTGTTGACACATATAGATATACTTCATTAATTTCAATTGCTTTTTACATAAAAACACAAGCCAAATTATTAATTCAGCCTCTCAGGCTGTGATTGAAGTATAAGCCTATGGTGTACCTAAATAACTGTGCAACAAGTTATCCGAAACCTATTTCCGTTTATGAAAACATTGAGAAATATATACGGAACATTCCCAGCGATTACTCTCGCTCAGGAGGGATAAACGGTAGTATTGATTACATAGCGAAAACAAGAGAAATTATTGCAGAAATGTTTTCAGTTAAAAAGGCTGAACAAGTAATATTTACCTCCGGAGCCACCGAAGCTCTAAACCTTGTTATAAAAGGCGTATTATACAAAGGAGACCATGTAATTACAACAGAAACAGAACACAACTCAGTATTACGACCATTAAAAACACTTGAACAAAAAGGGACAATAGAGATATCGATTGTAGAATGTGATGAATATGGCTTTATAGAACCTTCAAATATTATAAACCAAATAAAAGGGAATACCCGCCTTATAGTTATTAATCACGCATCGAACGTTACAGGTACTGTACAAAACATAGAAGCAATAACCAACAACTTACCAAACAGAGAGATAAAAATTCTATTAGATGCCTCGCAAACAGCCGGCAATATACCTATAAACTTTAGTAACCTTAATATAGATTATATGGCCTTTACGGGGCATAAGTATATGTACAGCCTACAAGGAACAGGCTGCCTAATAATAAAAGAAGGGAATCGCCCCCTTCCACTTAAAACAGGTGGCACAGGGGTAAAAAGCAATTTATTGTATCAACCGGAAGAAATGCCACTATACTACGAAGCAGGCACACCAAATATTACCGGAATAGTTTCACTGTATTACGGGGCTAAATATATTATTGACTCAGGGATAAAGAATATGCTTAGAATAAAAAAAGAACATATCAAGAATATAATTAAACTAACCCAAAGTAACCCTCTAATTCAACCAGTAGGTATAAATACAAATATAGAACAGCTCGCTGTTTTTAACTTTACTGTTAAAAATGTTTCGGTTAACGATGTAAGCTACATACTTGAAAATAGCTACAAAATAGTTGCACGTTCAGGATTACACTGTGCACCACTCATTCATAGTAAATTAGGGACTCAAGAAGAAGGGACAATACGAATTAGTCCATCGGTATTTACTACTAATGAAGAGATTACATATTTCTGCAAAGCAGTTAATGAAATTGCAAATGCTTTATAAATATGAGAATTACAAATATTATAAATATCGACGATTGTTTTGACGGCTCAGGCATAAAGGAGCTATGTTTCGATTGTGAGATTACAAAAGATTTTATCTTCTCACTGACTAACCATGGAACACTAAAGTACTTTGGTGATTTTGCCCGCCCTTTTTACAAACTAACCGTAAACGACAAATACTACATAAAAGGGGTTGAAGGGAATAATACTATGAGAATATTCCTTCAAAATCAGAAGTATCTGAATGATTTTATTCAATCTGTTATACAATGAAAAATTACACTTATTAATTAAAAATCTACAAAGTATGGGACAAAAACTCAAAGACTTTTTTGATGAAGCAAAACAAATTGGTGGTATAAAAGCCCAAATGCGACTGGCTATGATAACTAAAACATCATCGGCAAAGGCAGTAGGAGAACCTGACTCTCCGGATAATATTGCAAAGTTTCAGGCTGCAATAAAGGAGATTAAAAAAGAATTTTAACCTAAACACTTAACACTATGGCAGAATTTAAAAAAATTACGTTAGAACTTGATCATAAGTTTTCACCAAAAGAGAGCAGACATTTTATAAATGGCACACAATCGGTTTTTCACTGTCACCACTATACTGCTCTATATACCCAATTGGCAATGGATGCCGGCGAAACAAAATTACTTCAAGCCAGCGCTGAAGAAAGTTTCTACAACTTGCTTGTTTCGTATTATAACAACAAGTGCATAGAGCACATAGAAGACAAAATAAGTATTGCCTGCCAATATTACTCAGCAATGGGATTGGGCCTAATTGATGTAAAATACCTTGGCGATAATTCGGGTAAGGTAATATCAACAAACTCGCACCTTGAAGAAGGATGGATAAAAAAATGGGGCAAGTTCGATAAACCCGTAAACTTTATTGGCAGGGGTTATGTTGCAGCAATGTTCGCTGCTATTCTTAAATTACCAACAGGAACATTCTTTGTTGATGAGAACAAAAGTATTGTAACAGGCGATAATGAAACAGTATTCAGAATATTTAAAAAATAAAAATTATGGCAATAGATAGAAGAAAAGTTATAGAAGATATGTCGAAAATAGAGGTTCTTGGAGGTAACAACGGCCTAATTGAAGCTTTTGGCGTATATGTTAATCAACTACCCACATCATTCTGGAATAGCTTTGCCGATAAGCTTACCCGCAAAGTAGACCCTGAGTTATACGAATCGACAGAGTATTTGCTCGTAAACTGTGGTGCTGAATGTGGCTACCATACCGGATACGGCATAATAAACTGCGAAGAATGGAATGCAATAGTTAAACCAATGGTTGAATCAACCGAAGATGTTCTTCATGGTGCATTTGCTGTTTTTACGGCATGGGGTTGGGCAAATATTGAAATAACCGAATTAGTTCCAGGCGAAAAAATGGTAGTACGCGCATACGATTATTATGAAGCCGATATCGTAAAATATGGTGCTACTGAAATGATGAGTGCTTATATGATTCGGGGAGTTAGTGCCGCTTTTATGGCTTTAGCTTATGCCGGCAAATACGATGCCAGTGGCGATAAATTCAATACATTCAAATGCAACCAAATAAAAGGAATTGAATGTGGCGATGCTTATGGTGAGTTCATAGTTACAAAAGCATAGCTTTTTTGTAGCTAGTAAAGAGTATCAAGTATCAAGATTTACACAATGCTATATCTTGATACTTGATACTTGATACTTGATACTAAAACCCCAATTAAGATGTAAACAACAAACAATCAGTAGAATACAATACTTCTTATATCGAACTAAGGTTACTATTCTGATATTGTAAAATAAAATACAGACCCTTTTTCTACTTCTGATTCTGCCCATATTTTACCCCCAAGTATTTCGGCAAGCTTTTTACTTATAGAAAGTCCCAGGCCGCCACCTCGATAGACATGGCTATTCATATTTTCAATTTTTATAAACCGGTCAAATATTAGTTCAAGTTTTTCGTTTTCTATACCTATACCGGTATCACTTACACAAAATTGCAAAGTAGAACCTTGCCTTGTATAGCTAATATTAATGTTACCCACCTTAGTAAATTTTATAGCATTTGCCACAAGATTATTCAAAATTTGTTTTAAACGGTTCGGGTCGGTATAAAATATCTCTGAATCGGTAGTATATGAAACCGACACATTATTATTTGTAAGGCATATGCCATTTTTACTATAAACAGAAACTACCTGCTCTATTATTTTATCAATATCAACACGACTCCTATTCACTACAAGCTCACCCGATTCTATTATAGATATATCAATAATATCGTTCAAAAGGCTAAGGAGGCTTTCTGCATTATTATGGATTATTTTAGAAAATTCTGTTAACTCATCTTTACTTACATCGGCATTATTTATAAGGCCTGCAAACCCGAGTATTGCATTCATTGGGGTTCGTATTTCATGCGACATATTTGCCAGAAATGCCGATTTAAGCTGGTCTGATTCTTCTGCCTTTTTCAATGCCTTAATTAGGTCGGCTGTTTTTTCATCAACAAGGTCTTGCAAGTGATTCTTATGCTTTTCTAATTCATACTTTTGTTGTGTTATTTCTTCACGATTTTCTTCTAGCAACATATTCTGCGCCTTTAGTTCTCGTGTTCTAAGGCGAACTTGTTTTTCCAGTTTTATGTTTTGGTTTCTTATAGCTCTAACTCTAATACGATGTAATACAAATATTGCCACCAACACAAATAATATTGCCAACACCCTGAAATACCATGTTTTATAGTATGGGGGTAATATCTCAATATGCAATACAACTTCGTGTTCCGGCAGACAATATACTCCATCGCTGTTTGATGCTCTTAGCCTAAAAATATATTTTCCATATTTCAGACCGGTAAAGTTTGCCCAGCGACGGTTTGCAGTAGTCTGTATCCATTGGTCACTAAACCCATCCAACCGGTACTCGTATATATTTTTCTCGGGGGCAGCAAAATGCATTGATGAAAACTCAAGAGTAAAATCGTTGATATAATGTGGAAGCGTTATTTTTTTAGTCTTTGATATATCGTTGTTCAGTACAACAAACCCATTAACCGAATCGTAAGGTGCAACATTTTTATTAAATATTTTTAATGATGTCAATAAAGGTTTTGCTCCAAAGGGGTCGTTAGTAATATTTTCGGGATAAAATGAAACCAACCCGTTCGATGTTCCCAAAAATATTTTACCGTCATGTGCCTGAAAACCGGCGGTAGTATTAAACTGGTTAGTAGGCAAACCATCGGATACTGTATAAGTTATAAAATCATATGTGCTAAGATTAAACTTTTTAAGCCCACTATCGCCACTTAACCACAGATTATTATCGCCATCGGAGTATATGCGATATATACTAAACTTATTATCGCTTTCACTATCGTAAATACGGGTAAACTTCTTATTCTCACGGTTAAATTTATTCAATCCTTTATCGGTTCCAATCCAAAGTATAGAATCATTTTGTTCATATACATAATAAACCGTATTGCTAATAATTGAACTATTATCGTCAGGAATATTTTTATAACGCACAAAGTTGTGATTAACAGGGTTGTAACAACTCAGCCCTCCATTTTGCGTTCCTGTCCAAATGTTACTGTCATTAGTAATGACTAAAAAGCGGTAGTGGCTATTTTGATCATAGTTATTTTCGTACAGAACTGAATGATAAGTATAAGTATTGGTTCGTGTATTATACTCTGTTATTCCGGTAGAATTCGATGCAAACCACAATTTTTCATTATCGGCAACTATTCGCCTAATACTCTGCATACGATTATATTCGTTGAAAGTAATAGTTGAATTGACAAAAGTTTTAACTGTTTGTGTTACAGGATTTATACACACGGCATTGCCTTCATAAAAACCAACCCAAACGTTACCATTATTATCTTCACATATACCGGCCGGCCCTTTGTACTTTATATATTTTGGCTCAGTGGCAATTGGGTCATGCTTGTAATTTATAAATACACCGGTACTTTGATTAAAACAGGTAATCCCTCTACTGTAACTTCCTGCCCATATATTATTATGTTTATCGACATAAACCATACTAATATTTTTATCGGTAATTATGTCGTTATCGAGATATGTATATGTTTCAAATTCCTTTTGATTAAGGTTTATTGCTACAACCCCGTTTCTAAATGTTCGAAGCCACAGATTATCCATTTTATCAATATAAGCTGTTGTAATATTTTCATCGAAAACATTGTAGCCCGATGTATTTTTATTTTTAACAATACTTAATGAATAATCGGGGTATATTTTATACAATTTACCACCTGCCGATATCCAAATATTATTTTTTGAATCTTCACAATATCTTCCCGGCGGATATATATAACTGTCGGGTAATTCGGCTATTGTTTTATATTCAAGTGAACCTAAACTAAATTGTGGTATTACATTTAAAAATGCAGTTTGGGTATATGATATAAAAAACAAATCGCCATTTTCAGAAATATATAAATTGTTGGCTGAAAAAACATCTTCGATATGCTTAACTATATTGTTTGATGTTATATCATATAAAATTATTCCTTTATTTGCTGTTCCTATTATTAATTGTCCATTTTCTGCAACCAATATATCGGTTATAATAATATCTTTAAATATTGAGAAGCCTGAAATATCGAAAATTGATTCAACTGTAAGCAACGAAGTATTGAAACAGAGCAATCCCTTATCGGCAATAATCCATAGGTTTTTATTTTTATCTTCGGTTATTTTCCAAACAAATATGTTTTCATTACTTATAGTATAGTTCCTTATATTATTTGTTTTGTAATTATAAGAGCTTAAACCTTTATTGGTACCTATCCAGATTAACGAATCGCAACTTTGATAATACGAATTTGCATTATTGCCAGTAATTAAATTGCGGTTATTATATTCAGGCTTAAAGTGTTTAAATGTATAATCGCCCAAATTCATTACATTCACACCCATTCCATTTATGGAAATCCACAAATTATTTTTGTTATCGTTGTACAATAAACTTGTCGATTTATTACTTAACCCTTTGTAAGCTATATTTTCGGGCAAAAAGGTTTTAAAGTTATATCCGTCGTAACGGCCAAGACCATTGTTAGTTGCCATCCATATAAAGCCGTCGTGAGACTGGGTTATGTCAAAAACCAAATTATGCGGCAGTCCGTTTTTTGAGGTAATATGCTTAATAGTATAATATTCATAAGGAATATTAGCCGACAATATATAACATAAAAAAAATAATATGCCTGTTAGGTATGCTTTGAGCATAGTTTAGCTTGAGTGTTATTATTTGTTGAAAATACTAAAAACAAACAACGGAAAATACTAAATACACAAAAAAACAATCAAGAAGTGCTCAATACTATTATTATTGCTTAGTTTATCAATGTTTTAATATCAGACAAGAAATTGAGCAACTGTTCCGATTGGGTAATTAATTCACTTTTGGTATTTGTAAGCTTTTCCTCACTCTCTATTATTTTTATGTCGAGTTTCTGATTTTCAGCCTCTACCACCTTTTGCTTATAATGAAAGCAATTCTCTCGTTTATTCAGGTTGTTATATATGGCTATTGCCATACCTTCGCACGTATTGTATCCACAACTCGAACAATTATAAATATCTTTTTTAGAAAGTTTATGCATCGACTTTAAAATAGAGTCGAGAGTAGAGTTGTCGGGTATTTTTACATTATTTTTTAAGTTTTCACTCAAATTGAGGTACGACCTGTTGTAGATAATCGGCTTCCAGTATTTGTCTATATTTTGGCTTATATCGTTACTCTTAGCTGCATTGTAAGCATTAATATACTCTTGGGCACGTTGGTTAATATGGTGTTCTATTTCATCGTGCGAAGCTTTAGTAAGCTTTGTTCCCGAACCACCGTTACACCCGGCATCGCAGTTAAGACAGTCAACAACCACCGGAGCTATCCCTTTTAAAATAGAGCTATGCAAATGGTCGAGATAGTTATATATTAAAGTTGGTCCTTCAATTTTTCTTATTTTCTTTCTTATTCCGGGCACTTCTCTTTCAGCGGTTTCCATAAGTCCGCCAGGAGTAGAAAAAAGGGTTGCTCTTTCGGCAGGAGCATTTGTAAATTCCACTTTCTCGTATTCGGTAATATTAATTTTACGTTCTTTAAAAAAGTTCAGAATACTTGAAAACGTAACATTATAATGCGCCTCGCCTGTTTCATCGAACTCTCTGCGTTTTGCCATACATGGCGATATTACCATAACCTTGTGTTTTTTGTACTCAGGGTAAAATACCTTAGCCATAATAGCAGTGTGCAACATAGGACTGTGAGCCGGAGCCAGAAATTCGAGCAGTTCAGGTCGGTGTATTTGTACATAAGTAACTATTGCCGGGCAAGGCTGAGCAATTACAGTTTTTCCGGGGTTTTCCTTTATATGTTCCAAATACGATTTTATGGTTAACTCTGCACCAAAACTTACGTCAAATATTGCTTCAACCCCAATATGCTTTAGCCACCCGTTCAAATTCAAATAAGTATCGGGAAAGCTTGCCGCAACAGCAGGTGCTACTATTGCAATTACTTTTTCATTGCGATTAAGAGCAGCCAGCGATGTTGAAAAGTCGTCGACAGGAACACGGGCATCGTGAGTGCAAGCTTTTATACATTGCCCACAACCAATGCATAAATCGTGGTTTACATGAATTACGTTATCGGAACCGTCATTTGCAAATTTCGACGGACATACACTTATACACTGATGACAATTAACACATTTGTCTTCAATTACTTCAATAATTTTAGCTAATTCCATTAGTTTGCAAATTTGAGTTGTGTAATTTTTTCTTTTATTAGTAACTCCTGATTGTCGAGTTGTTGCGATATTGCTCTCAACTGCTCCTCTTTTCGTTTCATCTCTTCCTGTGTAGCTTCAAGCTCTTCAATATTTTGGCGAAGTTCTTCTTCCTGTGCGGCCATCTCTTCGCTGTATTTTTTCGATTCTTCGAGCAGCATAAGTGTGTGCCGATTATTTTTTGAAGCATTAAATGTAGATGCTATATTTTCACTTATTTTTTCAATAAGCTGTATCATCTGCTCCTCGATAGCATAAAACGACGACAGCTCTATTACTGCTATAACTTTCCCTTCGATTATTGCCGGAACAAGTAATAGATTTCGAGGGTTAGCTGTTCCTAGTCCCGAAGTTATTTTTATATAATTATCGGGTATATCTGTCATGTATATCGACTTTTTCTCAAATGCACATCTACCAACAAGGCTGTCGCCTATTTTAAAATTTGCATCAATCTTTTTATGTCGGTCATAAGCTACTGCACTCATTAGCTCCAAACAATTCTCATCGGTATGGTCATTGCATTTAAGCATATATATTGCTCCCTGGCAGGCATTAACATAGTCTACCATTTCGCTTATAAGTTTATCGCCCATAGCCTGGGTATCGACATTGGTTAGCTGTAGTGTTTCGCTAAATTTGGCTATACCGGTGGTAATATAATTGCGGTTGTGTTCTTCTTTTTTTCGTACTGCCTCTTGCTTTTCATTCTCTATAAGATTATTTCGCATTTCAACCAAGAGGTTACCTATTTCATCGTCGGTACTTAATGGTTGAAAACTATTATTATCGAAATTCCTGTCCGATATTGATTTTGCAAACTCAGCTGTTTTATGTAATTCAATTTGAGTAACGTTTATGGAATTAGCAAGTATGCCTATTTCGTCTTTTCTGTTTAGTAATAACTCTTCTATTTCGTTACTTAATTTACCTTTGGCAATATTCCGAATATTTTTATTAATGTACTTTAGCGGCGATTGTATAAAATATATTCCAATAGCAATATAAGCTATTGAAAGCATTATACATAAAGGCATAGCAATATATATTGCAGCTATCCCCTTACTACTTAGTGAATATGTAATAAGTATACATAATGAACCAACCGCAAAGGTCGATAATGACATAAATGTTATAAGTGATTTTTTAAATATAAAAAATACAGATACAACAAACATAGCACATACAAGAGTGATTGCAGCTAATGCAATTAGCGTATTTAAGTTCATGACCAGTTAAATATTTATTGAATATAACGGTTGCAATTATATTGCAAATAAACATTATATGCAAATAATAATATACCCTAAAATAAACTACACTTAATGATTAACTATTTCATACTGGGAAATCGCTTTTAACTTATCTAGTATCCACACTTTTTTTTTAAAAGCGATTTCCCTGCTATTTCATAAATCCCACAATTGCTTCTGCTGTTATCTCTTTTTCTTCAACAAAACCCATATGTCCGGAATTTTCGAGCCATATAACTCGGGCATTTTTATTTATATTACCCATTTTATTGGCTGCCTCCACTGCTATATAGTTATCTTTCATGCCAAATATAAACAATAGCGGTTTTGAAAACTGTTCAATAAATTGCTGCTTATCGCTTCGCTCAATCATGCCGCGCAAAAGGGCACATATTCCATTTTCACTGTGAGTAAGAGCCTTACTTGTAATATTCCCTATTACCTCGCCGTATTTTACAACATTGGAATCGGCAAACATACGAGGCAGGTTGCTTTTAAAAATCAGCTCTTTTTTACCTTCCTGAATCAAGCTTATTTCTCGCAATCGGTTTTCTGCTTTCTCATGAGTATCGGCATAAACAGAGCTATGTAATAATACAAGACCACTTATTTTATTGCAATACATTTCAGCGTAAGCTAATGCAACATACCCACCCATTGAATGACCCACAATAACAAAATTGTTCAAATTCAGTTCAATAAAAAGGGTGTCGAGTAGTTCTGCAATACTCTCCATAGTATGAGCCTCAGCATAATTTGAGCTTTCGCCATGCCCCGGTATATCAATGCAAAGAACTCTGTTTGTTTGTGCAAGCAAGGCTGCAAAATCGGCCCACACCTCTTTTGTTTCCAAATAACCGTGCAATAACACAATTGGCTTGCCTGAGCCCGTATCGGTATATGAAATATTCATGTTAAAATTAATTTAGCGTAAAATACAATTTATTCGCTATTGAAACAAGAATCGCTTTGAATCAAATTGTCTACATTTAATTCTAAAATTGAAAATTTATCATTCCAAAAAACAGTGTCTGAAGTACAGCTTAAAGCATTTGCTTCCTGAGTATTAAGAAATTCATTGGTGTAAGCTGCCAATAATCGCTTACCCGAATATGTATCAATAACCTGTTTGTCGCAAACGGAATCGAGCAAGTTGGTTACTATCATTCCCCTGCTAACCGAAGGGCGCGACAAATAAACCGAAGCCAATGGCAACCCGGTTCGCATAGATGTAGCCATCGACAACTCTTCCGAAGATACTGTTCCCTCGTACATTTTGGGCAAAAAATATACTATGTACCGTGGAAGCGGCAATATGGCATCGTAATTTTTAACATCAATATCCCATTGAGGGTAATTATAATAATCGTCGAATAATTTTTCGTTGAACATATTCAACTTTGCAGGCATAACGCGACTTAAATGCATATGCATTCCATATGCCTCAACAATAAACAGCGCCGACAACAACACCGGAACAACTACTACATATAACCTTTTATTAAAAACACGACTAAAAAATATTACTGCCATAAATGTTGCGACATAATAGAACACGAAAGCAAAACGTCCGTTGGCTGCCACCTGCCAAATAAATGGAATATAATTAAAGGTAAACCCGTTATCGAACCGTGTAGGATAACCCGAAGCAAACAACAGTAGTATTATTGACGATATAAAAAATGCCACATTCGTGAATCCGAACATTCGAGATAGTTCATATACTTGCTTTCGGAATAGTTTAAATATAAAAACAGGGATAAATGCTAGTATAAATATTATTGTTGCCAATCCTACATAAGTTCCTATTCTATGCCACGAAAGGCTGTTTGGTATATTAACACTTAAAAAATAATCATAAACAGAGTTAAGAATTGAATACTTAGGTAGTACAACTGTTTGCCAACCACTCCGAAAATATGTTGTTGCTGATAACACAACTCTATCGGCAAATGGGTCGCATATTTTTATAACTGCCATAAATAGCATTACAATAAAAATAACAGATAGCAATAAAAAAGCTTTATTCCTATTTTGAAAAAAAAGAGCTATTGCAAATAAAAACACTAAAGAGATAGCAATTGCCCCCTGATATGCATGAATAAGAAATGCTGTAATTATTAGTAGCAACATGGATATTAAAATAAAATACCCCCTCTTGCTTTCAAAATACAAAGTAAGCAAGAGCATTGTTAATGGGATAAAAATACTAATAGACAATGCATAATGCCCCACAGTAAGCAATAAAAACTGCGCCGACATAAGTGTAATACCAACCGATGCCAAAATATTTACACTATCGACAATTCTGTTTTTATGAAATAAAATTGAATAAATACCTGCAGTAATAACAGAAGACAAAAGCATTATTAAATTCAGAAATGCCATGGGCTTTTCTTTAACAACAGGGAATATTGAACCAACTATTTTTAACACAATAACAAAAAAAGGATGAGAATCAGTCATAAACAGATAATCGCCAAAAGGATATGCCATACCCTGATGCATAAAAAAACCAACATTGTGCTTTATATAAAAAGCAAACATATATGCATTTTTCAATCCATCGTTATCGGTGGCTAATATATATTTATTAGGATGTAAAATAATATCGGAGTAAAAGGACATAATGCATAAAAGCATTAATAGCATAGATACATATATATGCTTATATTTTAATAAAAATGTCATTTTAAAACTATCGTTGCCTTATTTATAACCAGATTATTGCCTTCTCCTAACAAAGCTACTCTATATAAATATGACTTAGCCCATATTAGGTCGTGCGGAGTCAAAAACGTAATTGTTTTGTGTCCATAATCATTAGTATTTATAATTGGAGTAATCGATTGGCATTGCCACAAAACATTTCTAACATCAGAGTCTTGAAAATGTAAGATTAAAGAGAGATTATTTAGTTTTTGTATTTCACCAAAATCTAGTATGATGTCCATTTGGGTAAATTTTTTATCTGCTTTATTCTCAAGCAAGGTTATATAGCTATTCCCGGTTACAACAATATTGTGATGTTCTACAATATGAGGTTCTAAAAACGAGAAATACTTTGCCGCAACAAATATTATAACTACAACAAATAGTGCAAAGTACCATTTTGATATAAGTTGGAGTATATTAATATTTCTCATTCGATATGTAATAATTCAAAAAGCGACTAAAGAAAGCTAATTTAAGGAGGCAAAACAAAGACTGAGAAAAAAATAAATAAAAAAAAGCAAAAACACTTGGTATTTATAAAAAATAGGAGTAATATTGCACTCCCAAAATTCAATTACAGTATTGAATTTTACGTTCTGACAACAATAGTTTTAAAATATTTGAGAGACAAATCTCAAGGGCCCATAGCTCAGTTGGTTAGTAGCACCTGACTCATAATCAGGGGGTCACTGGTTCAAGCCCAGTTGGGCCCACTTTATTTTCAAAGACTTGCAAGTTTTTCTTGTGAGTCTTTTTTTGTTTGACAGAATAAATAAAATATCAGATTAAATCGAAACTATTTCAACTAATATATCAACCTTTCCTTACCCCATAATAACTACAGTAAATCTAAATACCACAACTTCTTACCAAACACATCATCAGCTAATTTCAAAAAATCATCCTCAAAAAAAACAAACCCGACTTGATAATTTGTGATTCTTTTTCGCCACGCTACTCAATCCCATTAATATACGTATTGATATAATCCATCATTTTGTCGAGTACACGAGGTACTATTTTTCTGCGCTCTAAAAGTTTTGGTTTTTCTATCAGAGCATTGGCTATATCATCGTTTAGTGGATTGATGCCGTCATAGAGGTATTTTGCGACAGTTTGTTCAAATTTTGAAGCATCTAGTCCTTCCGATTCGCAAAGTGCCTTAAAAGCTCCTTTTTGCTCTTCATTGATGAAGTTCATGAATGCCTCTTTTACTTCATTACCATCTTTCAGGTGTGGCATAGCTTCATCAATGAAACGTTCAATTAGCTCACGCTTGCTATGTAAGCGTGGGTCGCCACCAATAATGTTGCTGATTTGCTTACGCTGTGCTTTCTGCTTTTCTTCAGAACTGTCTTTTAGTTGAGCAAGCAGGTTAAGAATATAAGCAACGTTTATTTCGTCACGGTGAATAAGCTCCAGTTCAAAGTCAATATCGTTAAGAATAGATACCTTTTCTTTTTCAACCTTTATTTCCCTATGTAAATCAAGATACTTACCCTTATAATCTTCAAACTCTTGTTCGCTTATCGCTAGGTCGTCATACGAGAAATTTGCAAAAGCTCCAAGCACGTTTTTTGTTCTTATTAACTCACGAAAGGCTTTTATAAATTCTAATCGTTCTCGGTCTGTTTTTAGTTCATTAACACAATCAACAGTAGGAGTCATTTTAAGCATATTATCCAACGCTTGTGCAAAAATTTTGATATAATCTTCGTAAGGCTTTAATAGAATAATCTCTTTAGCTTCTTTGTTTGAAAACAGTTCTATGGCATTATCGGTATCTTTTTTTAGGTTACGGAAGCATACAACATTACCTTGCGATTTAGTTTCGTTTAGTATGCGGTTTGTTCTGGAAAAAGCCTGTATTAAACCATGATATTTCAGGTTCTTATCTACATAAATTGTATTCAGATTTTTACTGTCGAAACCTGTAAGGAACATATTTACAACAAGTAGAATATCAATCTCTTTGCGCTTCACACGTTTACCAATATTCTCGTAGTATTGGTAAAACAGCTTGCTGTCTTTGGTTGAATATTTACAGCCAAACATTTCATTATAATCGGCTATAAATTCTTCAAGCTTATCTCTTGAGTGTGCACTTTTACCATAGGCTTCTTGTGGTTCAGCTGCCACATCGAATTCTGCGTCAGGAATGTTGCCTGTTGCATCTTTATCATCCTCGTTAGCTTGATAAGAGAATATTGTTGCAATATTTAAGTCGTGCTTACCTTCTTCTTTCTTGTGTTTGAAGAATTCATAGTACTTTATAAGAACATCAACACTGCTTACGCAAAATACTGCTGTAAATTTCTTGTTGTGAGTTTTTCTGGCATGATGCGCAATGATATAGTCGGTAATCTTTTCTACACGCACATCTGATTCCATCAGTTCTTTTGTATCAATGTCTTCAACCTCGATATCAATTTCGTTGGAATCGTTTTTTTGTTTGTATCGGCCTACGTACTCAATCGAGAACTTCAATACGTTTCCATCGCCAATGGCATCGGTAATTACGTATTTGTGCAAACACTCTTCAAAAAGCATGGCAGTGGTACGCTTACCAAATTCATTGGCGGTACAGTTTTGCTCAAATATTGGCGTTCCGGTAAAACCAAACATTTGCGACTTGTGAAAGAAGTTTTTTATGGTGTTGTGAGTTTTGCCAAACTGACTACGGTGGCACTCATCGAAAATAAATACAATACGTTTATCTTGCAGATGCTCTATTTGTTTCAGATAATTCTTCTTCTCAACTGCATTGTTAAGCTTTTGAATAGTGGTAACTATAAGTTTACTATCATCGGCAAGTTGCTTAACAAGTTTGCTGGTATTGTCGGTAGCATCAACACTTCCTTCTGAGAAATGGTTAAACTCCTCCGATGTTTGTACATCTAAATCTTTACGGTCAACCACAAACACTATTTTGTAAACCTTTGGCAGCTCCATAAGTATTTGTGCAGCCTTAAATGAGGTAAGTGTTTTTCCTGAACCTGTGGTGTGCCATATATAACCGAACTTATGCGATTTTTTAACCCTTTCAATTATGGCTTCAACTGCATAGTACTGATAAGGGCGCAGAATCATTAATACCTTGTTGGATTCATGCAGTACAATGTACTTAGTTATCATTTTTGCCATGTGGCAAGGCTCAAGAAAAGCTTCGGCAAACCGGTCGAGTTGGGTAATGAGTTTATTTTCTTCATTTGCCCAATAAAAGGTTTGTTTAAATGATTCAAACTTATTGTTTGAAAAGTATTTTGTATTTACTCCATTGCTGATAATAAATATCTGAACATACTGGAATAAGCCGTGTGCGCTCCAGAATGAATGTTTTTGATAGCGGTTTATCTGATTAAATGCTTCTTTGAGTTCAAGGCCTCTGCGCTTTAGTTCTATTTGAACAAGAGGCAAGCCATTTACCAAAAGGGTAACATCGTATCGGTTTTTATAGCTCCCTTCAATTGTTACCTGATTGGTTACCTGAAATTGGTTTTTGCACCAATGTTCCTGATTAAGTAGCTCAAGATATATAGGGTCGTCATTATCGGATTTTATAAGCAGCTTATCTCGCAGAATATGTGCTTTTTCAAACACATTGCCCGAGTTGAGCTTAACCAACACTTGCTTAAACTCATTATCGCTAAGTTTTATTCCATTATGTTTTTCAAGCTGCGATTTTAAGTTAGCAAGCAGGTCAGCTTCGTCTTTTATGGTTACACGCTTATGACCTAAGGCAACTAACTGCTTTACTAAATTATCTTCTAGTGCTTGTTCCGATTGTTTATTCATT
>QKGS01000066.1 GCA_003250355.1 Bacteroidota bacterium
AGGCAACAAACAGATTTGTTTGTTCATTGGCAGCATGGCTTTCACGGAGCGTAAAGCTTTGTATAACAGGAGCCGTATGATGCGAGAGTATCACGTACGGTTCTGTGAGAGGCTTAGGGTGAAATTCCCTTTGCCTACTCGACCAAAAACCGCTTCGAACGATAGATTCATCTTGATTTGAAAACTAAAAGAAAAACCAATACCCACCGCACATTGCAGCACATTTGCAAGCCCCCACGAGCCAACGCTCAAAGCTAAAGGCTTACAAAAGAGCTGCAATTTTGCTTACGCACCCCTGCCAATTTGATACGTTAGTTCTCTGTGGATAAAATAATAATCCAAATTCAGTTACTCATAATTCAATCATAAACGATAAATTAGCACAGATTTTTATAAAACTGATTTTAAATGCCAACATTAAACTGGATAGGTAAGGATAAAGTAGTAAATCATCATTTAGATGTTCCTTTTAAAGTTTTAGAACATTCTTATGGTTTTGATAATGGTAATCAATCCGAAACCGAAACCCAAAGTGGAAATAAAATAATACACGGCGATAATCTTGAAGCCTTAAAAGCTCTTTTACCCGAATACGAAGGAAGAATAAACTGTATATATATTGACCCTCCTTACAATACAGGAAACGAAAACTGGGTTTACAATGACAATGTTAACGACCCCAAGATAAAAAAATGGTTACATGAGGTTGTTGGCAGAGAGGGTGAAGATTTAAGCCGACATGACAAATGGCTTTGTATGATGTACCCACGTCTTAAGTTACTTCATAAATTACTTGCAGATGATGGGGCGATATTCATTTCTATTGATGATTATGAGCAACATCATTTAAAACTACTGCTAAATGAAATTTTTGGATTAAGAAATTTTATTGGTCAAGTTTCTTGGTTCAAAAAAAGAAAAGGTTCATATCTGTCAAAGGAATTTGTTAGTTTAACTGAATACGCAATTTGTTATAGAAAGAATGAAAAGCTTTCTTTATTTGGAGGCAAGCCAAATAGTGAAGAATCTCAGCCTTTAGTTAAGCGAACAAATGCGATAAGTGTCTTGAAATTTCCATCAAATCATGTTAAAAGTAAACTACCCGATGGTATTTATAAAAAAGGGCTTTATGGTTCTGGTACAAGTGCAGTTGAACTATTAAATGATTTTAATCTTAAGTCTGGCATAATTTGCGATGAATTTGAATTAAAAGGTCCTTTTATTTGGTCACAAGATTTTTTGAACAATGAACTATCTATTGGTAGCCAAATTGTAATTAATACTATAAATTTTCAACCAAGAGCATTTAGGAATTCAGATGATAAATTTAAAGGGTTTCCCTCATTTATTGATGGCAGAGAGTTTTCTGCAACCAATGATGATGCTTACGAAGACTTAATATCGATTTTTGGTAAAGAAAAAGTATTTGATTATTCTAAACCTGTCAATTACGTTAAATACTTAATAAATTCAATTCTGTATTTTAATAAAAATGCTATTGTTTTAGATAGTTTTGCAGGTACAGGGACTACAGGCCATTCTTTATTGAAATTAAATAATGAGGATGGGGGTAATCGAAAGTTTATTCTAATTGAAATGGAAGATTATGCCGAAAGTATTACTTCTGAAAGAATTAAAAGAGTTATTAAAGGATATGGTGCTGAAAACAATCTAATTGAAGGAATTGAAGGAGCATTTGATTTTTATACATTGGGTCAACCTATATTTAAACCTGACCATAATCTAAATGAAGAAATACCAGACGATAAAATACGCAATTACATTTATTATACTGAAACAAAGCAACCTTTAACACGTCAACGTAATAAAGATAACTGGTATTTGCTTGATACCTTAAATGATACTGGATATTATTTTTACTACGAAAAAGATAAATTAACGACTCTCGATTTAGATACATTGAATATTGTAACCGAAAAAACCGAACAATATCTTATATATGCCGATTTGTGTTTGCTCGACTCCGATTACATGACTTCAAACAATATTATTTTTAAAAAAATACCACGAGATATAAAGCGTTTCTAATATGGAACTTAAACCCTATCAACAAACAGTAATTAACGACCTTGCCGAGTTTATTAGCCAACTCGAAGTTACTAATCAAATAAACATTGCATTCGAAAAATTTTGGGAAAGTAAAGGTGTTTCTGTCCGCAGTATCGACGATAATTTTCTAAAACCTTATGATAATGCTATTAAGGGTGTTCCCCGTGTTACGGTAAAAGTACCAACGGCAGGAGGGAAAACGTTTATTGCTTGCAATGCGCTTAAAACAATTTTCGATAGTTTTCCTACCGAAAAATCAAAAGTTGTAGTTTGGTTTGTTCCTTCCGATACCATTTTAAAGCAAACTGTTAAAAACCTTAGCGATGTTAGCCATCCATACCGTCAAAAGCTCGATAGTCATTTTGGTAATACTGTTAAAGTCTATGAAAAAGAAGCTTTGTTATTTGGTGCTGGATTTAGCCCCACAGAAGTTAAAGAACAATTAAGTATTTTGGTTTTAAGTGTACAGTCTTTTTCAGCCAACAATAAGGATTCTCGCAAAGCATATCAGGAAAACGAAAATTTACAGCAGTTTCCTGCAACTTATCAGCATACACATAAATTACTACCCGATGTTGACGAAACTGCATTAATGCAAGTTATTAACCAGTTACATCCTGTTATAATTATTGACGAAAGCCACAATTTCGAAGCCGATTTGCGTATCGAAATGCTCAATAATATTAACCCCAGCTTTATACTCGACCTTACAGCAACTCCCAAAGAAAGAAGCAATATTATAAGTTTCGTAGATGCTATCCACTTAAAAAACAATAATATGGTAAAATTACCTGTTATTGTTTTAAACCATCAAGATACAAACGAGGTTATCAGTAGGGCTATCAATATGCAAAAAACCTTGCAGAGCAAAGCTGAAATTGAAGAAAAAAATGGCGGTAAATACATTCGTCCTATTGTTTTATTTCAGGCTCAATCTAAAACTAATGACGATAATGTTACTTACGAAAAAATAAAGAGCCTGTTAATAGAATCTGGTATTCCATCCGAACAAATAAGGATTAAAACCGCCACAAAAGACGAAATAAAGAAAGAGGATTTAATGAGCCGTGATTGCCCTGTTAAGTATATTATTACGGTTGATGCTTTAAAAGAAGGCTGGGATTGTCCGTTTGCTTACATATTGGCATCATTAGCAAACAAATCATCAGTTGTTGATGTCGAACAAATTTTAGGTCGCATCTTGCGCCAGCCATATGTAACAAAACATAAGGAAGATTTGCTCAATTATTCTTATGTTTTTACCTCGTCTGACAATTTTCACAATACTCTTAATAAAATAATTGAAGGATTAAATAAATGCGGCTTTAGTGCTAAAGATTATAGAACTAAAGATTCATTTAATGAGGCACAAGCAAATACAGAAAACCTTCAAAATTTCAATTTAGGTAGTTTGTTCAATCAACCTACAAAAGTAGAAGAGCCAACGAACAAGGGGAATATTAATATTACGGATGTTGAAAGTATTAATACCGAAAGTATTAAAGAAATTATCAATTCTGATAAAGCACAGGAACAAATTAATGAAGTTATTTCTATAGCCAATCAAACTAATGAACAATTTGAAATAAAAAGAAAAGAACTATCCGAAGAAGAAACCATAATACCTACAGCCTTGGAAAACAAAGTACCAACTTACCCGATAAAAGAAATATTTAAAGAAGAAGTAAAAGACATTGTTTTACCCGCTTTTTATAAAAAGGTAAATAATGCTTCTCTTTTTAATCCCGATTGTTCTGAAGTTCCTCTTTCAAAAAAACTATTATTAACCGGTTTTGAATTAAGTAAAGAGGATATAAAAATAGATTTTACGCAATCATCTTCGGAAATGGCGAGCGTTGATTTAGTTGAAGGTCGTAAAGATGAATATGTACCCGAATATAGAAAAGTTACTGACGAGGTAAAAGAACAATTTGTAAAATATATTGCAAGTTTACCTAATGAAAAGCGAATTGCCCAACTTTCGGGTATGTTGGTTAAGCGAATGAAAAATATTGATGAAATTTCGCAACCAGAGCTACAAAAATATGTTGAAAATGTTTTAAGTAGTCTTGATTCTGATAAGTTGGCAGAGATAACACACAACGAATATTTTTACACTAATAAAATTAAATCACATATTCAGAAATTAGCGGATGCTTATTCTGAAAAGCAATTTGGTATTATGCTCGATAAAGGTACAGTAGTATGTAAAGAGCATTTTAAATTTTTAAAGAAAATTAGTCCTTTAAACACGCTGAAAGGCATTACTAAAAATCTTTATATTGAAGAAGGCGAAATGAATGACTTTGAAAGAAAAGTTATTTTTGAAATTGCCAATTTAGATAGTGTTGTTTTCTGGCATCGTAATTTGGAAAGGGGCAAAGGTTTTTATTTGAACGGTTTTATTAATCATTATCCCGACTTTATTGTTAAGACTAAAAACAATAAAATAGTTCTTATCGAAACAAAAGGTGATGATAGGGATAATTCTGATAGTTTAAAGAAAATTCGCCTTGGCGAAAAGTGGGCAGCTAAAGCAGGAGACCGTTATCGTTATTTTATGGTTTTCAATAATGCAAAGCTAGAGGGTGCTAAATCGGTTAATGAAGTAATTGATATTATAAAAGACATGAAATAGAAAAATAATTGAATATTACAAGTATATAAATAAAATTTTGTACATTTCGGTACGTTATTTACCTAATTATTAACACCTAAAACCAAAATTATGGCAAGTACAACCGAACAAGGACACAACCGTAACGCAGCAAACTTCGACAAACTTATTATCAATTGCACTTCTTACGGTACAACTTACAACCCAAGTAAGGCAGCTTTAAAAATTGCTGCAATGCAAGCACAAGCAACAGCAGCCAAAAACAGTTTAACAACTGTAAATGCCCTTACTCCTGCATGGAAAAATGCAGTTTCTGCAAGAGTAGCAGGTTTTAAACCTTTTGATAAGCTGATTACAAGAGTTAACAACGCTCTAAAAGCATCTGACACAACAGTAGAAGTTGACGACTCTGCAAAAACAATAGTTCGCAAACTGCAAGGTCGCAGGGCAACCGCTAAAGCTACCGAAGAAGAAAAGAAAGTTGCAGCCGATGCAGGTAAAGAGATAGTTGAAATATCGACCTCTCAAATGAGCTACGATAGTCGCTTAGATAACTTTGATAAGCTTATTAAACTTCTTTCATCTGTTCCAGCTTATGCGCCAAATGAAGCAGATTTAAAGATTGCATCTTTAACAGCCTTATATACCGATTTAAAAGCTAAAAATCTTGCTGTAATCAATGCCGAGACACCATTAAATAACGCTCGTATTGCTCGAAACGATGTAATGTACAAAGATAATGTAGGGCTTGTTGATGTAGCCACCGATGTAAAAACCTATATTAAGTCGGTATATGGTGCAACAAGTCCCCAATATAAGACAGTAAGCAGCTTAAAATTTACAAAGTATAACAATTAAGTTGCAAACAGTAACATGATTTATGCAATAACCACCAATGATTATGCAAAGACAACCAATAAAGTTGCAAATGTCTTTGGTAAAATTGCAAAGACCGACAAAAAAGTTGCAAAGAGCGTTGAGCAATTTGCAACTTTCAACATAAAAGTTCAAAAGACCGACAATTTTATTGCAACTCTCGATGTGATTTTTGCAAAGACCGACAATAAAGTTGCAACTAACGAGATAAAATATAAAACTGACAAGATTAAGTTTGTACCAAGCCTTCGCACAAGGTCAAGCACATTTGCAATTCGCACAAAGCCAACCCGCAAACCTAAAATTGCAAAAGAGCTTGCCCTTCTTGCCCCCCGCATTGATACATTCTGCCACCTTGAAAGGATTGAAAGACAGACAAATACAAAATAAAGCCCAGCACACAACAAGGGCTCATACGCCATTGGGGTTTAAGTGGTTAGGCAAGTTCAGTCCTCGCTGGCAAGTTTTGTAACGGGGGATAGGAAAGCGTCCACGAAGTCCCCAACGGCGCATAGCCCCGACCGTTGTGCGGCATGCAAAGAAAGACATTCGAGCACTAAATAAACAGACAATATGAAAAACATTTTTATAGCATTGATTATTGGGATTTCAGCAGCAATTATTGACGTTGTTCCAATGATTATTCAAAAGATTGATAAGTCTGCT
>QKGS01000061.1 GCA_003250355.1 Bacteroidota bacterium
ATACAAATTGTTAGCGCCTGCCTTCCTCTCTCTTTTTAAGTTTTCCTCTTTTATTATAGTATTCTATATGGGTTATCTTACCGTTGATATTGTAAAATGTAAGCTTCTCTATTGGTTTTCCTTTTTTGAATAAACCTTCAACTCTCTTATTGCCATTATTATAATACCCTACTTGATAACCATTGCATTTTGTATAGCAACATATCCAACACCGTGTTGAAGGTTTACTGTGAATTGTTAGTATTTCATTTACATTTGTTAATTCTAACGTATCCGTAAAAATGCCATAGCTATCAATATTTAGATTTACTTCGCCAGAAATGTACTGAGAGTTTAGAATATAATTTCCAGTATCAACTAACGAAAGGGGAAAGCTATCTATATCTGAATTAAATATTATTGTACTATCATTTTTTGTTAGCTGATAAAAGTCTAAAGGAAGAACTGAATCATTACAAGAGTCATGTAAATAAAGCTTTACAATTATATTTTGACTGAAACTGTAACTGCCTGTAAATATTATTAAAAGAAAAAGAATATATCTAGTTTTCATCTGCTAATCAAAATAAGGTGAATTTGATGGGATTTTTTGTTCAATAGCATCTCTTAGTATGCTGCTAGCATTTCTACCTCCTGTATATTTTGTAAAGCCTGTAGATGAGCTACGATAAACATTGCCCGATTCAACAGAATAAACAGGTCCATTAATTTCTCTTGAAGCATCTTGGTCTTCTTTTGACTCTCCAACTTGAGAAGTTATATAACCATCAGCCCTTCTTTGTTTGCTGTCTGGATGCCCATGTAAGTTTCCAATAATTGCACCTTTATCTGATTCTATGAAAAAGCCACCACCTGTTTTCCCAGTTTTTTGTAAGCCTCCAAATTCAATTGTAGCAGTTTCAGTATTGATATACATATTAACTCCATACTCACCATTTCCCGCATTTGAAGCTCCATAAACATAATCTACTGTATTTGAAGTACCAGATGCTTCTTTATCGCTTATTGTTAACACTCTTGAATTTGCATTGCCATTTTTATCATTTCCTCTTAAACCTGCACTCATTTTATCAGCCATTAATCCCTTTCTTTCACTTCTGCTTAAATTACCAGCTTTTGCTTCACTTTTTGCAGCAGCTCGTGATTCACTTCTAATCGCTTTATATGTATCAGATTCTACTATACGTAAATTTTTTCCTTGACCATCATCATAAAGAAACCTACCTTCATGACTGAAATAAACATCTCTACCATCAGGGTCAATAAATACTATTGGGTTATTTATACAGTAATTATATGGACTGTATGAAAAATAGTTTTCAGCATGAGGGTCAGGTGATAACCATCTACTGACATCTCCTTTATGAAGAGAAAATTTATCGTCACTATCTTTTGCAAACTCGACAATCTGATTTGTTACAATATTAAAATAAACAGTCCCTATTTGAATAATTGAATCCGAATAGAAAAACTCATTAAATTTACCATTACTCAATGAAATAAAGTCATTACTGTAACCATATTCCTGTAATGAATTTTGTGCATTTATTGTTGTTGCAATAAAAACAAAACACACAATTACTAAATACTTAAAATTCATAATAGTCATCATTTAGTTTCAAATTTATTAATTACTTTTTTATCTGTATACTTTTCAGGATTGGATTTTAACATAGTTAGCCATTTTGAATACATTTCATCAGGCATCCTTCTATATCCTAAGTGGTGAAGTTGTTTATATGTTTGTTCCATTTCGTTAAATGTCTGTTTGATTTCAGGGTTTGGGAACAATTCACTAGGTTCAGCAACATTTTGAATTTCCATCTGCAATTCAATGAACCTTTTCTTTGATTCTGCACCATATAGCAATGCATTTACATTGTTAGGGATATACTTTATTGCATTATCAATACAATTAAATATAAACTCTGGATTTGAAATACCATATTTATGTTCGTAACCTTTTGCTAAATCTATAAGTGTGAATGCAACAGATTGTTGTATACTAAGGGTGTCCATGTATAAACCATTTCTTATTGCATCAAGGTGGATATAGCCAGAAGCCATTAACCAAGAATCAATTGGAAAGCTTGAACTGGTTAATTCTGTATTGTACCACCCTGTACCTTTACAATATTGTTTTATATAAATATGGTTTGGTGCCATTGATAAATATGCAGGTAAATTGAATTCATCCGCTATAATCTTGAACAGAAAAGGTAATGAGTGGCAGTTTCCTTTTTTCGTGGTAATTAATTTAGATACAAAATTTTTAGAATAGTCATTATTTCCCCATATATCTTCATAATCATACGAGAATGGTATATGAATATAAACTCGATTTTCATCAAGCACTATAGGAATTGTATCAGTCATAACCTTAAATAATGCTGCTGACTTTGTGACTAGCTCTTTATCTCGTTTATTATAGTCTATTAAACTTGATTGAGAAACAACTTCCGTTAAGTTTTTTAATATAACAAGTTCGTTGTTAATGTAACTATAATCAAGTTTTCCTTCTAAATATGCATTCTCTGTTAAAAAGACTGCCCTTTCAAAATCAATCTGTGACTTACCTGTGAGCATGCTATCTATTGAACGAAATGCATCTTGAAACAAGTATTTAGAATCTTGTGAGTAAATATTAATACATAACAATATTATTGCTGATGATAGTATATGTTTGTTTCTTTTCATTACTTAATAGTTCGCGATAATTGAAAGGTTTTTGTTTGGTTTTCTTGTATTTGCTTTTCTTTATTAACTGACTTCAACCAGTCTTTATATGCTTCTTCAGGCATATCGCAATATCCTAAATTATCAATTGTTTGGTAAAGTTCATTTCGTTGTATTAGTATATCATATGCTTTAGGATACTTAGTTTTAAGTATTTCAGGATTTGGACGTTCTGTTTGCTGAATAACGTAATTGAAAAGAACGGTGTAGTAATCAGATTTTATTTGTAAGCCATATATATTGTTGGGATAATACTCTAATGCAGTATTAACACATTGTAATACAAACTCATCATATCCGTATTTTCGTGTATATTCTTTTGCTAAATCAGTCATACAATAAGCAATTGTTTGATTTAGGCTTAATGTATCTGTATAAATTTTGCTTTTTAAGGCTTCTGACTTGATAAATCCTGAACCTGTAATGAAAGCATCAGATACAATTTTTCCATTTGTCAATTCAAGATTGTACCAATTGTTCATTGGGTCACGAAACTTCACATAGGAATGGGAAGGAGAGAAAGCAAGGAATGCTTCTGTATTAGTTTCTTCTGCACATATTAGAAATGCCAATGGCAATGAGTGACATTGACCTGATTTCGTAGCTAATAGTTTAGCAACAAGCATCTTTGAATAATTTTGTTTGCCAAAGAAATCATCGAAGTCATAAGTAAATGGATATGAAGTAAAATTACTTTCATTAGCTGGGTCTTTTAAAACTAAAGTATCACTAAAGGTTTTAAAAAGCATTAAGTTTCGAGTAAGCGAATTATTCCAATTGTAGCCATCTTGATTACATTTGAGTTTTGCTTTGTTGATTATATTTTGTAATTCGTTATTGTATTTATTATAATCTATTCTACCTTCAAGATATGCGTTTTCAACAATATATACAGCATCCTTTAAGCTAATCGGCTTATTGCCAGTTAGCATATCATTCAATTGATTTAATGCTTTGTGAAAATATGTGGTTGATGGAACATTTGAATAAGAGGGTAATGAATATCTAATTGGAGAAGGAAATGCACTCTCTCTATAAATCTGTTTATACAAAGCCTCATTTTGTTGTTTTAGCTGTCTTTTATCTCTCTCATGCATTTCAAGCTGAGAATTCATATTGGAGTTTGAAGGTTTATATTTAAAGGTTTGTGTGCCATTTTCAATATTTATATTTGGCTGCATGCTTGCAGGTTGTGGTATTATAATATCAGGAATTTGAGATAATGATTCTTTATTTTGTAAACTCAACGATATTGCAAGTATCAAAATAGTTTTAGTAAAAAACTGTAGTCCACTAAATAAATTTCTAAGCTTTTGTATCATTTTTTTATTTGTATGTCCGTTAGATATTCTCGCCTTACGTTTCTCTCTTTTCCTTGGTTGGCGCTAACGTTGGCGGTATGCGCCGTAGGGGATTTCGGAGCTGCATCTGTATCACTCGTTACGAACCTTGAAGCGAGCTGAAACGTTTGATATACCACTAAAACCCCTATGGCGTATGACCGCTTGTTAGCCACAGTAATTATTCTCCATTTATTTCGTCAAGTAATTCTTGAATATCATCTTGACATTGTCCGCAAACTGTACCTGCTTCTGTCTCTTCACCAACTTCTTCAACGGTTTTTAAGTTCTTCTCTTTAATGGCTTTTACTATGGTGCTTTTATAAACATCCATACAAGTGCATACTAATTTATCTTCTTCCATAATCAGTCTGTTTAAGCAAGTTCAAAAATTTTCATATCTTCTTCTACTGTTGTGATTGTTTGTACTCCAAAACTTTCTTGTACGGCTTTTAATAGATTTGGACTTAACCACGCTGGTAAAGTTGGTCCAACATGTGTGTTTTTGATGCCAAGAGCTAATAATGCAAGATGCACAATTATTGCTTTTTGCTCATACCATGCAATATTAAATACAATTGGAAGTTTGTTTATATCATCCAAATTCAAAACTTCTTTTAATTTCAATGCAACAAATGCCCATGAGTAACTATCATTACATTGTCCTGCATCTAATACCCTTGGAATTCCTCCAATATCGCCTAATTTTAATTTGTTGTAGCGATATTTTGCACAACCTGAAGTAAGGATTACGGTATCTTTTGGTAGTTGTTTTGCAAATTCTGTGTAATATTCACGAGATTTTTGTCGTGCATCGCAACCTGACATTACAACTAGTTTTTTGATTGCTCCAGAATTTACAGCATCAAGGACTTTATCGGCAAGTGCAAGAACTTGATTGTGTGCAAAACCAATCGTAATTTCGCCTGTTTCTATTTCTGCCGGAGGTGGACACGTTTTGGCTAATTCAATAATTTCTGAAAAGTCTTTATGTCCGTTTGGCAGTTTCTTTTCAATTCTTTTCCATTCAGGCATTCCTGTTGCTCCGGTTGTAAAAACTCTGTTGTTGTATGTAGTTGCTTTTCGTGGAGGAACTAGACAGTTGGTTGTAAATAATATAGGTCCATTAAACGTTTCAAATTCTTCTAACTGACGATGCCATGCATTACCATAATTACCAACTAAATGTTTATACTTTTTCAAATTTGGATAAGCATTCGCAGGTAACATTTCGGAATGTGTATAAATGTCAACTCCTTTGCCTTCGGTCTGAATTAACAATTGCTCCAAATCTTTAAGGTCGTGTCCGCTGATTAAAATACCTGAATTTTTACCAACTCCGATTTTTACATTCGTAATTTCAGGGTTCCCGAATGTTTCGGTGTTTGCTTTATCTAACAAAGCCATTACTTTTACACCATATTCGCCTGTTTTTACAACCCAATTAAAAGCATCCCCTAATTCTATTGGCTTGGTAATCATCACCAAACTTTCTTCCATAAAATTATAAATTTCCTGCTCTTCAAAACCCAGATTGAAGGCATGTTCAGCATAAGCAGCCATTCCTTTTATTCCGAACAAAACATATTGTTTCAGTCCGCGAATATCTTCGTTGGAATCGTAAGTTAATGTTCCGACTTCTTTTGCTTTTTCATTAAATTCTTCATCAGTTTTTCCGTTCCAATTGATTGACGGATGATTTTCTGCAATTTTAACTTTGACTTTCAATTCTTCACGATACTTAATTGCGTCCTTAATTGCCTTAATGATTGATTTGTCATCAAAATTTGCATTGGTGATAGTCATAAACAGACAATTGGTAATGTGTTTACTCTCAGCATTTGTGTCGATTCCTTGTTTTCGGGCTTCAATTGTCAAAAACGAGAGTCCTTGGCAAGCAAACATTAACAAATCCTGAATGTTAGAAGTTTCTTCGGTTTTTCCGCAAACTCCTTTAATTGTGCAGCCTGTATTCTTGGCTGTCTCTTGGCATTGATTACAAAACATAGTCATATTTTTTTAATTTATACAAAGTTAATCTTATTTCTTCCATTTTCTGGTTCGTCTTCTATTATTGTGGCTAACATTTGTGTATATGCAACTCCATTGCTTATATATCATTTTTGTCAACGCCAAATTTATATTTATTCATCATAATATCCAACGGATTCATAATTTTATTTTTGTTAACTCCCACTACATGAGTATATATTTCTGTAGTTTTTGAACTTTCATGCCCCAATAAAACCTGTATATTGCGCAAATTCTCACCATTCTCAAGCAAATGTGTTGCAAACGAATGCCGCAATGTATGAGGCGTACTCCACGGATTAACACCGGCTTCCTCTTGGGCTCTCCTGTATATTACACTTATACTTCGCAAACTATACTGTTCACCACTTTGCCCTTCAAATAACCAATACGATGGCTTAAAGCTAACATAATATCTTCGCAGCAAAACAAGTAAAGTATCCGACAATACCGTTTTACGATCTTTTTTCCCCTTAGCTCCTTTAATAAATATGTACCCATCATCGGAGTGAATATCTTTAACCCTCAAATTAATAATCTCACTAACCCTTAATCCGGCTGCATATATAGTATATAATATAGCCTTGTGTTTAAGATTTTTTGGCGAATTTATAACCTTATACACCTCCTCTGCACTTAGCGTATTTGGCAAACTATCAGCCTTTTTAGGTCGTTGAATATTATAATACTCACGTGGCATACCCAAAACACTCTCATAATAAAATTTAATAGCGTTAATTGTAATATTCTGTTTACTCTCACCAATATTATATTTTGTAATTAAATGAAAAATATAACTCTCAATCTGCTCCTTGGTAACTACCCTCAAATCAAACGATTCAAAATATTTAAAAAAATAAGTAAGCTCCGATCTGTAACTATTTACTGTATTCTCACTATACCCTTTCAATATTAACTTTTGCTCAGTATTAAAAAGCTCAGAAACTCCAGTTAAACACAGTTGAACCTTTGGAATAACTGCCTTTCTCTCTTCATCCTTTATTATATATTTACCAACAAATATCTCTTTCAAAGTCTTATAATTGCTATCGGTATTTGTAACACTCCAAAGTTTCTGAACTTTATGATAGTGACGCGATTGCATTGCCTTCAACAACTCCCTTTCACTCCTCATTTCATAAGGAATATATACTTTAATCCTTCCCGAATTACTTCTGGGTTTATATATTACTATTTCCATGATCTTTCAACTTGTTTATTACAAAAATACACCAAAACCGAACAAACAAACCATTGATAACCAAAACAATCGTATACTAACCGTTAAAAACGAATACACAAGCAATACTTTTTTATAAGCTACGCCTTTTATTCAATTTCAATTTGATAATATTATAAAAGCTGCAATATCCAAAAGATTGGAACATAAGAGTAATTCTTGACAATCAATCATCAAACCTATCGACTCAAATATGCGTAGTGCGGGATTTCAAGGCACTTCACTGTCAAACCGCTAAGGTGTTTATTAAATGTGTTAAAGTTCAAATTTACCAAATCACCACACATTACCCATACACCGTCGTTGTAGCTCATTTAGAAAAAAATACAGCTCAAAACATATTGATTAATGAGCTCAATATCATATCTTCGTGAGCTTAAAGTTGAAAAATGACTGATAATAGAAAACAGCATGTAATTGATTTCATAAAAGCCCATGGACAAAGTTCATCTAAAGAGATTTATGATGGAATTGGCGAAACTTTTAGTTATGCTACATTAAAGCGGATACTTACTGATTTAAAAGCCAACGATTATTTGTTGACTAAAGGACAGGGAAAAGGTACGAAGTATATTTTATCACCTGCTTACGAATTGATTAGTACGATAGATATTGAAAAGTATTACGAAAAAGAAATTGACGAGCGACAAATCATTGAGAATTTTAATTTCGACGTAATCACAAAAGTGCTTAAGCATTACAATTCATTTACCGACAGTGAATTGGACAAATTAGAATTACTACATAAGGAGTATCAAAAAAACATATCAGAACTATCTGAAGCCGAATATAAAAGGGAAATGGAAAGACTGGCGATTGATTTAAGTTGGAAATCATCACAGATAGAAGGAAATACTTATACTCTTTTAGAAACCGAACGATTATTAAAAGAAAAAGAGACAGCATCAGGAAAAACAAAAGAAGAAGCTGTTATGCTTTTAAATCACAAGGATGCTCTTGATTTTATAATAGAGCATAATGATTATTTAAACCCATTAACGGTTCCAAAGATTGAGGATATTCACAGCATTCTGACAAAAGAATTAGCGGTCGAAAGGAATTTAAGAAAAAGGAGGGTAGGTATCTCAGGAACGAATTATAAACCTCTTGATAATGAATTTCAGATATTAGAAGCTCTTAGGAATACCTGTGATGTGATAAACGCCAAAGAAAGCATATTTGAAAAAGCACTGCTTGCTTTAGTTCTGATTTCTTATATTCAGCCATTTATGGACGGTAATAAGAGAACTGCAAGGATTGTAAGTAATGCAATTTTAATGAATTACAATTATTGTCCATTATCTTTTAGGACAGTAGATTCAATTGATTATAAAAAAGCTATGCTGCTATTTTACGAACAGAATAATATTTCAAACTTTAAGGATATATTTATAAATCAATTTGAGTTTGCTGTTAGAACATATTTTTAAGAAAAAGGAAAACGAGCTACAACACCAAATATAGCCAATACCGCGTGCAGTGGGTCTGGTAAGCTTGGTGCTTCGTTGGTTGTCCGCCAAATCGTACCGATTTGACTATTCGTTGATATGAAAATTTACAGTAAAATCGGTACGCTTTGGCTAAGTGCAAATTTGTGAGTATATTGCTTTCTGTTTGCGGTACGTGGCCATATTCATATACGTTGTGATGCATACCCCCAGAGATTCTACAAAAATGAATGCTAAAGTTAAATATTGGAAAATATTCAATTATCGTCTGCAAGAATTGACAGATAATGTTGATACCAAAAATGCAAACCCAAGCGGAGCTTCAAGAGCAATGATTGTTCTTGTGCCATTGTTAATCTTTACTGCATTGATTGAGTTTTTATGGGTGAGATTATTTAGTGGGAATCCTGACAAATACACTTGATTGATATACTAAAAAGATATACCTTTGTGATATAAATTATAAATATCATGAAAACAGTATCCTTAAAAATAGATGATTCGATTTTTGGAGAAACTGAAAAGATTCTCGCTCGGATTAAAAAACCTCGAAATAGATACATAAACGAGGCGATTGAGTTTTACAATAAACTTCAACGTAAACAGATTTTGGAGAAAAAACTAAAAAAAGAGTCTGGATTAGTTAAGGCGGATTCAATGTCTGTACTTAAAGATTTCGAGGAGATTGATTATGCCGATTAAACAATTTGAAATTTGGATTGCAGATTTGAATCCTCAGATAGGAACTGAACCAGGTAAAACAAGACCAGTTTTGGCAATACAGACAAATCTGCTTAACAAGATTCCACACCCATCGACTATTGTTTGCCCAATTACAACAAACGTAAAAAAGGATTCTGAGATATTGAGAGTACATCTAAAAAAAGGAACAGCCAACTTAAATCAAGCTTGTGATATCATGATTGACCAGATTCGTGCGATTGATAACAAACGATTGACAAAAAAACTTGGCGTTTTACCTGACGAATTGATTGATTTAGTTAAAGAAAATATTCAAATTGTACTTGACATTGAATAATGCACGACACCACAACAATGTGTATAGTGCATAAGGGTTTCAGAGATTTTCGAGCAGCATCACCCGCGCCAATTCTAGGTGGTATCTTGATAGGTTTGAAGCCAGCAATCCCTTACAACACCATACACCGTCGTTGGCGGTCAGGCTAGGGAAGAGTAACATACATGGAAAAATCTCGATATAATTGATTACTTTTGTATAAAACGGATTTGAAATGAATAATAGAAATTCAATACGGTTTGACTGGGCGATTAAAAGACTTTTAAGAAATAAAGCCAACTTTTCCGTACTTGAAGGATTCTTGTCCGAATTGTTAAAAGAAGACGTTCAAATTCAAAACATATTAGAAAGCGAAAACAATGAAAAACTTGACTCGGATAAATATAACAGAATAGATATTTTAGTAAAAAACTATTCTCAACACCTGAAAGATTTGCGAAATGAAGCAAGTCGTATTTTGACCTTGAAAGTTGATGCTGAAGACAGCGTTCGATTGGATGAAAAAAGGCAAGTTGCAAAATGGTTAAAGGCAAAAAATATACCAGTCTAAATAATTATGGATACTACAGTATTATCAAGAGAATAAATTGAATCTTTATAACACTAGAACCGCCAACTATAAATTAGAACCGAAACAAAGTGAAGCCCAGCAAAGCTAATTAAAAAAGTAATGATAAATAGAAGCAATACAGTATGTTAATAAAAATATAAATTAATCATCTCCCTGCCAGAAGCCAAAGTTTCAACCCGTCTTAATGCTTTACATTAAAAATATGCTGATTAAGTTTTTAAAAACCTAATGCATAAAGCGGGTTAATAATAAAAAATATCGCAAAAGGTGAAAAAATGTAAAATATGCAGTAACCCGGTTATTGGAAGAGCCGATAAAAAATTTTGCTCTACTCGGTGTAAAAATTATTACCACCTAAATTTGCGACGTGTTACCAATATTGAAGTTCAGGAAATAAACAAAATCCTTCACCGAAACCGCAGTATTCTTCTCGAAATACTTGGCAAGAATCAAACACAAAAAAAAGTACCCCGCTTAGTACTCGACAAAATGAAATTCAGGTATAAATACCATACTCATACATATATAAATTCTGTCGGTAAAACATACTATTACATATACGACATGGCATGGATGTCGTTTTCCGACAATGAAATATTAATTGTAAGAAAAGTGAAAATTTAATTTATTATATACCCTCAAACACCTTATTGAGCATCGGAAATAAAGTTTTTCCATTAACCGGTTTGGTCAAATAATCCTTACAACCAGCCTGTTCGGCCAAAAGTTTTTCATCTCCAAATGTATATGCTGTTTGTGCAATAATATAAACCTGCTTTAATTTCAAAATCTCTTTAGTTGCATCCAACCCATTCAACACCGGCATTCTTATATCCATAAGAACAACATCGGCCGTTTTACCGGTTGCAAAATATGTAACAGCTTCCCTCCCATTTTTAACCCACTCTACTTTAGCGTTTGTTGGCTGAAGCATAAATTCAAGATACTTATAATTCTGCACCACATCTTCGGCCACAAGAATTGTTTTACCTGTCCAATCAGGAATGGTTATAGCTCCTTCATTGCTTTTGTCGGGTTCTACCAATACTTCATTTACCTGCACAGGCAACTTATGTGTAAAATAAAAAGTCGACCCCTTACCTACCTTAGAAACAACCCTTATCTCGCCTCCCATTATCTCTACAATACTTTTCGACAAAGTAAGCCCTAACCCTGTGCCATTATACTCCTTAGTATAACTCCTGTCTACTTTTGTAAAACTCTCAAATATCATACTCTGAGTTTCCTCCGGTATACCTATACCGGTATCCTGAACATAAAACTCAATAGTATCGTCCCAAACATTATGTATCCCAAAACGTATTACACCCCTATCGGTAAATTTTACTGCATTATCTATCAAGTTATCAAACACTTGCTTAAACCGGAATAAATCTGTCTCAAATGGCAAACTCGAATACCGTTCATCAAAGTCGAGCATTAGCTCTATATCATCATGCTCCCTAAGCTTCTCTTTTCTAAGGTGTGCTATCAGCAAGTCTTTAAATATATGATGTAAATTAACCTTTTCTGTATTTATAACTAATTGTCCGGTCTCTATTTTCGATACATCTATAATATTATCAATCAATGCCAGTAAATCTTGCCCACTCTTATTTATAAGCTCTATAAACTCTTCACGCTCCCCAATAGTAAGGTCTGAATCAGCAAGCAAATCAGAAAAACCTATTATTGCCGTCATTGGTATACGTATATCGTGCGACATACTTGCTAAAAACGACGATTTTAACCTGTCGGCTTTCTCTGCATTTACCTTAGCTTTCAAAAGTTTATCTTCATTGAACTGTCGAACAAAAAGAGTAACTATTAATCGGGTTATTATCTTCAAATAATTTATTTCGGTACTATTCCACGATTCACCTTCACCGGCCTCAAATATTATTGATGCACTCATATTTGAATCTACTACAACCGGAAATATGTATACATTTGAAAACTGAATCCCCATAAAAAATGCTTTTAAATCGTCGGGCAAATATTTTATGGAAAAACCCAATATCATTTTCCTATCATTAAGCATTTTTATATATGACGGAAGCCTAATAAAAGGTATTTCAAAGTTATTGTTAAGTAACTTTACGTTCTCAGCTGCATATTGAACCTTCAGCACACCTGTCTCTACTTTCGCTGTATGGTCTATAACTAAAACTCGTTTAGCTTTAAAATAAAAAGCTATTTGGTCAACTATTTTTTCAAGCTTTTTACTATAAGAACCTTCAGTATTAATAACCCCAAGTATCTCGGTAACAAGCTCATTTTGTCTTATATTTTTCTCAAGCTGCTTTTTTATCTCATTTAGCTCACTAATATCGGAGAGCTTACATATTATTCTGTTATAGTCAATAAATTTAACCCTTATATGTATATTCTTTTTTATATTCAAAGCATATACTTCAAATGTTTCATCGTATCCAAAATCAAATTCATGAAGAGTATAGTCAAAATCCGATATAATATAATCGCTAAGACTTTTACCCTCTATTTCTGCCCCTTCAATACCCAACAGCTCTAAAAACTTCTCATTATAATCGGAAATAGTCCACAAAAACAAACGCTCACTATTATGGGGCGGTTTTGTTAATGTAATAAATGCCTCATCGGAAATATCAGTGTATAATTCACTTTGATTGTCAGTTTTTAAAAACCTGTTTTCCAAAGTTTTATCAAGTTCTATCTTTACTAATAAAAGATGCTTAAATAAAGGATTATTTATAGGTTCTACTATAAATTGTGCTTTTACTTCTCTTTCGTTTGTTGTTAATAAATCAACATTTGTTACAAGTTTTTTATTTTCAGCCCCCAACACATCTGATATCTGATGCATTAACTCTCCGCGTTGCGGTTGATAAACAAATTCAATAAAACTCTGTTTGTCAAGTCTTTTGGTGTCTAATTCAAGTATATCTATTGCTGTTTTATTTATATACTTTATCCTGTCGCCATGAAGTATAAGCATACCTTCATTGGCATGGTCTATCATTTGCTGAAGAAAATCCTCTCGGGAATTACATTCTTGCTCCACCTCTCTAATTTTGCGTAAAGCATCCTCTTTATCTTTACTCAAAACTTTTACAAGCTCTTCAAGTTCATTTATTCTATTCGTCTCGCTCATCAGGCTATAAAGGTATTATGAGTGCAAAAATATCAAAAAAACAATTATTACAATATTATTTCAATTTGTTAACAAAGCGTTAAAATAGTGTTTTTAAGCTCAGAAGCAAAGTCCATTTTTAAAAAAAATTAACAATAATTATTACATTTGTTTTATACAATGCTAAAGGTACAATATGTTTTTATAACAAATAGGCATCTAATAACCATTAATTTAAATAGTTAAAAACTTTAAAATAAATTTAAAATTATGAGTAAAGTATATTCTTTTTTAACTCTTATTAGTTTACTAATATCATTCAACTCGTACTCGCAATACAACATTAAAGTACACATTGACGGATTAAAAGACAGCACTATTTATTTAGGAAACTATTTTGGCGACAAACAATATGCAAAAGATACTGCTAAGCTCGACAGTAAAGGAAACGCCGTATTTTCAAATAAGAAAATGCTCGATAAAGGTGTCTATTTCATACTACTGCCGGGCAATATTATTTTTGAATTACTAATTGATAAGGAACAAGTATTTTCTGTTAATGCCAAATACGATACCATACCATCGAATGTTGCAAACAGCGTTTCGGCAAAAGGCAACTCCGATATGGTTCAATACGTAGAATATCAACAGTTTATGAACAAAAAAAGCGAACTCGCCATTGATTTACGTAAACGTGTAAATGATAGTTCCGACGAAGCTATTAAACAAAACGCTAAAGACAGCCTTCAAATACTCCACGAAGAGGTTAAAGCCAACTGGGAACGAATTCATAAGGAATCACCCGGATCTATTTTATCGGCTATTTTAAATGTAAATAAAGAAGTTGAAATACCGGAACCGCCAAAAGATGAGAATGGTAAAGAAACCGACGACCAATTCCGATACAAATACTACAAAGCCCATTATTTCGACTATGTCGACTTCTCTGACGACCGCATACTTCGCAGCCAGTTTTATCACCCTAAAATTGAACGCTACTTTAAACAATTAGTTGTGCCGGCTCCCGATAGTATTATTAAAGAGTGTGCATATGTACTTAAAAAGGCTGAAGCTAATGAAGAGATATATCAATACACTTTATCAATGCTGTTTAACAAATATAATAGCTCTAAAGTTATGGGTATGGATAAGGTGTTTGTATTCTTAGCTGAAAACTACTACCTGAACGGGCAAGCCGAATGGGCCGACAGTGCCTGGCTTTCAAAAGTTCGCAAAAGGGTAATTGATATTAAACCTAACATTATTGGCAACAGAGCGGCCGACATAAAATATTACACCAACAACAATGAATATCGCTCACTGTATATGATCGATGCTGAGTACACAATAGTATTTTTTTATGAACCGGGGTGTGGCCATTGCAAACGTACAACAGGTGAACTCAAACCTATTACCGACAAATTTTGGGAAAAAGGGGTAGAAGTACTTGCTATGTATACTCAAACCGAAAAAGAAGAATGGGATAAATTTATTGAGGAAAAAGACCTGCACAACTGGCATAATGGTTGGGATCCAAACCACCAATCGGGATTCCGCCAATTTTACGATGTGTATGCAACACCTCTTATTTACCTACTTGATAAAGACAAAAATATAGTAGCCAAACGTATTGACCCCGAAACTCTTGAACTAATTCTTAACGAAAAGTATGGAATTGAATCGGATAAAAAAGCTGAAATAATAGAAGAAAAAGCTGAATAAGATTTATAATATAAACAAAAAGTCACGGGGTGAATAGATTTGTTAGAATTCTCAAATAACAAATTACTGTATTGCAAATAATTAGCAATTTACCCCGTGACTAATCTGAAGTTTTTGGACAGCCCCCAACTTTTTTACACCCTCCATATTATTTAGTATCAAAGCTCTTCATTATAAACCAATACGCTGTTTATTACTAAAAAGGCAATGAATTATTGACGAAAACAGTATTATTTATCAAATTTCGTCATTAGCCACTCTTTGCAGCTTGCCGATACTGAATGGATGTATAATTAATTCATGGTATTAAGAAAAACACACTCTCATTAACCCCAATATCGAACCTGCCATCGTGAACCGAAACAGGTATATTATTATCGAAAAATTGAAAATTAAAATACCCCGATAATATCACTAACTCCTCTTTATCGTCGATAAATACATTCTGCACCCTATTAAATTCAATACTTCCGCTTATTAGCTTTACTGTATCGGAAACTATTTTACTTGTATCACTACTCTGTTTATTTATAACAATAATACCATTATCATCGAGCAAATTTATTTTCCTCCCATTATATAATAATAAGTCTGAATGCGATTTTATGGTATACTCCGGATATGAAATGTTGACAGACATATAATTGCCTCTATACTGTCCCTGAAATATAAAATTAATAATATTGTTATCAACTGAAATATACAATGGCACTTCCTTGTCTGTATAAGTAAATAAATCACGCCCATAAAATGCCCCAAATGTGTTATAACCCCACTCTGTATAAGCCGGCATCCCGGGTATGTCAGCATCTTCAATATATACCGAATTCATAAGGTCGGTCTCTTTTTTACAGCTATATAAAAATATTAATGCTGCTATTATTATAAATATCTGTTTCATTCTATTTAAATATTAAGTTCATTATTACATAAAAAACAACCACTACATAATTGGAACTATCAAAGTTGCATACATTCCGATACCGGCTCCCGGATTTACAATTCCGGAACCTCTGCCATTTAAAATTATTGATGGAAGATTAGCACCTATAAGCAAGTTTGGTTTGCCTTGTTTCCCTAATTGATATCCCAAACTAAAATTCAATGCTATAAATGTTGTTTTGGCTTGGTCAAAAAGTTGAATTACTTCTTGTTCATGTATTTCTGAATTTTCATTATAGAACTCTACATTACTCTCTTCGCTTACTTTAAACATAATATCGGTACCTACCCTGCCAAATATTCGCAAATAAGGTAAATAAAATGGAGAACTATACCTAAAATCAATTGGAATACCAACATACTGAACCTTTTGCCTTATATTATTAACCCTGTAATAATAAGTGTTCAAATTGTCTGTTTTTGAGTGCAAATAAAAGAAATTGTTCTCACTATTGTCAAACAAACTATTACCCACTACTGCAAATGAACTTACATACTTAAACCCGCCTGAAAATGCAATTTTCTCATTTACGTTATATACAAAGTTCACATTTGCATAGGGCTGAAAACTAATGGAATTCAACATACTGGAAGCATTGGAAGTTTCCAAAACCCCGGCTCTTACAAAATCGTACTCTGAGCTTGACGAGTACGAATTAAAACCCGATTCTACAGCTACACTAAAGTGTTTCGTTATAGGCAATGAATCGGTTTGTCCCTTGCTCAATAATATTGAAGCAAGCATTAGAAAAAACAGTAAAATTATTTTCATACACACTTTTTAAAATATTTCTCAATAATCGTTAAATGAATATACATTCACACTAATGATGCTTTGAGAACGAAAAAAGTTGTGTACTACTTGGTTTCAGAATAAAAAATACCTTGCGATATATTATTACCATTTCTGAAATAGAAAGTACCGTAAGAGTATTTAACTTCAATATACTCTTTTGCAATACCACCGTGATTCATAATTACACGTTTAATAGTTTTACCGGGTTTGTCGTAATTTTCAACAGTTTTTCCTTCAGGATATTGTTTTGCCAAATCGTTTAAGAAAGTATTATCGCGTTTTTCGCCCTGATAATCGAATTCATTTTTCTTAAATGAGCTTGCAGCAGCTTCGGCAGCAGCTTTTCTTTTTGCTTCTTCTTCGGCTGCCTGCTTATCGGCAAGTTCTTTAAGTTTAGAATCGCAAAGCTTAGCTTTTTGTTGAGCATACGAATCGTTGGCTTTTACACCAAGTGCTGAATTATAAAAAGCCTTAGCACCTGAATAATCGTTGGCATTAAAAAGTTTATCGGCAGTTGCAATATATTCATTGTATTTGGCTTCAATTTTAGCTTGCTCAGCTAAATTTGCTTTTTGCTGTTCAATAAGAATATTTACCTCTGCTATTTTTGCTTCAGCTTCAAAATCGCCCGGTTTTAGCGACAGTGCTTGTTGGAACTGCGACTTAGCATCGTTGTAGTTTTTGCCTGCCATAATGTCTTTACCTTTACTCATAGCACTCTTGTACTCAGCCTCAAGTCGTGCTTTATCTGCTTTAATAGCATCGTTTATTTTAGCAATTTGCTGATCGGGATAAGTTTCGCCGGGCTTAATTGATTTTGCATCCATATAAGCTGAAATAGCACTTTCGTACTGCTTATTTTCAAACATTTTATCGGCAGTAGCAATTTTAGTATTATACTGTTCTTCTTTTGCTTTTTGCTCAGCCATTTTACGAGCTTCTTCAGCAAGCAACTGGTCAATTTTTGCAATTTGTTCTTTCGGATAACTTTCCGATACTAATACCCCCGCAGCCTGTTGATAAAGAGGTTTTGCTTCTGTATATTTTTTAGACCCAAATAAATTGTCGGCCTGAGAAATAAGCTTATCGTATTGTTGCTGTTTTTTCTGTTTTTCGCCAATTAACGCTGTTATTTCGGCTATTTTTTGTTTAGGTAAATTCTCATCGGGTTTTAACGACGAAGCATCCATAAATGACTGCATTGCACCATTCAAATTGTTTGAACTTAAAGCAGCTTGACCTGCCGCCACTTTTTGGTCATACTGTTGCTGAATATCGGCAGCAGCTTTCACCAAACGGTCTATCTCAGCTATACGCTCTTTGGGGTATATTTCGCTACTCTTAACTAGTGCTGCCTGACTATATAATCCTTTGGCCTCATTATATTTTTTCTGACTAAAATTCTGATCTGCATCAGCTATAAGGCTCTTGTACTGAGCATCAACTTTAGCTTGCTGTTCACGTAATTTTGCCTGCTCTGCAAGTAAAGCTGTTATTTCTGCCAGTCTGTTTTTAGGATGTGTCTCATTAGGTTTTACAGCAAGAGCTGCTTCATAATTAGTTTTAGCATTATCAAATTCCTTATTGGTAAATGCCTCATCAGCAGTTGCAATAAGTTTTTCGTAAGCCGCCTGATCTTTAGCCATTTTAGCTAAAGCTGCATCAACCAGTTTAAGTTGCTCTTTCGGATAGCTTTCATTTGGCTTTAGCTCAATAGCTGAAGTATATGAAGCTTTCGCCTGAGCGTATTGTTTTGAGTTGTATTGATTGTCGCCCGCAGTAATGGCCTGTTTGTATTTTGCATCAGTCTCTTTAAGCCCTGCCAACATAGTATTTAATTCCTGTATACGTGTGTCGGGGTACGATTCGTCGGGCTTTATAAACTTTGCTTGTTGATATAATCCAAGTGCTGTTTCCCAGTTTTTAGTATTATATGCTGCATCGGCTTTGGCAATGGTCTCTTTGTATTGAGCTAAAAGTTTGGCGGCAGCTTCTTGTTTTTGTTGTTCAGCTAAGAGCAATTTATCTATTTCGGCAATTTTTTGTTTCGGATAAGCCTCATTTGGCTTTAAGCCCGATGCTTTTACATATTCAGCTTTAGCGGCTTCGTAGCTTGCTGCGGTAAACATTTTATCGCCCGATTTTATATAAGCTGCATAATTTTCGTCGAGAGCTCTCATTGAAGCAAGCAATCCATCTATTTCGGTTATTTTCGATTTTGGATATGCCTCATTGGGTTTTAAAGTAAGAGCTTCGCTATATGCATCTTTTGCCTCAGGATAGCTTTTTTGTCCAAACAGAGCATCGGCTTTAGTAATTGCAGCTTTATATTTTTGTTCGGTGGCAGCAATTCCGGCAAGTAATGAGTTTATGGTATTAATTCTCTCTTTCGGATATGTTTCATTTGGCATTATGCCACTTGCCTGCCGGTAAACTTCTAAAGCTTCGGTATATGCTTTTTGGTCATATAACCCATCTGCTTTTTGCAGTGCTGCTGCGTATTCGGCTTGCTTTTTAGCATCGGCATCGCGTTTTTGTTTTGCAGTCAGCAATATGGCATCAATTTCAGCTATTCGCTGCTTCGGATATGATTCATTGGGTTTTATTAAAGAAGCCTGCGTGTACTCGCTCTTTGAATTTTCATAATCTTTGTTGTTAAACTTTGTGTCGGCCGATGCAATAAGGGTTGAATATTTCTCCTCGTTTGCCTTAATAGAAGCCAGTATTAGTTCTATCTCGCCTATCCTGTTCTTAGGATATGCTTCGGTTGGTTTAACTCCGAGTGCCTGATTATATGAGTTTTTAGCTTCTACATATTTTTTCTCATTGAACATAGCATCAGCTTTTTGAATAGCTTCGGCATATGCTTTTTCACGAGCGGCTGCCTGATCTGCTGCATTTTTCATTGCAAGCAGTTTATTGTCTATTTCAGTAATTCGGGTCTGTGGGTGTTGTTCTGTTGGAAATAAAGCAAGGGCTTCCTGATATGAAACTTTTGCGCTCTCCCATTTTTGAACATTAAAATCGGCATCGGCTTTGGCTATAGCCATATCGTAGGCTTTTCGTTTAGCGGCCATATCGCCAAGTAATTTATCAATTTCGGCTATTCGCTGCTTCGGATATGCTTCATTTTGCTTTATAGCTATAGCTTCATTATATAGTGTTTTTGCATTGCTATAATCTTTTTGGTTAAATGCTGCATCGGCTTTGGCTATAGCCTGTTTATAACTTTCATCACGAGCCTGCGATTTTTGTTGAGCCATAAGTGCTATGGCAGCATCTATCTCTGCAATTTTATCTTTCGGATATTGTTCGTTTGGTTTTACGCCAAGTGCTGCATTATAGTTGTTCTTGGCATTGTCCCACGATTTTTGATTAAATGCCTGGTCGGCCAATGCAATAAAACTGTTGTATTTTGAATCTTTATCTTTCTGAGCAGCAAGTATATTTTCTATTTCAACTATTCGCTGTTTTGGATATTGTTCGGCAGGTTTAATTGCACCTGCCTGCTGATATTTTCCAAGTGCCGGAACGTAGTTTTTTGCATTAAAATCGGCATCGGCTTGTGTTATTAGTGCTTTATACTGACGTTCCTGCTCTGCTTTATTAGCATTGTCGGCAGCTAACTGTGCCAGTAAAGCATTTATTTCGGCAAGTTTTATTTTTGGCAGTTCTTCTTCAGGTTTTAAAGTATTAGCAGTAGTATATTGCAGCTTGGCTTCTTGATACTTTTGCGCTGTTAAAGCCTGTAAACCCAATGTAATAGCAGTGTTATATTTTTTATTAAGCTCGGCAAGCTGAGAATCTTTAGCAGCAAGCTCGGCTAAAAGTTTATCAATTTTTGCAATTTGCTCTTTTGGGTAAGCTTCGGTATTATTTACTTCTAAAGCTTTCTGATAGTTTTCCTTCGCTAACTCATAGCTTTTAGCTTCAAAACCATTATCGGCCAGCTTAATATACTTATCGTAATCGGACAGGTTTCTGTTATCCTGCTTGCGTATTTTTGCTATGGCAAGAAGTTGGTCGTCGGGATAAGGGTCGTACGGGTCGTAGTCAATAGCTTTGGTATAAAGTTTTTCGGCATTATCGTAATCGGCACTATTAAATGCAGCATCGGCCTGAGAAAGTATTCTTTGATATGTTTCCTGAAGTAAACGTTCATACTGCTTCATCATATCGTTCATCCGTTTTTGACGGCTTTTAGTGTATTCTACATCATAATCGAAATCGCCAAGGGTTTCATCGAATTTTATTTTGCCAATAGGTTCGTCCCAAAATGAAGCATCGAAACCTTCAACTTCGCGTACCATTTCCATTGCAAACCTGTAATTATAGACACCAAAATCGGCCGATGGTACATTGGTATTAAACCAAAGCCTTTTTGGAAAAAAACCTATTTTGGTTACAACTATTTCACAGTTCTTATTTAAGTTTAGCTTTACATCGAGCTTGCCTGCCAGTGTGGCATCGGCTGTGTAAACGAGTTTACCGTCTTCGTACACCTGAGCTTTAGCTCCCGATATGGTAGCACGGTCTACTTTAATGGTTCCTTTAACATAAAGAGCTCCTTCGCCTGTTTCCTGTGCAAATAGTGAGAAATTAAAAAGAAGAAGAAATATAATTGACAATTGATGCTTCATAATTAGCTTGTTAAATAATAATTGTATCATCTTACAAAATAATACATTGGTGCAAAGGTACATAATTTGATATGTTCAACAAGTATTTGGCATATTTACTTTAAAACAGCTTCATTGATAATAGTTATAAGCTTTTTTGAAAGATACACATTGAAGTTTTTGTAAGCATCCTTACTTGCTTCTTTAAAACTACTCTGAACACCTTCAATATCATGAATACTCTTTGACATTATTATTTCATTATTAGTGTTCAATATTTTCATTTCAGCTCGTAAGCCTGCATAAAACATACCTCCATCCTGCTTTTTATTGATAGTATTTACCGTAAAACTTAAAATTAAATCGGCCTCCGCCTTATTATGTGTCAAAACATATCCATTGTCGGTTAGAATTTGTTCTGCTTTTTGTTGTACAACATTCAGTTTTGTATTTCGGGTAAGTACCTTTTCATCGGTTTGAATAAAAAAAGTTGGCTTTTGCAGTACTATATTAACTACCCCGCTATTTACGTTAAGTGATGAGATTATTTTTTTCAATGTAATGTCACGTGTCGATTTTATGGTTATTTCTTCGAGATTCAATGCAGCCGTAAACCTTATATTATCTGATTTAGAAGGTAATAATGAAGTATTGTATCTTATAATACCATCGGTGTCGGAGGCTGTTTTATTATTAACTACCGGTCGTTTGTTTGCGTAAAACTCAATGGGAATACCTGAAAGGTTTGCTCCCGATTGCGACTTTACTATAAACTCAATTTTATTATCACTGTTTTCTACCCCCTGCTTAATAGTAATATCGCTTATAAGCGGTTCTATAACAATTCCGCTCAGCAGCTTCGATAAACCTGAAAATAGTTCATTGCCAAGGAACACATTACTACCATTATGCTGATATTCCAGTGGTTCTGTCCAAAATTGCTTTACAGCCTCTATCCCTTTGATATAATAAACCAAAGCGTTGTACACCTGATTGGTTTCTTGCTCTTTTTCGGCCTTGAGCAAATAGTCGACTGCAATGGCACAAGCTTCTCTTATTCGTTTTGCTTTTAGTTCTTGGTATTTAGCTTTCGATAATCGATAATATTCCCAGTAGTATGTACCATCGTCGAAGCTATCTACCAGTTCATAACCTTCGAGATATTGGTTTGATGATGCTTTGATTTTTGACTGAAAATCGTCGGAATAGCCGGCTGAGTTTTCAAAACTATATAAAACCGAGCGTGAAGATATATTAACCGAAATAGATGACGATAAATCGGATAAGGCATTATTTTGGGCTTTATCTTTATATGCACTTATATCGACAGTTTTGAGTGCCGACCCTACTCCTGTGTAATATCCTTCAATTACCGGTGTTGTTAACACCCACTGTGGCTTTGGTGGTGCTGTTGTTTTTTTTGCAGCACAACCGGCTAATGCCAATATCAATAATGCTATATTAATTTTTCTCAGGATCATAACTCATTACTTTATTTGCTATATATGTACCCACCGCAACATTTATATCTGATTTTAAAACAGATAGCGGCTTTAATTCTTTACTTGATTTCAATAGCTGTTGCAAATGCATCGCATCGGCTTTATTATCTTTCACAACATCTTCGGGCGATTCTTTGTCGCTGTGTTTCCAGTATCCGGGAACCAACATCTTGGTATCACCACTATACTCTGCATAATGAATATTGTCACTAACAGTTTTATTTATTACATCGCTAATAACTAAAGTACCGGTTTCAACGCTTACCAGTTTAAAACTAACCCTACACGAAACTTCTATTGACTGAGAATACTCTTTATACTCTGTTTTATGGTACTGAACCTTAGGCGGAACACCTTCGCCCTGTGGTATTATTTGTTTAAAGTACCCCTTTTTATTTTCAACTTTCAGCTTAGGTGTATTTATGGTATACTTTTCTATTGTTACGGAAAGTAACCCTTTTACCACTGCTGTTTGCCCTAGTTTAATATTACTATTATCATTATTCGCAGCATTTGCCTGCTCCTGCTTAACAGAGCCAAGCATCTGATTGCTTATTATTTTCATAAATGGGGAATTGCTTTCCGATACTGTTTTATAAACAATATTGGCAATACTATTCTCCTCACCTCGTGCAGGAGTATTATTTACAAGTTCATGCAGTGAAATGGTATAAATAGCTTTTTGCAATGCCTCATCTTTAAGTGATAAAGCATCTTTAAAACCCGGGGCTTCGGTGGTTATTTCGTAAAAACTGTAATATGCTTTACGGTATTTTTCATTTTCCAAATATGCTTTCCCTTTACGGTAAATGGGTTCAAAACGAGCCTCTTTGCGCATTTCTTCCACATTAAAATAATTTTTATCGATAGAGCTTATTTCATTAAGTGTTTTTTCGGCTTGTTCAAATTGTTCCTCGTTCATTAATACTAATGATTTTTGATAAAGAGACTCTAAATAGTTTTTCTTGCTTTCACTAAAAAACTCATTGTATTCAACAGGGAATTCGAGGGTACACTTTATGGCTTTCAAATTTGAAAAGTACTTCTGAGCATCTAAATAAAGATACACTGCATCTTTATCGTTACTGTTGTTATATTGTTCTTTAAATTTGTCGAGCATATTGTCGAGAGTAACCTGACCTGCCTTTCGCAAACCAACCTGAGCATCAACATTATTGGCATTTCGACTTACTGCCAAATAATACATTTCGGCAGCTTTTTCATAATAACCTGCGGCCTCAAATTCAACTGCTCTTTTAGTATATCGCTTTGAAGCACAACTTACTAACAACAAGCTAATAGTTAAAAAACATAAAATATACCTCATGTAATTCTATTTTTATAAATTCTGTTAAAAATAGTAATTAATTTTATGACATAACAAACTTACCTCTCTCTGCTTGCAGATGTAGTTTTCTTGCAGTATGTTTACTTGCTATAATATTTTATTGAATGAGCATTAATTACGTTAAACAATCGAAAATAGATAAGGTTAAATGGGACAAATGTATAAACAGTTCTGTAAATGGTATTGTATATGCTTATTCGTGGTATTTAGATATAGTGTCGCCAAACTGGGATGCTCTTATTATTGGTGATTACGAAGCTGTAATGCCAATAACCGGCAAAAAAAAATACGGCATATCATATATTTATCAACCTGTATATTCGCAACAACTTGGAGTATTTACCACTGGTATATTGAATGAGAAACTGGTAAACGACTTTTTAAGTGCTATTCCAAAATTTTTTAAGGTAATAAACATAAAGCTAAACTCATATAATAAAGTTTCTCATAAATCATTCAGTATTCATGAGAAGGTAACTTATGAGCTTGACTTAATATCGGGGTATAACACGTTACGTTCGCATTACAGTAGTAATACAGTAAGAAATATTAAGAAAGCTAAAAATGAAAATATACACATAGCAAAGCATACCGGGTTAAAAGATTTTCTTACACTGGTAAATGAAACATCAAATATTCCTGTAAGTATATTTGAACTCAACTGTTTAAGAAAAATTATCCCCTTTGCAGTACGGTACAATATGGGTAATATTTACGGTGCTTATAACAGCAACAATCAGCTTGTGGCAGCGGCCTTTATTATTAAAAGCCACAACAAGGCTATATATCATTTGGCAGCATCGACCGACGAGGGAAAAGAGAGCCGGGCAATGTTCAGTATTATAGACTCATACATATACGATAATGCCGAAAAAAACCTTACTCTCGATTTTGAAGGGTCAATGATTGAAGGGATAGCACGATTCTACAAAGGCTTTGGTGCTCAACCTGTTAAGTATTTGAATATTCGCAGAAGCCGTATCCCTTTTTTTAATATATCTATTTAATAGATAAATATGTGAAGCCAAATGTTGGCAATATATACCTAAAATCAATTTTTATAAAACAAGTAGTTATTTTATAGCTGGGCTACAGAATATATATATTCGGTATCGGCTTTGTATTTATCGTCAGAGAGTTTACAGTTTCTATTTTCAATAGCATCGTCAATCTGATTTATTTCAACTGAATATTCATGCATATTCCAATAGCAGTTAAACTCAAACGAATCGACAAATTGTTGCTCATTTTTAATTGTGTTTTTTGTTTCCATAATTGAAATGTTTTATTAACCAACACATTGTCGGTTATTGCATTACAGGTTCCTCATTTTTAACTGCAATGCTGTTATTAAATCGTTGTAGTATAGTATCATCATTAATTTCTTTCGACAATGACTGTATCACATTAAATGGTACATCCATCAGGTCAAGAATTATCATTCCGTCGAGTGAGTCATTGAATTTTGGGTCGATATTGAATGCAAGCAATTTTGCGTTAAGCAGTAAATATTTTTTGAGCATTACAGGTACTTTATAGTTACTATATTCAATATCCGATATTATTTTATCGAGTAATTTAACGTTGTTACCTGTATTTTCGAGTAATATATCGAGGTCGTAATGTGTTTTGGGTTTAAAAGCTTTTCGTGGTTTAAAATATTTCGACAATTCTTCGTGCAGGAAGTTTTGTTTCATAAAATTAAGAATAAGCGACTTGGAAGCAGTACTATAATCGTCGCTAATACTAACAGGTCCTATCAAATAACGAAATTCTCTGTTTTTAAGTAAGAAATAAAGAATACCTTTCCAAAGCAGAAACAGTGATAATGGCTTACGCTGGTAATCTTCAACAATAAACGAACGCCCCAACTCAACAGCTTGTTTCATGATAGGAGCTACTTTTTCGTCGATACGAAAAAGGCTTTGTGTATAAAACCCTTTTATGCCGTATTGCTGCATTATATCGGTTCCCTTACCCATACGATAAGCACCAACAAGTTGCATTTGGTCGTTGTCCCAAATAAATAATTGATAGTAGTATAAGTCCCATTCGTCGAGGTCGGTTGAGCGGTTTGTTCCCTCTCCTACTTTGCGGAAAGCTATTTCGCGCTGGCGCCCTATTTCTTTAATCATAACAGACATGGCATTAGTTGGTGCGCAAATAACACTAAAATCGCCACTATCAAATAGTTTATACTCTTTTTTCAGTTCGTGTACCTCTCTGAGCATATCGGCCGGAGTGGGGCCGGTTTCAATTGGTTCTGCTTTGGCTGCACGTTTTAATGTTGCTTTAAAAAACGGCTGTACTTCAAGTGGTGAGCCTAAACAATATACTTTTGAACGCAGGTAGCGACTAAACTTTTCTATGCTCTGAAATTCGTTCTGCTCTTCGACCGAAATTGGAGAACCTATTCTTAGTGTAATTTTTCGCTTTTTTTCTACTGTGTTCTTTTTATTCTTATCGGGTAAAAGCCAGTTATTCCCTTTTATTAATGAATTTAAAAACGATGTTTTCACCTGAAAATAAGCAGGCACAACAGGTACTTTGGCCGATTTTATAAATCGAATATTGTCGGTATCCCAGTCGGGATCAATTCTTACCGATTCGCTGTTATTAGTTGAATTAATATTACCGGCCGGAAATATTCCAATAGGTATTCCGCTTTTCAGATATTCCATTGTTTTAAGGCGAATACCTGAATGTAGATATTGAAATAGCTGACGCGAATTAGAAGCAACAAAGAAACGCTGTGCACCTAAATATTTTGGTAAAATAAGGTCGTTGGTAATTTTTATTTCAGGGTTAACTTGTGAAAGAACTTTTAACAACAATATACCATCAATTCCTTTCATAGGGTGATTTGAAACTACAATGAACGGTTTGTTTGCAGGTAATCGTTTCAGCTCATCGCTGTCGAAATCGAAATCGATAGAAAAATCTTCAATCACCGATTCATATAATTGATCTATGCAGTTACTCTTCAAATTCATTTTCATATTGTATTTATAATATCTCTGATACAAAAATGGAATAATTTAATGCAGTGACTGTTACCGGTATTTTATATTAGTTTTAATTCAAACCAAACAACTACAAATATTAAGAAATTGGTTTATTGTAACTGATTGCTAATATTATTAAGGTTATATGCACTTTAATGCCTACTGAATATTTGGATAAAGTAAAATACAGATTAAAAAATTGTAAAGGATGCCCTTTTTCTTATTCCTCAGCAGTAAAATATTGTTCGGCAGTTTTATAACACATACGTTTTGGGAGGGGATAAGCATGGCTGTGCTATCTACTAATATCATTTTCCAATTCTTTGAATTGTGATACTAAATGTTGAACAATTTCATTGTTTGGATTAACCGATATGCTCTCTATTTTACATATAGGCAATACCCCTATTGATGTACCTGTAAGGAATGCACCTTCAATATTGTCAAGTTCGGTATAGTGAAGTTGTTTTTGGGTTTTATAGCCAAGCTTTTCAATGATTGCAGAAACGTGTTTTCGGGTAATGCCCAATAATACTCTTTCATCGGTGGCAGTATAAATGGTATCTCCTTTAACTAAAAACAGGTTACTGCGACTACCCTCGGTAAGTATTCCATCATTATTAACAAGCAGCACTTCAAACACCCCTTTTTCTGTTATTAAAGCATTGGCATGGTCTCGAACTTTTAAACCCTTGGCTTTAACATTTGGGTTGGTTCGTTCTTCGTGAAGCAAACATACTTCTACACCTGTTTTATATAATTCGGGTTTGGGATAATTTGATTTTATAAAACCCATTGCATAACTATATTTACCTTCGCTATTGCAAATTAGGCTTAACTCTATATTACTGTTGTAAATTTTATTTTCGTGCGATAATATTGCTATTTGCTTTAGTATATCACTTTCGGTAAGTGTAAAAGAGCATTTACTGTAAAGTTGATGGTATGATGTGTTTAACCTGCTGTAATGATCGCTAAGAAAAAGTGGTTTTCCATTTATAACACGAAATATTTCATATAAAACAGTAGCATTAGAATCGGTTTCACTAATTTTTTCTTCATTAACACTTACCAAGTTTGTATTAATGAAATATTTACTACCTATATATGCCTGACTAATCATAGCAATAGTTTTAAAATCGTATTTCAAATACTTTTTCTTTGTTATACCCTCCAATACTGTTATGATAATACCTAACCGGGATAATAGCCTTTACTTCTTTTGTAAGTTCTAGAGTTTTTTTATTGAAATACCAATCTTCAACAAAATGGAGAGCCTTAATAGTATAAATATCCATTTGCTGTTCAATTTCAACAGCTTTTTCCTGACCTGTTTCCATATCAACTACGGTTTCTTCAACTATTCCTGCACCCATTGCTTTTGTTACATCGGTAAATGCAAGTTGTTCGCCTGTTTCCAATGAATAAGCCTCTAACTGCGATGATTCAATTTTCCCGAACAGCAATTTTAAAAAGTTTGTATATATGTAAATATTCCAATTGGGTGAAAAACTGTTGAAAATAGAATTCGAAGCATACCATTGCTCTTTTTGTTCATACGATGCCTCAAGTATTATATCGAAACTTTCGGCACCAATATATACTTCGTATTCATATTTACCTATAAATTCACCTTTTGTATCGGTTTGCGAAGGGTTAATTCCAAAAGCTATCCGCTTATATTCTGTTTCATTGTCGGGGCTGAATACTCTTACAAAATCGTAAAGTAATATTGTTTTTGAAAATTTAAAATTTTCGGGATTAACATACCATTGCTCCCAAAATCCAATTTGCTTTATTTCAGCTAAATCGGGTTCTATTTGATGTATTTCGGTAGTATAAGTTCCATCTTCATCGTTATATACTTCTACTGTTTGTTCTTCTTTTCCGATATTTGACTCAACATTTGCAATACTTAGTTTTGGAAGGTTATCTATTTCCTGATCGTAAAGTGTTGGTACACTTTCAACGGTTGTAATACTACCTTCTAAAACATTTTGCAGTATATATTTTTTAAAATCAAATCTGTCGGCATTGGCTTCAATTTCTATAAAGTACCTAACTGTTTGATGCTCGGGCACTAAACAATTATTTGAATTTTGCGCTGTTACCGATATCTGAAAATACACTAGTAAAATACTTAGTATAACTGATAATTTCATATGCTAAATAATTTATAATTTGACTGAACTAATAAAAACAAAACAACAGATAAAATTAACCTTTTTTTTTAATGAAATCACCCAAATAATTGATTCTAATTTAAATTTACAATCGCTCCAAAATGAGTTCTAACTTTTTGCCATTCAGTATTTTTGCGTAAGCTGTTAGCTTTTATTTTAGCCATAGTTTTACGGAACAATTTATAGTAAGCAAATGCAGCAAGCCCCATAGGAATACCCGATAATAATATAATTACTGCAAGTATCGGGCAGTTAAGTGTTGTAAACAAAATAACGGCATATATGAGATAAAGAATAGTAATAATAACCTCGCCTATTACAAACCTGAAAGTACTTTTAAACTGGCGGTCTTTAACCCCTTTCGATAAATAAACAGGCAGAAAAAATGGCACAGCATTGTATATAGTCCCTGCAACAAATAGAGGCAAAAACACTAATAACATAAGCAAATTAAAAACAATACCAAATATTGAGTATCTCTCCTTAGTTAATACCCATGGGCGCAGGTTTTGTTTTTTTAACGCCTTTTTAACTAAAAGTGCACTTTGTGTAATATTTGCAAATTCTGTATTTGCTCTTTCTTTCATTTCCAAAAGCTTATCGGCCACTTTTTGTTGCAATTGTATTTTGTGCAAATGAGTTTTAACTGTTTTATTGGTCTTTGCCTGAGCGTAAGCAAGCCTTGTGGCGTATTCCACTGCTTCATAATCAGAACCGGCATCAATATGGAGCATCTGGGGTATTATGGCTTGCCTCACATCTTCCATTAGCTGGGTCATGGCTTTTTGTTCATTTTGCTCATAAAGTTCCTTATAGCGAGCTACCTCTATTGGCTTACCATAATTAATTAACAAGTTGCTTCTAAAATTTACATAGTGTGAATAATCGACACCGGTAGGTACAATTTTTAAACCCAGCTTAAAGTCGTTCTGCTTTTCGGCCTGAAATGCAATACGTGCAATTCCTTTTTTCATAGAACGTAGTCTATGCTCACCAAGATGACTACCCTCGGGATATAATACCAAACGTTCACGGTCTTGAAGGGTTGCAACTGCTTCGTCGAAACTTTTGTCGTTGTTGGCCAAGTTCTTAATACCATCACGGATACGGAATATTGGTATAATTTTTATGAAACGGAGAAACTTTGCTGCTGTTTTATTATTAAAAATATCGGCACGTGCCATAAATACAGGCTGACCTTTCATGGCAAATAATACTGCCAAGGCATCCATTAATGTATTTTGGTGGTTTACTGCAAATATTGTTGCTTCATTTTTTGGTATATTGTGCTTCCCTTCAACCGATATTCTTCTAAAAAAAACATTCCACAACAGGTTTGTATGATTTCGGAATAGAAAGTAGCCTAAAGTACGCTTATGTATAGGATTTGCCATATCTATGATTATTGAAGTCTAATTATGAAATTATTTGTGTCCGGTTATTATTCATTCATTGCAATACTTTGGAATGATGTATATAACAATTATTATTAAAACTTACTCCCCTGTTCCCCTTCAACCTTGTTACCTTTCTACCTAAAACACCGAATAAGTTACCCCTGCCATAAAGTTAAAGCCTTGGGTTGAATAGTTGTTCCACTGAATATAATTCTGGTTTGCCAGGTTGTTGAACTTAGCAAAAGCTGATAGTATTTTCGATACACGATACTCAACGCCTAAGTTAACATCGAATACAGCATCGAGTTGTTTGGCATATGGATTTTTCATAGTATCGAACTGTTTTGCATAGCGCGAACTAATAGCAAACAGGTTGGTTTCGAGTACTATTTTATTTTGTATTATATATTTTACATCGAGGCTAAGGTCAAAATCGGGTTTATGCCAGGCATATAGCTCTTTTTTTAATTCATATTTGTAATAATTTCCTTTAAGGCGAAACGATATATCTTTTTTTGTAATCATTGATATTTCGCCCAATAAACGAACCTGTGTCATATCGTCGTACACTACATCAAATTTATTATCCCATGCCGATGTTGTATCATTAACATAGAAATACTGATTTTCAAAAGCCTTATAATCAGCCTTAATATTAAATGCTATTTTTGAACTTATATTACCTCTGAAACCAAAAGCTAAATCTACCGTATTACTTGTTCCTTGTACTGCAAGGTTTTGTTTTATAAATGGATTCTCGTAATATATTTTCTGGTAATTATTGGCATAATACATACCTCCAAGCTCAAAATACGGAATAAGAAAATAGTCGATAATATTGTAATGCATACTTAGTCGAGGATAAAAACCATATTTGCGAGTAGCTCCTTCATAATAAGTTTTAACTCCTGCTACAACCTGCCATTTTTTACCAAAAGCACCTATCCAGGGGTTAAAATGCATTATTGAAGCAAGTGTAGTATCGGTGTAGCCATTATGCGAAAATGTTTTTACCCCCATATCAACCCCTAGAAATTCTTTTTCAAAAAACTTGTTGATATTTCCGTTTAACTGAAACGAGCTTTCTCCCTGTCCGGTTTTATTAGTAAATGATTGAAAACCGGTATTAATATTAAAATTTAACCGAGCAGAATCGAGGTAATTAGTTTTCCAATCGGCATTGAATTTAATAAGGTGAGCATTTTGCTTTTCCACCTCATTCTTTTTCAAAGGTGCCGGATTTGCAACTGTATTAGAATCAGGATTATATCCGTAATAATAGTTTGTTCTGTTATCGTACGATAAATTTGCACCAACCGACTGGTCATTTTTAAAAAAACGGCGTGCATTAAGGTCAACATCCGATTTGGCATAGCCTGCATATACTCGCTTAGCATCAAAGGTTTTAATTTTACTGTGCGACGACAAATGGGTAAATGCGCCACCCCACTGCCAAAACTCGTCGCGTTTGCTGCCTACATGAGCTTCAAACAATGGCGATAAATGTGAACCGAACCCGGCTTTCAAATAGCAATAATACAAGCGTGGCAGAGGTTCGCTAACAAGTTTAGCCGGTTTTATTAATTGAGGTTTGAATTTAGTATCGTATTGTCGGGGAGTAATATCATATTCAAACTTTGTGTCTACCGAGATAGTGTCGTTAAGTTTTGGAAGTTCGCTTATTTTAAATGCATCGTTAATAACCGGTTCGTATGGTTTTACAACTTTCACTTCCTGCTCTAATGGGTTTTCCTGAGCATTGGTAATAAATGCCAATTGTAATAAAGAAAATACAAGTATTGAATATTTGAAATTCACCAACAGGTATTTAGTTGTTTTAAATCTATTTAAAAATATTGTTTGTAGTATCATGTAACTATATCTTTATTCTTGGTTAGGAACTGAATCGGTTTTTGTTTCTATTCCATTTTCAGGTTTCAACTCTGGTGCAAGGTCAGCTTCTTCAACTTCGGTAAAATTTGAATTTTCTTCGCGCATAATATCTGCCAGCTTATCTCTTGCTTCATCAACTATACCATCGGTTTGCGAGCCATAATTCGATATTATGCTTTGCAAATAAGCCTTTGCTTTGAAATTGTTTTTCTGCATTTTATGTATATCAGACAATAGCATAAACGATTTAGCCAACCAATACTGATGCGAAGTTCCAATTTTCACAAAATCGTTAATCTCATTCTTAGCTTCTTCAATTTTTATTTGGCTGTAAAGTATTTTAGCAACTTTGTATTTGGCTTCTGCTCCTTCAATATTAGCCACATCGAGAGCTAATATTCGGTATTGAGTTATTGCCAAATCTGACATATTAATTTGCTCGTACGATTTGGCCATAACAAGCCTTGTTTCACGTATCTCTTCTTCCGAAACTTTATCGGTCATAAGTACTTTTTTACCTGCTTCAATTGCATTTTCGTAAGTTGAATCGCTATATGCAGTTCGCATTTGCCCCAAGCGGGCTGTAAGTAGATTAGACTTAACCTCGGCCTGATTTTCCAATTGTACAAACAATTTATACGCCTCTGCATTATTACCCTGCTCGCTTAGTATTTCGGCGGCATACACCAGAGCCTGTTCTGTAAAAATACTCTTAGGCTTTTCAACTATAAAACGGAAGTCAGAAACAGCATTTTGTTTATCGCCTTGGCGATACATACAATCGCCTCTGTAAAAACTGGCATTGAGAATAAACTTACCGGAAGGGAATTTATCGAGATAGTCGTTAAATAATCGCTGTGCCAGTTTCCACTGTGCTGTCATATATACTTTTTCAGCAGCCATATAAGTGAGTGAATCTTGTTCAGCAATACTAACATCGCCCACACCACCCGATTGTTTTGCGTAAGCAAAATACTCGTCAACATTATTCATATCGACATAAATATTTTTAATACCCAAAAGAGCGTCGCCGACCTCGGCTGTTCCTGGGTATCGCTCTACTACACTTTTATATGCCTTTAAAGCTTTTTCATTTTCATCAATTCCATAGTGTAAAAGCCCAAGCTGCAAGTACGATTTTACTACATACGAACTGTTTGGATATTTAAGTACCAAAGTGTCGAAATCGGCAATAGCTTTTTGGGTTTCGTTGAGCATAATATAGCTGCGCCCACGCTCATAAAGAGCATCAACAGCATAATTCGATTGCTTTTTATGTAAAAGCTGAGTTAATGTAACTGCTTTTTCGCTGTGCTTTTTTACAAGTCCGTAAGAGAAACCTTTTTGGAACTGTGCATAATCAACATCGAAAGTATCAAGTATTACCGCCTTTGAGTAATAATCAATAGCATCGGTATAGTTGCGTTGCATAAAGAAACAGTCGGCGGTACGTATTAAGGCATCGCTAAGCTTAAGGGTATCTACCTGATAGGCTTTGTCAATAAACTTTCTATACCATTTTGATGCGGTTTCAAATTCCTTGAGTTTAAAATAAGCATACCCAAGGTTGTAATAAGCTGTGTTATATTCACTTAACGAAAATGCCCCGGGAATATACAGAAAGCTTTCATAACTTTCGGCAGCATTGCGGTAACGTTCCATACGGTAAAGAGCCTCAGCACGCCAGTACACAGCCAAGGCATTTATTTGTTTATCGAAAGTGCGTTGCTTTGCCGATTCATCGAAAGCTTTGAATGCATCTTCAAATTGTAAGTTGTTAAATAATTCCAATCCTCGATAATAAGCTACACGTTGGTGTGCAGCAAGCATTTCTGGCGATTTTACCTTTATTTTGCGTAAAGCATCGAGAGCCTCTTTATAACTTTTCGATGTTAAATATACCTTAACCAAATATCCGTAAGCCTCATCGTGATGAATGGAGTTTGGGTATTTGGCAATATAATTATGAAACGCAACTATGGTTTCGTTAAATGGTGAGAACGATAATTCGTATGATAATTTTGCGTAGTTAAGTAACGACTGCTCTGTTATTTCGGTATCGTAATCATACTCTGAAGCCGATTTGAATGCGTGCATTGCAAGTTCGCGTTTTTCGAGTTTCAGGTAACAAAAAGCAAGATGAAAGTAAGCATTTTGCGTAAGCTGGTCGTCGGCATTGGTAACGTCTGAAAGGTTCGAAGCTGCATTTTCGTAATCGTCGGTCATGTAATACACATAACCTAACTGGTAAATATCGTCGCGGGTATATGTTGCGGCTTTGTTTTTGTATTTTTCAAGATACTCTTTTGCCTCTGCAAATTGGTTGTTTTTATAAAGAGCCTCACCTATAAGCCTCGATATTTCAGCCTCGCGTTTGGTTTCACTACTGTCGATAAGCTGTGGACCATATGAAAGCACTTTGTCGTATTTGCCTTGCAGAAAGTATATCTGTACCTCGTAGTAAGGTATAATTGGGGCAAATGTAGGGTCATCTTTTATTTGCTCAAAGCGGTTGAGTGCTGTTTGGTATTTGCCGTTTTTATATGCCAAATAAGCATAATAGTAAACACCCGGTCCATGATATTTTGAATCTTTGCTAACAAGTTCATAAAATATTTTCTGGGCTTTATCGAATTCGTCGTTTTTGTAATATGAATAACCTAATTTGAAATAAAACTCGGCCAGTTGTTCCTGATTTAAGTGCTGTTTCCAAACTTTCTCAAAATAATACACAGCGTGTTCATAATCTTGTTTTCGATACTGAAATTTACCCATTTCAAAATATGCCCAACGAGTTAGAGGGCTTTCGGGATATTTGGCAATAAACTCGGCAATACGGTCTTCTGCATCGCGATTGTATAACGCTATTGCACACAAAGCGCTATAATACTCTGCATTTGCTTTAACATCGGTATGTTCGTTACCGTAGTAAGCAATAATTTCAGCAAATACTTCCTGCGCCCGGGCATACATTTGTTTTTCGTAAAGTTCTGCACCTTTTTGCAACAATCGGTCTTCCTGAATATAGTTTAAAGTATTTTGAGCGTTGCTAATTGCCGAAATCAGAAAAAGCAACAATAAGAAACTGTTTCTCAGTATTTTATACATAACAAGCCTATTCTTTTATAAAATCAGGTAAATGTATAAACTTATATACAGAGAGCTTTATTATTCACCGGGAAGTAATTAACAAAATAATGTTGAAAAGCAATACAGTTTGCTGTGTTAGTCTTCGGTAAGTAGTAATGTAGTTACTAATGTTATGAGTGTATTAAAATGACCTGAGTTTAATGTGAAAATCTGAGAATAATGAAAATGTAAAATGAGTTTTATAAATGTAATTATGAATTATGGGAACTTATTTACAAATTCTCAAATTTTATAATTTCTATATTTTAACTTCAAAATACAGAGTTAAGAGTTCAAGATTCGGAGTTGTTAGGAGTTAACAATGCTTACTTTGTTACGGGGGTATGTTTAAAAAGAACAGGTTCGTCGTTAACTATTCTGTACTGAGTTTCTGAACTGTATGTTTCATTATCTTCAACCGATGTGTAACTAACTGTAAGCAATTTAAATGACTCATCGTAATTCCATGAATTTATTTTATTGTTAATAGTCCCTTTTTTGTAAAACGAATCTAAAATTTTACACATATACTTATCGGGGCTTTTTTCAGAATACAGTATTTGCAACTGATTCTCCTTTAGCATTACCTTATCGCGGTAATCATACTCGCTGTTTGCTTCATCGGCACTATTAATATCTTTTACAATAAACTCGCATAAATATCTGTTACTATCTTTTTTATATGCTAAAATTCTTGTTACCGAATTTTTAGTAATTGATTTCTCATTGCCGTTATCGCGGATATATTTTATTGTATCTGATGTTACTATTCCGTAGCAAAATTCACTATTTTGCCCTTGCAATAACGACATAAATGATATAAATAACGATAATAATATAGTGTGCTTCTTCATTTCAAAAATTTTGCGAAATATAGTGAATAAAATAATAAATAGTTAAGCAAATAATTATTCCCTTTGCTAATGCAAATTAAGCTAAACATAAATTAATCCACAAATACAATTTGCAAATAATCAATATGACTGAATGATAATTTGAAACTTTTTAACCCACTTAACTTATGAAATAACAAAGCTAATCGGCTACCTGCTTAATCTTGCTGCCAAACAAAGCATAATATAAAATATACAATTCGCCGGCAATTACTATTAACCATGTCATATTCCAGTTACCTCCCATTGCATCGGCCATTACGCCTTGCATAAGTGGCATAATTGCACCGCCCAGAACACCTATCATTAATACTCCTGAAGCTTTTGCGGTATATTTTCCAAGTTTTTTAATAGCAAGGTCGAATATACCACCCCACATAATAGAGTGTAATACACCTATTCCAACTAAGAACCAAGGATTTCCGGTTACCATTGATATAGCAATAAAAACTGTGGCACCTACGCTGGTAACAACCAGCTGAACCTTAGCCGACACATTGCTTAAAAAACTGCCAACCAAACGTCCGGCAAGCATTCCACCCCAATATAGCATTGCCATAAATGAAGCTTTTTCGGCATATGCTCCACCTAACCAGTCGGCATACATATTGATATTTGCGCCAATACAAACCTCCACTCCTACATAAAAGAATATACCTACTACACCCAAAGCTAAATGTGAAAATGACCAAACATTTTTCTCAAGTTTTTCACCTGTGTCGTTAGTAGTTCCTTTAAGGTTTGGCAAATGAAGTTTTGTAACAATAAAGCTAACAACAGCAATAGTTGCAGCTAATAATATGAATGGCAGTAATACCTGATCTATTTTCACATCGGCAATAGATACTCCACTAAAAACTATACCTGCTACAAAATAAGGAGCTAAAGTAGTACCTATTGAGTTCGACGAACCTCCTATGGTTATTCGCTGCATAGAGCTTGTCCCTTTTACTTCACAAGCATTAAGATAAGGATTCAGAACAACCTGCATAACCGTAGCAGCAGAACCAACTACAAAAGAACCGGCAAGGAAAACAAAGAATCCGAAAGGTATACCTACCAACAGTATTGGTTGCTCAATTTTACCTACCCATGCCGATGCTGCACTTATTAGCAACCCCACAACCATAACTAATAATGCTCGTATAAGAGTCTTCTTATATCCATACTTGTCAACCCATTTAGAGCCTGTTCCTCCCATTATCGGGTATGCAAGAAACCATGTGAATGTTACTAGTATCGACAACGTATTTTTAATCCCCTTTATACTTTCGCTTCCGAGAAATGCTGACTCCAATGGTTTTTGAAACTGTTGAAACACTACGGTTAAAAAACCTACAATAAAAAAAAGGAATACCATTGTTAAAAATGGCCCTAGATAACTTTTATTTTCTTCTGACATTTTATATGTATTATACATTATAATTGATACACGGAACAAAAACACTTGAGTATTTACTTTGCAAGTAAATACAATATATTATTCCAATTTTACTTTTGCCGCATATATATTTGAATTGGAACTCCGGTAAATACATAATTCTCACGAAGCTTGTTTTCTAAATATCTTTTATATGGCTCTTTTACATATTGAGGCAAGTTGCAATAAAACGCAAACTGAGGAGTTTTTGTAGGCAATTGAGTTACATATTTAATTTTTACAAACTTCCCTTTTACCGATGGAGGAGAATAGGCCTCAATAGCTTCAAGCATAAGCTCATTGAGCTTCGATGTAGGAATTTTTGAACTCCGGTTATTAAATACCTGCATCCCTTCTTCAATAGCTTTATATATCCTTTGTTTAGTTAAAGCCGATATAAACAGGATAGGAATATCAGTAAAAGGGGCAAATTTTTCCTTAACCATTTTTGTGTACTCTTTAACTGTATGAGTATCTTTTTCCATTAAGTCCCATTTATTAATAAGAACAACAACCCCTTTCCTGTTACGTTCTATTATGTGAAAAATATTTACATCCTGAGCTTCAACACCTCGAGTTGCATCTATAACCAAAAAGCAAACATCGCTCTCTTCAATACTTCGGATAGCACGCATTACTGAGTAAAACTCCAAATCTTCATTAACCTTTCCCTTTTTTCTTATTCCGGCAGTATCAATTAATGTAAATTCATGTCCAAATTTATTGTAATGTGTATTTATACTATCACGGGTAGTTCCGGCTATTTCGGTAACTATGTTTCTTTCTTCGTCGAGTAATGCATTGGTTAACGACGACTTTCCTGCATTGGGGCGACCAACAATTGCAAATTTCGGATAAGTAACCTCTTCCTCTTCGGGTTTATCTTTATCAAGTCTTTCAACTACAGCATCAAGCAGTTCGCCGGTACCTGAACCATTTATAGCTGAAAACGGAAAAACTTCACCCAAGCCAAGAGCATAAAAATCATTTGCCATAAATGCACGATCATGATTGTCTGCTTTATTTACGCCCAGTACAATTTTCTTTTTCGACTTCCGTAAAATTTCAGCTACTCCATCGTCAAGGTCGGTAATACCACTCAATACATCGGTAATGAATAATATTACATCAGCCTCATCTATTGCAAGCATTACCTGCTTGCGTATTTCACCTTCAAATATATCATCACTGTTTTTTACATATCCTCCGGTATCAATAATTGAAAATTCAATACCGTTCCAGTCCGATTTTCCGTAATGTCTGTCGCGAGTAACACCTTCCGACTCATGTATTATAGCTTGTCTTCGAGCTATCAAACGGTTAAATAAAGTCGACTTCCCCACATTTGGTCTTCCTACTATTGCTACTATATTACTCATTGTTCAATTTTCTATTTTCTATTTTAAATTGGCTATTATTATTCAAATACTTAAAATTTACTGTTCGTAACCGAATCGCTCCAAATTACCCTCTTTCTCTCTCCAGTCTTTCAGTACTTTTACGTGAGTTTCAAGAAATGCTTTCTTTTCAAAAAATGCCTCTATATCTTTTCGGGCTTCCATACCTACACGTTTTAGTGATTGTCCCTTATGGCCTATTATTATCCCTTTTTGAGAATCTCGCATAACATATATTATTGCTCTTATTTTTATAATACCTCCTTCATCTTTAAACTCTTCTACATTTACTTCACAAGAATATGGTATCTCTTTTTTGTAGTTTAAAAATATCTTCTCACGTATTATTTCCTGAACAAAAAAACGTTCTGTTTTATCCGATAATTGGTCTTTAGGAAAAAAAGCCGGCCCCTCCGGCAATAAATCTAATATCCTTTTAAGAACCGTATCTACATTGAAATTCTCAGTTGCCGATACAGGTATTATCTCAGCATTTGGAACTCTGCTTTTCCACGATTCTACAAGGCTTTCAAGATGTTCCTGATTACTTAAATCGAGCTTGTTTATTAACAATAAAACAGGAGTGTCCGTTTTTGAAAGCTTATCAATGTATTTCTGGTTTTTATCGGCCGACTCTACTACATCGGTAACATATAGTATTATATCGGCATCGGTAAGTGCTACATCTACAAATTTCATCATTGACTGTTGTAGCTTGTAATTTGGCTTTAGTATGCCCGGAGTATCACTGTATACTATCTGAAAATCGTCACTATTTACTATTCCCATTATTCGGTGTCGGGTAGTTTGCGCCTTATTGGTTATTATTGATACCTTTTCGCCAACAAACGAATTCATTAATGTCGATTTCCCAACATTCGGATTACCAATAATATTTACAAATCCTGATTTATGCCCCATTTTATATTTTTTTGCAAAGTTAATCTTTTTCCTGCTATTATAATATTCAGAAAAGGGTATATATATTTATATATACTCATTTACTTCTATTTCACCATTCAATACAGACAAACCATTCATTGCTAAAGCAAACATTTCATCTTCACCCGGATAAACTACAATGTCTGAAATAAACTTAGTCATATTAGTAATATAGCTTATTATGTCATTACTATAAGCTATACCACCTGTAATAATAATTGCATTAACATTACCATGCAATACTGTTGCCATTTCGCCAATTGATTTTCCAATTTGATAAGCCATAGACTCATAAATAAGCTTATATTCATTATTGCCCATTTTAGCTTTTTCAATAATCTCCGCCACATTAGCAGTTCCCGCATAAGCCATTAAACCACCTTTACCACATAAAATTTTCTTTATTTCACTATGTGAATATTTTCCACTAAAACATAAACTCACTAACTGTCCGGTAGGCAGAGTTCCGGAACGCTCCGGTGAAAATGGACCGTCACCGTCAACAGCATTATTAACGTCAATAACCTTGCCTAATTTGTGTGCTCCTACGGTTATGCCTCCTCCCAAATGAGCTACTATTAAATTGAGCTCCTCATACTGTTTATTTATGCTTTTGGCATACTTGCGTGCCACCGCTTTTTGATTTAATGCATGAAATATAGATATGCGCTTAAATTCCGGATGACCTGTTAATCGTGCCACATCTTGTAATTCATCAACAACAACAGGATCGGCAATATAAGCTTTTGCATTATTTACTGATAATGCAATATCGTGAGCTATTAATCCGCCAAGATTACTGGCATGCTCTCCAAGTATTCCTTTTTTTAAGTCGCTGATTAATGCACTGTTTATTTCATAAACTCCACTCGATACCGGCTTAATTAAACCACCTCTACCTACAATTGCATTTATTGTATTTATATCTACCTTATTACTACTAAGTTCTTTTATAATTAAATCTTTTCTGAAAGAGTATTGTTCTGCAATATTTTCAAATCCGGCAAACTCTTCGCATTCATGTCTTATGGTTGTTTGAAACAGAACCTTTTCATTTTCATACAATGCTATTTTTGTACTTGTTGAACCAGGATTAATGGCTAATATTTTATATTTTATCATAATTTAGAGAAATAAAAAAATCCTACCTACGGCAGGATTCATCAATAACTACATATTTTTACTAAATATCTGCTTTCTGTATTACATTAACAGTATCGGTGGCAATTACCTTTTCTTCATTGGTTGGAACTACTAATACCTTTACCTTTGAACCCGGTTTTGATATTTCTTTTAACTCACCTTTAATTCCGTCATTGGCTTCATGAGAAAAATCAACTCCCATAAATTCCAACCCTTCGCATATTCGCTGACGTGTCAGAGGACCATTTTCTCCTACTCCTCCTGTAAATATTATTATATCAACACCTCCCATTTGAGCTGCATATGAGCCAATATATGACCTAACACGGTGATAGTACATATACATAGCTGTTTTTGCCCTTGGATTCCCTTTTTCCCAAGCTTCATATTCAATATCGCGCATATCACACGATACTCCTGAAATACCTTCCATTCCACTCTTCTTATTTATAAGCTCATTGGTTTGCTTTATATCAAGTTTTTCTTTCTCCATAATATATAAAAGAGCTCCAAGGTCTAAATTACCTACTCTAGTACCCATTATAAGTCCTTCAACCGGAGTAAACCCCATTGATGTCTCTACCGATTCTCCATTTTTTATTGCACAAACAGAAGCTCCATTTCCCAAATGACAGGTTATAATTTTTGAATTACTAAAGTCTCTGCTTACTAGCTTACAACCTTCTTCTGCAACATATTTATGGCTTGTTCCATGAAAACCGTATTTTCTGATTTTATGTTTCAAATAATACTCATATGGCAAAGCATAAAGGAAAGCTTCAGGCTTCATTGTTTGATGAAATGAAGTATCAAATACAGCAACTTGTGGAACATTGGGCAATAGCTTCTCCATTGATTCTATACCTGCAAGGTGAGCCGGATTATGTAAAGGAGCAAGGTCGCAAAGTTTTGCAATTTTCTCTTTAACAATATCGTCAATCAATTCGCTTTTTGAGAAATACTCACCCCCATGAGCAACCCTGTGTCCTACGGCATCAATATTAAGAACATCGTTAATAACTCCATGAGCCTTACTTACAAGAGCATCCATTATTAACTCTATACCAACTTCATGATTTGGTATCTTTTCTGTAAACTTATACTTCCCTTTATCGTTTGGCTTATGTGTTAACACCCCTTCATCCTGACCTATTCGCTCAACAACGCCTACTGCTTTTAATACTTCGTGAGCAGGGTCTGTCATATCAAGTAACTGATACTTAATTGATGAACTTCCACAGTTTAGAACTAATACTATCATATTTTGCTAATGCTTAAATTATCTATTCTCAATTAACCATATAAAATTGGTTTACTAAAAATAGAAACATTTTGCATATACAAAAAGAAAAGCCGGAAATTTGAAAGTAAAAACTTAATTCCCGGCTTAGTTATTTTTACAAAATGAATAAACTACATTGCAGCAGCCTGATTAGCAGTAATAGCAACAAGATTTACAATGTCGCTAACAGAACAACCTCTCGATAGATCATTGATAGGAGCTGCCATTCCTTGTAATACAGGACCAATAGCCTCTGCTCCGGCCAAACGTTGTACTAGTTTATATGCAATATTTCCTGTTTCAAGTGTCGGAAACACCAAAACATTTGCTTGTCCGGCAATTTCACTACCCGGAGCTTTGCTTGAACCAACCGATGGAACAATTGCAGCATCAGACTGTAACTCACCGTCAATTTTTAAATCCGGAGCCATTTCTTTTGCCAGTCTTGTGGCTTCAACCACTTTATCAACCATTTCGTGTTTTGCGCTTCCTTTGGTAGAGAAACTCAACATGGCAATTTTTGGTTCAAATCCGGCAATTGCTTTTGCAGTTTTTCCTGTTTCTACAGCTATTTCAGCCAACTCCGATGCTGTTGGATTTGGATGAACAGCACAATCGGCAAAAACCATCATACCATTTTCTCCGTACGATTTGTCGGGAACTATCATTACAAAAGCACCTGATACTACACTTACTCCAGGTTTCGTTTTTACTATTTGAAAAGCCGGACGAAGAACATCGCCGGTAGCATTAGCTGCACCTGCAACTTCGCCATCGGCATCGCCCGCTTTAACCATCATAGCTGCTAAATAAAGCGGATCAAGCAACATTTTCTCTGCCTCTTCTGATGTAAGACCTTTTTTCTTTCGCAACTCAACTAAAGTGTCAATATATTGTTGTTTTTTGTCGTGATTTAAAGGGTCAACTATAGTAGCTCTTGAAATATGTTTTAATCCAAAACCTAAAGCCAACTTTTCTATTTCAGCTTTATTACCAATAAGTTTTATTTGAGCAATTCCCTTTTCAAGTATTTCATCGGCCGCTTTTAGCGTTCTCTCTTCTGTTCCTTCTGGCAAAACAATTGTTTTATTATGTTTTTTTGCATTCTCTTGAATTCTTTGTACAAAGTTCATATAATAGTATTTTTTTGTGATTATTTTGATGTAAAAATACATAATTGATACATTTTATTTAAGCATGATTATATGATTTTTATCCAAAAAACAGGGTATTTGTTAATCTTTCAAATTGACTAAACTAAATTTTATGGTATAAAACATGTGTATAATAATATATTTTATGTTACTTTAGTGTGAACATTTAAAATAATAGGTTGTTTCATTTTTAATTAAAAACGTACTAATATGATGTGGAAGGATTATATTGATGGCTACAAAAGCTATCTGAAAATAGAAAAATCGCTTACTGAGAACACTGTTGAAGCCTATGTTAAGGATTTGATTAAGTTTGAGTCATATTGTGAAAAAAAGAAAATTGGCAATGCCCTTGCTAATGTATCACAAAATATTATTAGAGAATATATTGATGAGTTAAACGAATCAAATATGAGTGCTAGCTCACAGGCTAGAGCGTTATCGGGAATTAAGTCGTTTTTTAAGTACTTATTGATAAATGACATAGTTGACAGAAATCCTGCATCACTAATTGAAACACCCAAAATAGGGAGAAAACTACCTGTTATATTATCGCCCGAAGAGGTTGATAACTTAATAAAAGCAATAGATACAGATTCCGAAACCGGATATCGAAATATAGCTATACTTGAAGTTTTATATGGTAGTGGAATACGTGTATCGGAACTTGTAAACCTGAGATTAACCGATATTAATTTAGAAGATAATTTCATAAAAGTAAAAGGCAAAGGGAATAAAGAACGTTTAGTGCCACTTGGTAATAGTGCAAAGAATGCGGTTAATACTTATTTACAAAATTACAGAGGTTCTTTAAAAATACATAAAGACAGTGAGAATGTATTATTTTTGAACAGAAGAGGAAGACAAATGACACGTGTTATGATTTTTACAATTATAAAAGATCTAGCAATCAAAATTAGTCTTGGAAAAACTATTAGCCCTCATACATTCCGACATTCGTTTGCTACACACCTAATAGAAGGTGGAGCTGACCTTAGAGCAATACAAGATATGCTTGGGCACGAATCAATAACTACAACAGAAGTTTATACTCATTTGGATAAGGAATTTTTAAAAGATACAATTATAAGATTCCATCCGCGTTCTTAGTTTTAAAAAAAATACACAGCCTATTGTATTGTGTTTCAATTACATAAACAAAGCCAAAGAAGTATTTATAACTAAAAATTCTTCTTTGGCTTATTTTTTGTAGTATATTTCCAAACAGCAAACTAAACCCTAAGATATTTTTCTTAGTTTTGCGAAAAATATAATACATGGAAGCATTACATATTAAAGTTCTTTATTGCGTGGCAGCATATTTGCTTGGCTCAATTCCATCGTCGGTATGGATAGGTAAAGTGTTTTTCAATACCGATATTCGCGAACACGGTAGTGGAAATGCCGGAACAACAAATACTTTTCGTGTTTTAGGAGTAGTTCCGGGAATATTTGTTTTTGCATTTGATTTAATGAAAGGCTACTTGGCGGTAAGTTTAATTCGCTTTGCTCACGACATGATACCCGCAACATCGGGCTATATTAATTTTTCACTCTTGCTGGGTGGTCTTGCCGTATTAGGGCATATATTCCCTGTATTTGCCAATTTTAAAGGAGGCAAGGGGGTAGCTACACTTTTAGGTATTATTTTTGCAATTCATCCTATTGCTGCAATGATATGCTTTGGCATATTCTCTATTTCGTTACTTATATCGAAATATGTGTCGTTAAGTTCAATGATTGCAGGTATATGTTTCCCAATATTAATAATTGCTATTTTAAAGAGTCACATAGTATCTTTAAATGTTTTTTCTATTGTAATAAGTGTATTACTTATAGTTACACATCAGAAAAACATTATTCGTTTATTGGCAAACGAAGAAAATAAAGTAAATTTCAAAAAAAAGAGCAAAAATAATTAGTTGGGTTTTATTGTCAACCGAGCTTCGTCAATTAACTCATCAATAGTTGGTTTGTAATCATCCAAATCTTCATCGATTCTTGCCATTTCACGAAGTTTCCACTTGTTGATACGTTCAGCTCCAATTTCGGCCTGAGCATTTAGCACTTGCTTTGTGAAGTTTTTATTGTTTTCGAGTTCTTCTTCAAGTCGCACTATACTTTTATGCTTTTCTATTTCAATAATCCGATGAGTTTTCTCTCTTATTCGGGCAATTTCTTGTTTTGAACTAGCAATGAGTCTTATTTCATGAAGAGCTAAAGTTTCATCGTAAACACCACGTTTTGAAATAAGCTTTACAAACATAGGACCTATTTCAATGCAAATAAACATGAATAAAATGAACCAACCTGTATATTTTATTCTGTCATTTTCCTGCGTAAGCTGTCCATATGCTTCAATACGAGCAAGAAAACCGGTTGAAGATTTTAGCACTTCACTTCCACTGTTTACTTGAATATCTTTCTTTTTGTTTAAAAATACAATTCGCTGCTTGTTATCTGCAATTAGTGGTAAAAGCCGGGCCTTCTCTTCATCGTAAAGCATATTTACTTTGTCGAATTGTTGTTTTTTTTCTCTATATACTGAACCTTTCCCGGTTTTTCCGGTAGGACTCCGACCTTCAGCCTCCTCAACAATCATTTCAAATAATTCTTTCCGTTGCTCCAACAAATCGTCGAGTGATTTCTGATACTTTATATTCTGTTGCTTTAACTCTTCAATTTCAGAGAATGATTTATTTACTATAACTTGGTAATCATTAATTTTTAATTGACTTAACTTTTCAATTTGCCCGTTGATTTCAGATTCAAACAGTTTGAGTTCAAGGGGGCGGGAAATAACTACTGCTAGAAAAATTGCTAAAATAAGTCTGGGACTAGCTGCAAATATTTCATTAACAATTCTGTTTTCTTTTTTTAAACTTGCAACTAAGTACCAGTCGAAAAAGAAAATTAACACACCCCAAAAAATGCCAAACGCCAAAGCCAGCCATTTATTTTCAAATATTGTATAAAATGCATAACTACCACTCATTGATGCCATCAGACCAGTTAAAAAAACAATCATACCTATACCGAAAAATATGTTGTAGTCGGTAGGACATTTTTTTAATATATATAATCGTGCACCAGAGCACCAACAGAAAAAACGGTATAGACCTTTTATCTCTTTAGAATGTACACTGTTATCATTTAATTCCATGGCTATATGTTTTTAAGTTGCTAATACTAAAGTACAAAAAAAGAGGCCATCCAAACAGGATGACCTCCAAACTATTTATTAATATGATAAGGTTTACTTTACAATTCTTTCAACCTTTACATTATTATCAGAAATGAGTCTAACGAAATAAATTCCGCTAGCAAGAGCTGATGCATTATATGTTACACTATTAGATCCTTCAAAGAAAACTTCTCCGTTAACCACATTTGCAACAACAGTACCATTTACATTAACAATATCAATAACAACTGCTCCTTCTGCTACTAATTCAAACTCAACAGTTAAATCAGCATCTACAATTGTAGGATAAACAATGAAATCATGTTTATTTTCGTTAAGAGATAATTTTCCACTTTTAGCAGCCGGTAGTTCAGCAACTTTTGTTAAAGTAAAATAGTCTAAATTCCATTGCCATGCACCTGCCGCTCCTACACTTTTAACCTGTACAGAACCATTATATGAACCATCAATTTCAATAGTATTTGCCGCTTTCAATGAAACAAAATTATCCCAGCTGCCATTATTCAATACATTATCAACCATATCAAGATCTCCATAATCAACAGCAAAACCAATTTGTGCTCCATTCATAGGTGTACTAATGAAATATTCAACTTCATAAACTCCGCTTTGCATACCTTGAGGTAATGCATACGTAGCCCAATCGCCTGTTTGATTCCAGTTTATTGCAGCTCCATTACTTGCAGAACCAACCTGATATATATTAAATCCAGAATATGTTCCGGCAGTATAAGAAAAATTTTCTGCCTCAAAAATAATTGGTGCGTAAATAGTAGGATTTCCAACGGTTACGTTAAAAGATACAGAATAATTGCCGTCTTCACTTGTGGCAGTTACAATAGCAGTACCCTCAGAAATTGCATGAAAATGATTTTCAACAATACCTGTTTGAGTAACAGGAGATGGTCCGCCACCATAAGTTAAAATTGTTCCCACAGACGCAACTTCAACAACCTCAGTATTACTTGAAACCCATGTTACATTTTGGTTTGCAGTAAAGTGTGGAGTAAATTCCACTTTAACGCCCATTTGCCATTGATCAGGCTCAAGAGATATGATAGAGTCAGAGCCAAAAATTAAACCTTCAGCAGGAGTATTTAGCGGAGCTATTTTTGTAAATCTTATTTTATCAAGATTGCATACTATATTATTTGGGCTGCTGGCACTAAATACCATAGATGATGCATTTCTGCCATATTCAAAATTGATTTTAGGTCCTTGAACCCAAATATATTCTCCATTTGTATTAGGTAGTTCGCATGTATATACCGGTAATTGTTCAAATGTCCCGGTTTGCATTAATTCTATATTTAAAATAGAACCTACATTTTCAGTTTTTACAAGATACTCAGTTATATACTCTCCCGAATTTCCTGCAAATCTATTATAACTAGTATAATAATTAGGAGGAAAATACAAAAATGAAACAGGCTTACTTATTCCATTTGCAATTTGTACCGCTGTTCCTCCTCCATAAGATATCGGCATACCTAAAGTATACGGATTTGTAACATCTTCTGCTTCAATTATAACAGTATGAGGTTTTATTACTGTTACATTAAAAGAAGTTACAAAACCTCCTTCTTGGCTAGTTACAGTAATTGTTGCTGTACCTTCGGCAACTCCTGTAATATAGTTTTCAACTTTTCCTACCGGAATTATTGGAGTAGATCCACCACCAATAGTTTTAATATAACCTAGTGCTGGTACTTTCACTACATTTGTATCACTTGACACCCATGTCATATTTTGGTTTGTTGCAATTGCAGGTTGTGTTCCAACTTCAATGTAAAGAACCTCATCTTTATCTATAGTTATTGGATTTTCAGAAGCAGTGTATATACTTTCAAGTGGAAAATTAAGTTCCCCAACTTTTGTTAACTTAATTTTATCAAGATTCCATTCCCAATGTCCGGTTGTGTTTCCAACACTAGCAATTTTAAATGAAAATACATCGCCTGAAATAACGTTAATAGGTTCTGAAACTACTTCATGAAAACTATCCCAACTACCATTACTTGGAACTTGAGTTACTACTGATTCTTGATAAGTTGGTGAAACTACTGAAAATTCAACTGCAGCTCCGGTCATTGGTGTAGAAATATAATAAGTAATCACATACTGACCTGACGGATAGTTGTTTAACTGATACATTGCATAATCACCTGTTTGATTGTAATTAATTGCTGAGCCTCCGCTTGCACTTGCTATCTGATATTTCTGAAACCCACCATAGGTTCCCGATGTCATAACATAGCTTTCTGCCTCAATGACAATTTGTGCATTTACTGATGCAATAACACATAATGCAACAAATGCACTTAAAAAAAACTTTTTAATCATTTTTAAATAAATAAATTGTTAATAGTAGATAATAGATAATTAATTTCAATACAAAACAAATCCTAACTATAATCAGAATTATCCTTAATAAAACAGACCAATCGCTATGAAACTATAACAGTAATCTATTTCTTAAAAATTAATTATCAAATATTAGTATTTGAATGGTTTTGAAAAACATGACAAACCTATAAAAAAGAGCAATACAAATATTCAATTATCAAAATTTAAATTGGGAAAAGTTATTTGCTAAAATATTCGCTATTAATATTATACATAACTATCAGACTGCAATAATCTGATTATTATTTATTTGCGTTTTACTATAATACAATAGATTAGAATGCAAACCTTTCCGTATAATGTCATTTCTTTACATGATTTACATCATAAAATTTTGAATACGAAAGGATTGCTTTTAATTACACAAAATATCAATATACAGGAAGGGGTGAATGTATCTTACCTGCCAGATGGCTTATACTTTTATGTGATTGAAAGTATTAAGGGGGTAAAATCGGGAGTGTTTGTTAAATGGTAAATAAAATTTATATATTCACATATTTTATTATTCATAAAAAATTATAAACATATGAAGTTTTTAACTTTACAGATACTTGTTTTGGTTTTATCTGTAATAATGTATTCTTGTGCTCCCAAAGTTGTAACCACTGTAAGTAAGAGTTACCCAACACTAAGTTTTAACGACAATGTAGCGGTTTATAGTTTGCAGGAAAACAAACCGGCTCAATCGGAAGTTATTGGTGTTGTAAAAGTTAGCGATTCCGGATTTACTATAAAATGCAATTATGAAACCGTTATAGAAAAAGCAAAACTCGAAGCTCGTAAAATGGGTGGGAATGCTTTGAAAATAATAAACCATAAAAAACCTGATTTAATTAGTACTTGTCATAGAATTGAAGCCGAAGTTTTAGTTTGTAATGAGACCGTTTTATTCCCGAATATTACAGCTAAAAATATATCGGATAGTATTACTGTTCAAAATATAAACAGTGATTTGAATTACGCCACATTTCATATATACAGATTATCGGGTATGGGTATGGCAGTTAGCTATGACCTTCATTTAGGCGACTCATCTATTTGTAGGGTAAAAAATAACTGAAAAAAAACTGTACGCATTTATGATAAGGACGGATACAATTCAATATGGGCTAGCACAGAAGCAAAAAGTGAACTGCCTGTTAATATTGAGTTTGGTAAGGAGTACTATATTCGTTGTGCAGTTACTACGGGTATTATGGTTGGCAGACCCGACATTAACCTTGTAGATGAGAATACAGGTAAAGCTGAGTTTAATGCAATAAAAGCTTCAAAAAATGAGACCAAAGATTTATTATTTCTTACCGACGGACGTATTGTAGAATGTGATATAACCGGCGAAGATGATATTAATATATTTATTAATATAAAAAGAGATAGTAAGCTGATTAAAACACAAATGCCTAAAGTTCAAATAAAAGAAGTTGTAAAACTTAGAGATGACGCCTAAACAAATCTTATTCCAATTATATATATCATAATTTGAGGCTTTAACAATATCACAAAACTATTTAAAAGTAAAAAAAAACTTATTCTTCTTTTTGCCAATTCTTTTGCTTATGGCAAATGCCGCTTTATCGCAAGATATTATTGTTACCAATAATGCTGACTCTATTAATTGTAAAATTACAAGTATAAAGCCTGATTATATTTACTTTACGTATAACCACAAAGGCGATGTTCGCAATACTTTGTTATCGACATCAAATGTTACGTATTATAAATTTAACTACTATCAGAAAAGTGAGATTCCTGCCGAATCACTCCCTTTGTATAATAAAAATACAAATCAGATTCGCTTTGCGCTAAATGGAGGCTATATGTACCGTACAGCAAAGGCTGCCGATAATACCGATGCAATACTTAAAGAATATATCAGTAACTTAAAAAAAGGTTATTGCATAGGAGCTGAATTTAATTATTTCTTTAACGATTTTTTTGCATTGGGCTTATTGTATTCGTACAGCAATAGCAATGGAAGTTTATATCACATACTTTACGGCCCAATGAGCGATAATCAAACTATACACTACATTGGACCTTCGTATACTATGCGTATTTACGATAAAAACAAAAAGAATGCTTTCTATTCAAGTTTATCGTTAGGTTATACTTTATTTATAAATAAAACATCGTACATAATGAAACCAGATATGTTATCATCGTATTATTATATATTTGATGGTGTTCATTCCGGTAGTTCAGCTGGTGTTTATTTGAGTTTGGGTTACGACTTTGCTCTTACCGATGGTCTTTCACTTGGTTTACAGGCTGCCATGGTTAGCGGAACCATTACCAAGCTTACTATTGAAGACAAAGCTAATACTGAAACATTAAACCTTAATAGCGATGAATATATTAATCTCGGACGTTTTGAACTAACTGTAGGATTAAGATTTGTGAAATAAAAAATGTAGAATTAATATAATTTTGACATTTGTATTACTCTTTTTCATTTCGTAATTTAATGGTTTAAATTCGGCAGTCATGAAATATATTAAAGCAATTTTAATAATAGTTTCAATTCTGTTTTCATCGCAAATTTTTTCACAGATAGATAGGGAAATACTTGCATTTGTCGACAGTACTGAAATAAAAATAAACAACGGGCGTAAGCTTCTTGTAAAGTATATTGAAGAGAAAAATTTCGATAAAGCCCGACAGGTTTACGATTATCTTATAAATATTGATGGTAACAATAATTGTTCAGCATTTTATTACGACGAAGAACTGTACGTTACTGCAATAATAAACAAGTGGGACAGATGGATTGAACTTGCAACAGGTGTTGAAAAGTACAATAAAACAGTGTGTTACAACAATGTTTTTAATATTGAGCCATCGTTGTATAATTTTATAAAATACAATGTTGGAGAGATAAAGAACAGTACATCACAGCTTGAACCCGAAGATAAAGAGATCATAAATATTTATCTTATTCTGTTGGAATCGGGTCAGGTAAACGAAAGCTACAACACAGCATTGCGAAGTTATAAATCAACATATGCCAAATCGAAGTATCAAAAATTTATGACACTATATCTCCCCGGCATTCAGCGCAAAGGCTCATATGGTTTTGTAATAGGTGCCGGATATATTCACCCAACATATAATTTGTATCATTATTTCCGACCCAATACTACATTTCATATGGGTATGGATTTTAACGTTGGAAAAGTATATACCTCGCTTTATATAAACGGTGGTTCGCTCTATTTCGACAATGAACTTACCGTAACATCGGCCGGAAGGTTTGTTGACCTTGAACGGGGCAACCAGTTTTCGTATTTCGAAGGTGGAGTAGCAGGGGGGTATTTTTTTGTTAGAAATGAGAAGTTTCATGTAGCACCTTATGCTCTAATTGGAGGTTGTTCGCTAGAAAGTAACCTGTATAGACCCGAACTCGATATGGAAGACTATGAATTTGAAGTATTTAATTCATTTATATGTGGATTGGGTGTACATACCGAATTTAAGTTTGCAGGTTACGATTTCAGCAGCCGAAGTGTTTATGGCTATGAATACCGTATGAAGCACCATTTTAGTATAAAACTCGATATTGGATACAATTACATAACCAAGCATACTAACTCTGTTTTTGCCGGCGATATTATTTATATTAAACCTGCACTGGTTTGGGGTATTGGCGATTTTTAAAAAGTTAATGCATTGTCGTTATTAATATGTTCTAAAGTTAATCTATCATACTATTAAATTATTAACTTTTCCCCAACAATCATTTTAAAAGTAAATATTACTTTTTATATTGCAATCGTTTTACCAAAAACGATATTATGCAAAATATGCAAAGGATTTATCAGAATCCGCCTACACACTTGGTAGCAGTAGACTGTATTATCTTTGGTTACGAACAAGAAGATTTGAAGCTGTTACTGTTCAAACGACAGTTGCCACCGGCTCAGGGAGAGTGGTCTCTTATTGGTGGCTGGGTCAATGAAGACTGCACCGTAGAACAAGCCAACCAACATGTACTAAAAACACTTACCGGACTAGAGGGAATACCTATGGAGCAGGTTAGTATTTATTCAAAACCCGATCGTGACCCCGGAGGTAGGGTAATAAGTATATCATTCTATGCACTTATTAATGTTCAGGAAAAAGGGAAAGAACTCGAAAAACAGTTTGGCGCAGAATGGTTTTCCGTTAAGGAATTACCAAACCTCATATTTGACCATAATGAAATGGTTGCCGATGCACTAAGAAAACTCAGGTTCGATGGTTCTAAAACGTTATTGGGGCATGGCTTATTGAATGAAGAATTTACCTTATCGCAATTACGCAGTTTATATAACAGCATTTACGACAAGGAATTTGATCCGGGTAACTTCCGTAAAAAAATACTTTCACTAAAGGTTTTGGAAAGGCTCAATAAAAAAGACTTTTCGGAATCGAAGAAAGGGGCATTTTACTATAAGTATAAGCCTGACAATGAGATAGAATACAATGAAAGAATTGTGAATTTAAAATAAATAATTACTATTAATAAAATGATTGATTACACAGAACATCCACACAAGAGATTTAATCCACTCACAAAAGAATGGGTATTAGTATCGCCACACCGTGCAAAACGTCCATGGCAAGGTCAAACCGAGAAGAATACTGAAGAGCAGCTTCCAAGTTACGACCCTAAGTGTTACTTATGTCCCGGTAATGAACGTGCAACCGGTGGTAATGTAAACGATAAGTACACCGATACTTTCGTATTTACCAACGATTACAGCGCTTTATTACAAGATACACCTGAGGGTGAATTGAACGACGGTTTATTTGTTGCTAAGGCTGAGCGCGGTATGGCTCGTGTCATTTGTTTCTCACCTGACCATAGCTTAACTATTCCTGAAATGTCAGTTGATGCTATCAGAAAAGTAGTTGATGTATGGGCTAACGAGTACACTGAGTTAGGTAAAAAAGATTTTATTAACCACGTACAAATATTCGAAAATAAAGGTGCTGTTATGGGATGTAGTAATCCTCACCCTCACGGGCAAATCTGGTCACAGTCATCACTACCTAACGAAGTACAAAAAGAACAAAACAGTCAAAAAGAATATTACGATAAAAACGGCACACAACTTTTGTCCGATTATGTAAAAGCAGAATTGGACAAACAAGAGCGCATTGTTGTTGAAAATGACACTTTTGTTGCGTTAGTTCCTTTTTGGGCTATTTGGCCGTTTGAAACTATGATTCTCCCTAAGCGTGCAGTACAATCGGTTAAAGATTTAACTGATGCAGAAAAAACCGATTTCGCAGATATTTACAAGAAACTTACTACTAAGTACGATAACTTGTTTGAAGTATCGTTTCCTTATTCGGCAGGTATTCACCAGGCTCCAACCGATGGTCAGAACCACCCTGAGTGGTATATGCATATGCATTTTTATCCACCATTGTTGCGCTCGGCTACCGTTAAGAAATTCATGGTAGGTTATGAAATGATGGCAAACGCACAGCGCGATATTACTGCAGAGCAAAGTGCAGCACGTTTAAGAGATTTACCATTAGTACATTATAAACAAAAATAATTTATGGTAGAGGCGCAAAATTTTGCGCCTGTACTGCTTTTGCAGTACAATATCATAAATTAATAATATGAATAAAATGAGCAAAGGAAAAGTATTAGTAACCGGAGGAACCGGATACATAGGATCACATACAACAGTTGAGCTTATTGAGCAAGGATACGAAGTTGTTATTATCGACAATCTGTCGAACTCGCAAGCATTTATTGTTGACAGAATTGAACAAATTACAGGAACTCGCCCAAAGTTTTACCATTTCGATTTATTAAACGAAGCTAAACTTGATGAGTTTTTTGCTGCAAACACCGACCTTAAAGGAATTATCCACTTTGCAGCATCAAAAGCAGTAGGAGAGTCGGTACAGATACCGTTACACTATTACCGTAACAACTTAGTAAGTATGATTAACTTACTAGAAGGAATGAAGAAGTACAATATTGAGAACTTCGTATTCTCATCGTCATGTACTGTATACGGTCAGCCCGATGAGCTTCCTGTAACTGAAAATGCACCTGTTAAGCCCGCAGAATCGCCTTACGGTTACACTAAGCAGGTTAACGAAAACATATTAAAAGACACAATTAAGTCGGGTGCTAAAATAAAAGGTATTGCTTTACGTTATTTTAATCCGGTAGGAGCACACCATTCAGGTTTAATTGGAGAATTGCCAATTGGAGTACCGGCAAACCTTATGCCGTTTATTACTCAAACAGCTTACGGTATCCGCGAGCAATTGAGCGTATTTGGCGATGATTATGATACCCCAGATGGTTCTTGTATCCGTGATTTTATTCATGTTGTTGATTTAGCCAAAGCACATATTATTGCTATTGAGCGTATGATCGATGGTAAAAATGCTGAAGCTTACGAAATGTTCAACATTGGTACAGGTAACGGTTTTTCAGTACTTGAGCTTATTAACTCTTTCGAGAAAACAACAGGAGAGAAGCTTAACTGGAAAATGGCACCACGTCGTGCAGGCGATATTGTTAAAATATGGGCCGACACTACAATTGGTAACAACGTACTAGGTTGGAAAGCGGAAAAAACTCTCGATGAAATGACCGGTTCGGCATGGAAGTGGGAGCAAAACTACCGCTCTTCAGCTGAAGCAAAATAAGTATAAAGTTTTAGGTTATAAGTTCTAAGTAAAACAACCTATAACCTTTAACTTAAAACTTACAATCTATAACTCTGAAATAAAACTCTAAACAATAACTCGAAAATTAAATTAAAAATGCCAACTATTCAATCATTAACTGAAAAGTTAAACAACGGCGACAATGCTTCTTTTAAGGAGCTTTACGGAAACGATTCCGCAGTGTTAAAATCAATGGCCAACCGCTATGTAAAGTACATGAACGAGTATAAAGATACTTTCGGTTCCGACGAAGTAACCCTTTTCAGCTCACCCGGACGTACCGAGGTAGGTGGCAACCATACCGACCACCAGTTAGGTCGTGTACTTGCTGGTGCTGTTAACCTCGATAATATTGCTGTTGCTTCAGCAAATGGTACTAATATTGTGAAAATAAACTCAGTAGGGTTCAAGCCTTTTGAAGTAGATTTATCTGATTTAAGTATAACAGAATTTGCTGTAACTCCGGGTAATCTTGTAAAAGCTATAGCTAAAGGAATTAAAGACCTTGGTTTACAAATAGGCGGATTCAACGCTGTAATTCACGGATCGGTTCCGGAAGGTTCAGGTTTAAGTTCTTCTGCTTCATTTGAGGTGCTTATTGGGGCTATTTTCAGTCATTTGTTTAACAATGGAAAATTAGACCCTGTTGATAACGCTAAAATAGGTCAGAAAGCAGAGCACGCTTGTAAAAAATTCTGTGGCCTTATGGACCAGACAGCTTGTGCCGTAGGTGGTTTCATTACAATCGACTTTGCCGATGCTGCAAACCCGATTGTAAAAGCATTAGATTTCGATTTCGCTAAAACAGGATACTCTCTTGTTATTACAAATACAGGTGGTAGCCACGGAGGATTAGACGCTGAGTACAATTCGTTACCGGGTGAAATGAAATCGGTAGCTAAAGAACTTGGACAAGAAGTTCTTCGTCCACTTTCGTTAAATGACGTAGTAAAAGGAGCTCCGGCTATTCGTTCTAAAGTTGGTGACCGTGCTTTACTTCGTTCTATCCACTTCCAAAGAGATAACGCTCGTGTTGTAGAACAAGTTGCTGCATTAGAAGAGAACCGTTTCCAGGATTTCTTAGGAATGGTAATAGAATCAGGTTTTAGTTCATATATGTATAACCAAAATATTTATGTATTAAAAGAGCCAGAATACCAACCGGTAGCATTAGGTCTTGGATTAAGTGATGTAGTGCTTAAAGGAAAAGGAGCTTGGCGTGTACACGGTGGTGGATTTGCAGGAACTATCCAGGCATTTGTACCAAACGATATATTAGATGAGTATATCTCAACACTGGAATCAGTATTCGGAGAAGGTAACTGTCATAAGTTATTTATCCGTTCTAAAGGTTCTGTTAAAGTAGAATTATAAACTTGGTATGTGAGATATGAGTAATGAGATTGTGAGTATATTGTTTTTAGTACTCATATCTCACTACTCACAATCTCTGTACTATCAAATCAAATTAATTAAAATCATTATGACTAATCAAAAACAAAATTTCGCTGTACCATTTGCGATTATGTCGTTCCTGTTATTCCTTTTAGGATTTGTAACATGGATCAACAACATTTTGGTACCTTTTATGAAAGTACAGTTTAGCATTACAGAAAGCCAGGCTCAGTTAGTTAGTGCAGCATTCTTTAGTGCTTACATTATTTCAATTCCGGTAGGTGGAATTGTTAAAAAAATCGGTTATAAAATGAGCGTTATTATAGGTTCATTTATTACAGGTGTGGGATGTGCAATTTTTGTTCCTGCTCTTGGAATAGGTTACGGAATGGTATTAGGTGGATTATTTGTTACTGCAATTGGTGTTGTAGTACTTCAGGTAGCTGCTAACCCTTATGTAATTGCTTTAGGTACTCCTGAGACTTCTTCATCTCGTTTAACTCTTGCAATGGCTATTAACTCAATGGCTGCTGTATTAGCACCAATTATTGGTGGTATGATTTTAGATTCAAGCGGTGATTCTATTCAGGTTAATGAAGCATTGGCAAAAACTATGTTTATTGCATTAGCTGCAATTTCAATAGGTACTGCTGTAATATTAGTATTTATGAATTTACCTGCTATTGAAGATGCTTCGGAAGAAACATCTGATAAACCGGCACGTAGTGCATGGAGCTATCCACAGGTTATTCTTGGATTAATAGCTATTGGTATGTACATGGGGCTTGAAGTTGGAGTAGGTAACTATTTCCTTAACTATGTTGAATATAACGTTCCTGGAAAAACAATGGCATTTGCATCTAAAATATTAGGATTCTACCCATTAGGTTTCTTTATTGGCCGATTAATCGGAGCAGGATTACTTAAGAAATTTGAACCTACAAAAGTATTATTGGTTAATTCAGTAATTTGTGTTGTTTTACTTGCAGCATTCTTTGTAACTAAAGGTTCACAGTTCTCTATCTGGCCTTTAATTGCACAGGGATTATTTCTTTCAATAATGTGGTCTGTACTGTTTGACCTTTCTATGAAAGATGTACCTGCATCTGCGGGAAAATTAGCATCTGGTATTATTTGTACAGGTGTTGTATTCGTAGGGGTTTGGATGTTCATTATGGGTAAAGTAGTAGAGGGTTCATCAATTATGGTAGAAGGTAAAGAAGTTACCAACTATGGTATTGCTTATGCATTCTTCTTCTTGTTCTACGCATACATTATATTCTTTGCAGCAAAAGGAGCAAAAATTAGAAAGTAATTTGTTAGTAGTGAGTATTGAGATTTGAGTACTGAGATATTGGTAATTGGGAAGTTTGCTGTATTGCATTCTACTCACTACTCACTACTCACTACTCACTACTCAAAATCTATAAAATATGAAAATATACACATTAAAAAATAACAATAACGTAGAGATTGACTTTATTCCACGAGGAGGACAGGTTATTTCAATGCGTGTGCCCGATGCTAAAGGAAACGTTACTGATGTAGTAATTGGATACGATACATTAGAAGAGGCTCTTAAAGGTGATGCTTATCTGGCAGCTATTTGCGGTCGTTTTGCAAACCGTATTGCTAATGGTAAATTTGAGCTTGACGGAAAAGCTTACACTCTTGATGTAAACAACGGACCTAATCACTTGCATGGTGGAAACGAAGGTTTTAACCTTAAAGAGTGGTGTGTTGAAGAAGCTACTGTAGAAGGAGCTACTTCAGCTTACAAACTTACATTAGTAAGCCCTGACGGCGACCAAGGTTATCCTGGAGAACTTACTGTTACAGTTATTTACAGCTTAAACAATGCAAACGAGTTTAAAATTGAGTACAAAGCTACAACTACAGCTCCTACAGTTATAAACTTAACCAGCCACCCTTATTTCAACCTTAATGGCGAAGGTGATGTAAATAATCATGACTTAACACTTATGTGTGATAATTACACACCAATTGACGAGAAACAAGGTACTTGTATCGGAGAAATTGCTCCTGTTGCTGGAACTGTTATGGATTTTACTAAAACTAAAAAAATTGCAGAAGCAAGTAACAGCGATTTCCCACAAATGGCACTTGGTGGTGGTGGTTTAGATCACAACTTTGTTGTTAATGGTGGAGGTAAAGGTAAAGTGGTAAAAGCTGCTGTTCTTACTGCACCTGAATCGGGTAGAACATTAGAGGTTTATACTGACCAACCGGGAGTTCAGCTTTATACAGGTAACCACTTCGATGGTAGTGATACAGGAAAAGGGCAAAAGCCAATGGTAAAACAAGCCGGAATTGCTTTTGAAACACAAATTTTCCCAAATTCACCTAATTGTGAAAGCTACCCCAATGCGGTATTGCGTCCGGGTGAAACTTATAGGCACACTTGTATTTATAAGTTTTGTTAATAGTAATATAGTATTTCAATATATTATCGGCAGTTGGTTTATTCCGGCTGCCGATTTTTTATGTGTTAATCTAACAAACTACCAGAGTAGTTACCTCCCATTGAAACAAACTAGTACTCTCGTAAGCCGCGTTCAATATATTCCATTTGCCATATTTTGAATAAAAGAGAATCAGAAGGAGCTTCACTTGGCTCATTGCTCAGCAATTGCTCTATTCTATTTGTATAATCACTGCCAATATTTTCTTCTTTCAATAATGTTTTTATAGTATAAAAATAATTAGTCCCATCGAAATTGTATTGAAGACAATCATTAGAATTACTATTATTTGGTAATAATTTAATTGTTTTATATTCAATACTATTACCATTAAAAATACGCAAATATCCTGCTTTTGTAATTACGGCATCAGGTTGTATTTTTTGTGCTATCAATTGCCTGTATCCTGCCTTTTGAAAACGATGCTTATAATGGAATGAACAATAGTTTATTCCAATATTAAGTCCCATTTCTTTTGCTTTAGAAATAATTTCGAGTGCCGCAAGTTCCGACTCTAAAACAATAGGTTTTTCAGCATTTATAATAGTATACCCTCTTTTTATTAAGTTTGATGCATTATGATTGGTTAACCTAAGTTGATGCAAATTCAGATTCGTTACTCCTGCTTGTATCATATCGGGTAACATTGCTATTAAATGCTCTTTTTCTTCAAGAATGGCAGGTATTTCAATCGTTACATTTGGAATAATACCTTTTGCTTTTTTTACATTATCGAGCGAAAAACGTGTTGCACCAATATCGAAGCGTATTTCGTTCAACCCTGCATTAGCCAACATTTCAAACTTGTTTTTTTCTGCAAGAATGCCATTGGTGTACATCCAAATATATAAATCGGGATTGCAACTATTTCGAACAGTTTGCAAATAATCTAATGTACGGTCAAAATACAATAACGGCTCTCCCCCACTGAAACTAACTCCTTTAAAATTAAAATGCTTAACATACTGAGCATAATCTGAGGCATTATCAAAATCGAGTCCTTGCGTAGATGGTAATTCATCAGTATCTTGTTTAGCCGGGCAATAGAAACACGAAGCATTACATTTATTTGTTATAAACAAGCAACTCCATTTGCCGGCACCACATATTGAACACCCATTTGAAATATGATTATAAAAAGGTTTTGTACCATTATACAATATATCGTTATCAACAACCGATAATAGTTTTGTACGCTGCGCTTCAAAATCGTAAGCAGCATAAGGATTCAGCCAATTGATTTCAGACCATGATGCAAACTCTGTTTTATTTTTATTAACCAACGAGTTTAGCCAAAGAAACATTGCTTCCATGTAAATAATAAATAATTAATTGTTGATTTTTTCCGCAGTATTTGTTGGAATAAAGAGTGTAGTCAAAAAATATTCTTAGTATTATGCAGGAATTAAATTTAAAAAATCTATATATCTGCTAATGACTACTAATTGCAGTAAATTTACAAATCGGAGAATATATATAGAAACATAAGCATCTGCTCAGGCTTATATGCTGAATAAAGACTATATATACAATTTGTCATGTTTTATTTTAAAAGAATGCAAATATAATATTTATAACTAATCGGGAATCAAGTTTTATGATTTGCAAAAAATATCTTTATTGAAAATTATCACACAGCATTTTTTTATTATCATAATTCCAATGGATTTTTTAGTACTAATTTTTCCATTACAATAGATATATAGAAACAATACTAACCAATTTGCTTTTTAAAGGTAAAGCACTAGTTCTTATTGGTGCCCGACAAGTAGGTAAAACAACAGTACTAAAAAGCTTAGTTCAAAAATTTGAAAATACATTATGGCTTAATGCTGATGAATTAAATATAAAAGAAAGGTTAACAAACCCAACATTGAATACACTTTCGGGGATTGTTGGTAACTATAAAATTGTTGTAATAGATGAAATACAACGGATTGAAAATGCCGGACTTTTGCTAAAACTTTTAGTTGACAACTTTAAAAACACTCAATTTATAGCTACCGGTTCTTCGGCATTAGAAATATCAGAAACTATATTTGAGCCAATGACAGGAAGGCAGTTTACATTTCATTTATTCCCCTTTAGTTTACAGGAATTGTACAATAATAAATCACCATTTGAAATAGAGCTGGAATTACCATTTCATTTGGTTTATGGGTGTTATCCGGAAGTATGTACTACCCGCAATATAGCAGAGATGATTCTTTCTAATCTTGCTCAGCAATATTTATACAAAGATGTACTGGTTTGGAAAGATATACGCAAACCTCAGCTTTTAGATAAGCTTTTACGATTATTGGCATTTCAGTTAGGTGCAGAAGAAGTATCGATTAATGAACTAGCCAATCAACCTCAAGTTAAACAGGCTACTGTTGAGAGTTATATTGATTTGCTTGAAAAATCATTTGTTATATACCGACTTAAAGCTCACTCAAGTAATAGTAGAAAAGAGGTTACCAAAATGAGTAAAATATTGTTTTGGGATAATGGTATTAGAAATGCAATAATTGAGGATTTCCGCGACTTAACAAGCAGAAATGATCAGGGAGTACTATTTGAGAATTTCATGATAAGTGAACGTATTAAGCAAAATTCATGGCAAAACCCTAAAGCAAAGAGTCACTTTTGGAGAAACCTTAATCAAAGTGAAGTTGATTATGTTGAGGTTAATAGCGGAAAGCTTTCGGGCTATGAATTTAAGTGGAATACAACAAAAAACAACAGAGTTACAAGGGCATTTACTAATATTTACCCCGATGCTGACACTAAAGTAATTACGCCTACTGACTTTGTAAATTTTGCTTTTTTAAAGGAATAGATTTAAAACCTCGTTAACAATTAAATTCAAAGGCTTAGGAATATCTTTAATCGTCATCATCCTCGTATTCATGGTATTCATACACATAATCGTATTGATTTCCCCAAGTAACTGAAACCGATGAACCATCAGGCGCCGGGGTGAAGTTAAGAGGCTTTTTGCGGTAATACCATGCAAGAAAGAAACCTGAAACTGCTCCGAACAAATGTCCTTCCCAGCTTATTCCGGTATTTTGCGGAAGCATGCCCCAAACTATACTTCCGTACAGAAATACAACTACAAGCGAAATAGCCCCCAACCCTTTGCTTTTACGGATTACTCCGCTAAAAAACAAGAAGAACGCAAGTCCGTAGACTATACCGCTTGCTCCAATATGTGTTGATTCCCTGCCTCCTATCCAAAGTAGTATTCCTGATATTACCCAGTTAAGAAAAAAAACCCTATAAGCAATAAGACGATAGAAATAGAAAAGAAAGAACGACAATACCGCAAACGATACTGTATTGGAGAATATATGTTTTAAATCGGCATGAGCAAATGGCGATAAAATAATACCGTGAAGTCCCTGCAATTCGAGTGGTTTTATACCAATAATTGCCATACGGTAATTCAGTAAATTGAATGTAGTATAAAACACCCACATAACTATCAGAAACAATACCGGAAACCATACCGCATGGGCTAAACGGCGTTTCTCATTCAAAGCAGGGGCATTTTGACTTTTTTCGTTCATTCATACAATATAAGGAGCAAAACGAAATGTTCAAAATAGATTGATATATGAAACGTTTGGTAAGTTAAAGCGATTTCCAAACAGTTTCGTCCTTAATTTTATTTCCCCGTTTTCGGTTTGATATATGATGATTTGTGATTTATTTTCTTCCATGCTACTCAATCTCTATTTTATCAATTTCTTTCATTAACCTGTCTGTTTCCGAAAGAGCAACAATTATTTTCTGATAGTGTAAAATATCCTCAAATTCCAGTTTTCGGTCTTTACGGTCTTTTAACCATTTTTGAGCCGGTTGATAACCGCCGATATAGAAATTCCAAACTATTTCAGGTACATTGTCAAAATACTGTGAATCGTTGATGTAAACTTTGCCGTTATTATCCGAACGCTGAGCGGAGTCGAAGCATGGTTTAGTTACCACATTATCACCGTCAACCGGGTATTGGGTTATATAATTCTCAACTGTTTGACTTTCTAACAAATGTATTTGGCGTATTTCTCCGCCCAATTTTACTAAATTCCAAAAAGTTTCCTTGTCTTTTGGATATGGAACTCTTGGAAAATCTATTTTTAAAAACTCCTTGTATTTCTCACGATATGTTTGGGAATGTAAAACAGCATAGATATATTCTAAAATATCAATTGGAGCAACAGTATTCTCAGTTGTTTCTTTCTCACTTGTAAAAGTTAAGCTCAAATTATCAGCTATTTGCTTAATAATTTCAGGTTTTAGATTTGGTATTCGCTCAATTGATTCAACTATTGTTTGTTGGGAATCAGTTTCTGAAATAAGATAAAGTGGAAATACTTGACACCCTTCTTTAGTCTTATTTGAGATGAAACATTGGTCAGAAATAGTATTGGAAATAAAAATATGATTGAAATTATTATCAGCTAATTGTCTTGTTGATATAATTGCAGGATTTGATTTATTAACATGGCTTAATACTTTTGTATTCAATCTTGCAACATAATTTGAATCGTAATATATATAACGCTTATCAAAACACCTATAGTTTTGAAGTCTGAAATTGCTATCTATTAAACCTGTTTTTTGTATTTCATTTCTGGAATTTGACAAATCCCATTTATCCTTATCTTTTAAAACTAAACCATATTTTTTAGATAATTGCTCATTTGTTAAATCATTATCAATGAAGTCTTCTAATCTTTTTATAATTGACTCTTTATCAAAGTCAGTAATAAACCTATCACGTTTTGTAAGTAATCCTAAAGAATTTATATTGAATATTTCATTTAATGCAAAACCGGCACTATATTTCTCTTGCAATTTAAAATCCTTCTGAACCATAAAATACATTGGTGAAATATTTTCAAGCGGCACAAAAGGTGTGGTTTCTATCGAATTATCTGATAGGAAATTATATTTTAAATCTCGTTTTCCAAACAAATCACAGTGCAGCACTTTTGCTAACTCATTCTTTCTCTTTTTTCCTGTTTTTACAAAAATATTAATTGAAACACCTTGCATAATATCAAAGACATTTTGGTCAATTGAACCATCAGTCGCTGTTTCATTTTTCTTTGTATTCCCATGCAAATCAATAGTGAATATTTTATCATAAGTCTTAAGCAAATTCCAGCGCATCCCTCTAAATGTGGGATTATCTAAAAAGCCATGAGGGTTTATGAAAGCTAAAACCCCACTGCCGTTTTTTTCAATAAAGTGCTGACCATAGCGTAAGAATTTTACGTAATCATCATTAATAAATTTTGAATTTTGTTCTTTTAATTTCTCATGACCTCCAGGTTCTTTTTTATAATCTTCCATAAGGTTCATTATCCACTCACCTTTATTTGCACTTTCACCGCTATATGGCGGATTACCAATGATACACATTACAGGAGTATCTTTTTTTATTCGGTTTGCTTCATTTGCTTCGGAGCTTAACCAGTTTGCCCATAAAGTTCCTGTGTCGGGATGATATTCTTCAAGGCTATTTGTAAGAAAAACTTTGAAACGTTGGTCTTTAGTTGGTTTGTAACCTGTTTCTTTTAAAAGCAAATCAAGTTTCAAATGTGCCATAGCGTAACTTGCCATAAGCAACTCAAAACCATTTAAGCGCGGTAAAAGGTGAGTTTCAACATAATTGCTCCAAATGCCTTGCTGTCCGGCAAATTTTTTATGAATGTGTTTTACAACTTCGGCAAGAAAAGTTCCTGTACCAGTTGCAGGGTCAAGTATTTGAACTTTGTGTACTTCCTGTTCAACCTTTTTACCTTGCATATCAACTTTTATCGTTGTCTTGGAAGTATCGGCAAGCCCTTGAGGTAAATCAAATTCGGTTTTTAAAATGTCGTCAACAGCACGAACAATGAAATCTACCACAGGTTGCGGAGTGTACCAAACACCACGAGCTTTACGCAATTTTGGGTCGTATTCGCTTAGGAATGTTTCGTAAAAATGGATTATCGGGTCTTCCATTTTTGTGGATTTCCCGTAATTTTTTAGAATTTCCTCTACGTTTGTTGCTAAGAAAATATCTGCAAGGCTGTCAACAATCCATTTTATACGGTCGTCAATGTCAGGCCCTGAAATGTAACCGAAAAGTTTTCTTAGAAACGGGTTCGATTTTGGAATTAATTCGGCGGCTTCCTGTCTGCTGAAATCGTTTAATGAAGTATCATGCAGTCGGGCTGCAAACATTCCGTATGCAATTGTTTGAGCGTAAACATCGGCAAATCCTTTCGGTGTAATGTCATGAATCAGGATTTGTTTAAATGCAATCATTTGGTCTTTCAGCGAACTGTTTTCCTCATTTTCTTCATCGCTGGTCAACGCTCTTTCAATAATTTCAGAAAGCAGGCGGGCTTTGCCCGCCATCATTTCTGCTAATTTCTTTGGGCTTTTTATTGTTTGCCCTATGTGTGTACAAAAGTCTTTTATCAGGTTTTCAAAACTGGCAAAATTTTCGGTTAACGGTTTAATTCCTTTGTCCGTTATTTCTCCAATTTCGATTTTTGTTATCAGTTCTCCATCGTGGTATAAATGAAATCGCAAATAATCGGTGAAAATCAAGTTACTCAACGAAGCTTTGTACCTGTCAAACTGTTCTCTGTGTCCGGTTTTCTTTTTTCCCTCTAAATCATTGTCGCCAATGTCTTTTGCTTCAATGAATCCGACTGGGATATCCTTTTTAGTCAAGATGTAGTCAGGTGCTCCGCAACTTTGTCTTTTCGGTTCATTAGTCGCACGAATTGTGGGAACTAAACTTTCAATCAATTGTTGTAAATCGCCACGAAATGTATGCTCAGTCGCATTTCCTAATTTATAGCGTTTGTTTATGTTGTCTATGTATTGTTCAATTGTCATTTTATATAAATCCGTTTCTAATAATCACAAATGTAACAAATTACCACTATCGTTTCTTTCTTAGGCTTGTATGCAACAATAAAATATGAGACATAAGTTTTGATACTTAATACTTGTGACTTTGTACTGAAAAGGTCAAGTTATTTTAAAACTCCGATGTAAAATAGAAGTCAATTTTTTTAAAGTTTGTTTGGGCCATTTGCAAGTCGTACGGTTACGGTGTCTCGGATAGATAAACCCAGCGTCCGTGTTTATCTTTAGCTATTGAGCGATACTTACGCTTTTTAAAATCTTCCCATTGTGCAGCGTCGTTTGCTTTAATCCAGCACGCTTTATGCATAGAAAAAGGTTCGTAACGACACTGTGCTCCATACTCGTGTAACAAACGGTACTCAATAACCTCGAATTGTAGCTGACCTACACAACCTATTACTTTACGACCGTTCATATCGAGTGTAAACAGCTGAGCAACACCTTCGTCCATAAGTTGGTCTATCCCTTTTGCCAACTGTTTGGCTTTCATTGGGTCAGCATTTTCAATATATCGAAACATTTCGGGCGAAAAGCTTGGGAGACCTTTAAAATTAATTAATTCACCTTCGGTTAGGGTATCGCCTATTTTGAAATTTCCTGTATCGTGAATACCAATAATATCGCCCGGATAAGCTTCTTCAACTATGCTCTTTTTATCGGCCATAAATGCTGTTGGAGTAGCAAACTTCATTTTTCGGTTTAACCTAACATGGGTATAATTGGTGTTTCTACGAAATACTCCTGAACAAAGCTTTACGAATGCAATACGGTCGCGGTGCTTTGGATCCATATTGGCGTGAATTTTAAATACAAAACCTGTAAGATTCTCTTCGTATGGTTGTACTTCTCGTTCTACTGTCATTGATGGGCGTGGCGACGGTGCTATTTTAATAAATGATTCCAACAATTCCTTAACACCAAAATTATACAGTGCACTACCAAAGAAAACCGGAGCTATTTCGGCATTTAAGTATTCCTGCACATTAAAACTAGGGTAAACACCCTCAACCAGTTCCAAATCGTTGCGCAGTTGTTGTGCTCTGTCACCGAGTGTTTTATCGAGCAATGGGTCTGTCAGGTCTTTAAATTCCTGTGGTTTCTCGGCAGTTGTTTTATCTTCACCGGCAAAGTAATAAAACTTTTGGTCGAAAATATTGTAAACACCTTTAAGGCGTCCCCCCATACCAACCGGCCAACTCAAAGGGCGAACTTTTATTTGTAGCTGTTCTTCTATTTCGTCTAATATATCGAATGGGTCTTTACCATCGCGGTCAACTTTGTTAATAAATACAATAACCGGAGTTTTACGCATACGGCACACTTCCATTAAACGCTTGGTTTGCGGCTCTACCCCTTTGGCAACATCTACTACTACAATTACTGAATCGACAGCGGTAAGTGTACGAAATGTATCTTCGGCAAAGTCTTGGTGACCCGGAGTGTCGAGAATATTAACTTTCACTCCGTTATATTCGAAGCCCATAACCGATGTTGCAACAGAAATACCACGCTGGCGCTCTATTTCCATAAAATCGGAAGTGGCTGTTTTCTTTATTTTGTTTGATTTAACTGCTCCGGCTATATGAATAGCTCCACCAAATAAGAGAAGCTTTTCTGTTAGTGTTGTTTTACCTGCATCGGGGTGACTTACAATTGCAAATGTTCTTCTGCGCTTTATTTCTTCCTTTAAACCCATTTTTTATAGTAGTGAGATTTGAGTAGTGAGATTGTGAGTTGTCACTACTGTAAAAATTTTATCGGGTGCAAAAATAGTATATTTTACATGATGACAAACTACGATAAATTAATTGATATATTTACTACCTCCAAAACATAATAAAATGATTACGGAAAAAGAACTACTCCAACAAGAATATCAGGCTAGAATAAACAAAGCATTTGATTATATCGAAAAAAATATCTCAAACAATTTTTCATTAGATGAATTAGCCGAAGTAGCAAACTTCTCGAAATATCATTTCAGCAGAATATTTCAATCGCTTATTGGTGAAACCCCTTTCAAATTTATTCAACGGGTAAGGCTTGAACGTGCAGCAATGCTCTTAGGCGGAAGTATCATGAGTGTATCGGAAGTGTCAACAAACTGTGGATTCTCCGATATATCAATATTTTCGCGAAATTTTAAAAATCACTTTAAAATAACCCCAACTGAGTACCGCAACAAAAAACAAACAGATAGCAATAATAGTAAAACACAAAGCAACAATTCACAATACGATGCTAAGCCAACCATGTACTTTTGTTTCAGTTCAAATAAATTAAAATGGAAAACTAATATGGAACAAAACAAAGGAGTGGAAATCAAAGAATTTCCAAAAATGACAGTGGCTTACGTAAGATATACAGGGCCTTACGCCGGCGACGAGAATCTTTTTGAGAGTTTATGGAACAAACTGTTTGCATGGGCAGGCCCCAGGAATCTTATGGGCAATCCTGATTTTAAGCTTATTGCAATGTATCACGATGACCCAAATATTACTGATGAAGAAAAACTTCGTACAAGTTTGTGTATTGGTGTTCCTGCCAATACTAAGGTCGATGGCGATATTGGCAAAATGGATATTGAAGGTGGTACTTATGCTGTTGCAAGTTTTGAGCTGAACGGCAAACAATTTGCCGAAGCTTGGCAATGGGTTTATTCTGAATGGCTGCCACAAAGCGGTTATCAACCCGACGACAAAGCGCCGTTTGAAATGTATCCAAAAAAGCCTGAAAATAATATTTACTATACCGATATTTGTATTCCGGTTAAGCCTTTATAAAATACTCACCAACACTTAAAAACTAAAACACGAAAATATTCAACTTTCGTGTTTTTTTTCTTTCTGCCAGGTCTATGCTATTCACTCATTTTACCGGTAAAATAATAAAACTGTCTTTACGTTTTCATTACCTTATATATATGTTAAACACATATATATAAGGTAATTACTTATAAATACTATTCTACCAAAATTATATGACGAGCAATAAACTTATTATCGGCGGTAATAATAACGGTATATATGCCGGCTGATATATTTTTATCTATTATACTGAACGACAATTGATTTCCAAAACTCGGAGCTAAAAATGTTTTTTCATATACTTTATTTCCATTACTTGCATACAAGGTTACATTATAGTCTGAATTATTATTTAATTCCATAGCAATATTACATATACTGCTTACCGGATTAGGATATACACTAGTTTCACTAACCGGATTTGTAATTAGCCCTGTTGCCTTTGAAACAGTAATAATACACTTTTTATTAAAAAGCACGGAATCACTTTTTACAGATTTTGCACTTAACCAAACACTATAACTACCTGCAGCAATAGTTCTTCTTATATTTAGCTTAAATATACCCTCTTCATTAACTGCAAGCAAAACACTACTTTCATTGAAAAAAAACTCCGCCTCCAAAGTATCAGCTGAGAATTCAAATAATAAAGAATCGTATAATGTTCCGTTATTTTTAACAATAAAATCAACAAACCCTCTCCTACCCTCATTAATATTTATTTCATTAGCTGGCTCCTTAATAATATTAAAAAATGAGTAGCCTGTAATAACTGAATCTATATTAAAACGATACAAATTATTATTAAACGCCCCAAAATAGATATTTTGTTTATCAATAACCGGCGATGAGTAAGAGTTACTACCTATATCAATTGAATTAAGTAAACTGCCTTTTTTAGTATCTACACAATAAAAATACCCCTTCCCCGAATCATGATTATACGAATCGCCATCAACAACATACAATTTACCGTTGCTATATGCTGGTTTACAAAAAATATTTTGCTGTGTTTTAAATGTCCAGTATTTAATACCTGTATTTGCATTAAATGCAATTATTTCTTTACTATCGGATCCACCCTGATAAAGAGTATCATTAATAATCACAGGTGTACTGCTTAACCAAAAGCCATTAGTGTCGTGGTATTGCCATGCAACGGAACCATCTGTTATGTTTAAAACAGTATAATAGAAATTACGCGCACCAATATATAGTTTTTGGTTATAAATAACCGGTTGTGTAATAAAACCACCATATGATGGGTATGGCTTAGTAGTATATGCTGTATACATCCAATTCAATGTTCTGGTATTTAAATTAACTGAATATATTTTACCGTTCCAATCGCCAAAAAACAAAGTATTATCTACAATATTAACCGTAGTACGTATAGGTACTTTTTCAGAGGTGGTAAAAAGTATTGAAGCCTTATTTACAGTAGTATCAAAAACATGAATATTACCAAAATAATCGCCAAAATATATTTTACCTTCACACTCAAAAGGCGATGAATTATGATAGTCCCACTGGTCAATAAAGTCAACTGCACTAGCAACACTTACTGTATCATAATTATATACATACAATAAATTACCGGTATGTTTATTAAACTTATAAAAAGATGTACCTGAAGTTAAAAACAAATTATTATCAATAATTAATGGTTCTGATTTTACCGGATTATAAGTTTGATATTCCCACACTTTATTACCAGTATAAGAATTTACAGCATATAATTTACCATCGACACAGCCAACATACACCATTCCACTATCAATTAATGGAGCTGAATAAATTTTGCCACCGGTTTCAAACATTGGCGTATTATTAACTCCATATACACACGTAATACACAGGTACAACAAAGTACTAAATACAAATCGCATTTTCATTTTTTGTAATTTTAATTATTTACTTACTACAAAAACCTAATAATTAAAACTTTAACCCAATATTGACATTGACAATCATAATCGCTTATACTAACTCAAATATCATGGGTGTTTTAAAAATGGTTTTAGTTATCACTAGAAATGAGTATTGCAATACTTCTATTACAACATTGATCTGTAAATAGTAAAATACCCTATAAAAAATAAAGTAATTATCATTTTATAAAATATCTCATCAATATTTTCATATATTGAGAGCCTAACTAACCACAAAAGAAGTAATATAAATATGAGCAGATTAATAATTGCGTCGAACAGATTACCACTTAAAGTAGAAAAGCATAATAATAAATACTCTGCCACAGCATCGGCCGGAGGTTTGGCAACCGGATTAAAATCGTACCACAAGAACAATGATAGTGTATGGATAGGTTGGCCCGGAATAATAGCCAATAGCGATACTGACAAAGAAGAGATTACTGAAATAATAAAAAAAGAACAATGCTTGCCTGTATTTCTGACAGAAGCGCTTATAGACGGATTCTACGATGGGTTCAGTAATGCAACGCTATGGCCTTTGTTCCATTATTTTGTTGAGTACACTCGGTTCAATGACCAGTATTGGGAGGCATACTATAAAGTAAACCAAATGTTTGCCGAAGCTATATTGGAAAATGCAAAAGATGGCGATACTGTATGGGTACACGATTACCAATTGCTACTTGTACCCAATATGCTTAGGGAAAAGTGTCCTAATTTGAAAATAGGTTTCTTTTTGCACATACCTTTTCCATCGTACGAGGTATTCAGAATATTACCATGGCGTGAAGAGCTATTGACCGGAATACTTGGTGCCGACTTAATAGGCTTCCATACATACGATTATGCACGACACTTTAACAGCTCAGTAAAACGATTACTTGGGCATGAAATAGAATTCAGCAACGTTAATCTCGACAACAGGCAGGTACATATTGATGTATTCCCTATGGGTATTGATTATGAGAAATTTGAATCGTGTGCTTTGGCTGTACAAAGTAAACCTATACAGGAGCGTTCAAAGCAGCATCAGGATATTGACCGTTTTTTACTTGGTGGTCCCGACCGACATTTAATTTTATCAATAGACAGGCTCGATTACAGTAAAGGTATCCCGGAGAGGCTGAAAGCATTCAAATGCTTTTTGCAAAAATACCCTGAATATATCGAGAAGGTTTCATTACTAATGCTAACAGTACCATCACGTACCGATGTTGAAGAATACCAGAATCTGAAAACCGAGGTAGATGTTCTTGTGGGAGGAATAAACGGTGAATTTGGAACACTAAACTGGAATCCGGTAATATATTTTTACAGGTCGTTGCCATTTGAAAACCTGATAGAACTATACAGCTCTGCCGATATTGCCTTACTTACACCATTGCGCGATGGCATGAACTTGGTGGCAAAAGAATATATAGCATCGAAAGTAAACCAAAAAGGGGTACTCATACTTAGCGAAATGACAGGAGCGTCGAAAGAACTTGGCGAAGCTATTTCGGTTAATCCTAATAATATAAACTATACCGCCGATGCTATTTACAGAGCCTTAACCCTTTCCGACGAAGAACGAATAAGAGCCGTAAAAACTATGCAAAAGCGGATAAAACGATACGATGTACACAAATGGGCCTCGGAATTTATAAAGTCGCTAAATAAAACAACAAAAAAACAAGAAGAACATAAGGCTAGAAAGATTTCACCGAAAATTAAAGAACTAATTATTTTTGATTATAAAAAAGAGAAGCAAAAAACTATATTCCTCGATTATGACGGAACGCTCCAGCGCTTTTTTAACAATCCGCAAGATGCCAAACCTGATGAGGAATTATACAAACTGCTCGACAAATTAGCTGCTAAAGAGAATACTAACTTGGTACTTATAAGCGGACGCGATAAGGATACTTTCGACAAATGGTTTGGTAACCGCAAATATAACCTTATAGCTGAACACGGTGCATGGAAACGAGAGTTGGGTTCCGATTGGATTGAACGCAAAGCTGTTCACGATGAGTGGAAAGATAACATATTACCGGTACTGGAATCGTATGTTGACCGTACTCCGGGTAGTCTTATCGAAAATAAAACATATTCGTTGGTATGGCATTACCGAAAGTCAGATATTGAACTGGGAGCTTTACGTGCTCTTGAACTTGTTACCGATATTTCAAACCTTATAATTAACCAAGATTTGGAAATACTTGAGGGAAGCAAAGTTATAGAAATAAAAGTAGCCGGTATAAATAAAGGTATTGCTGCATCGGAATATTTAATGAATCATAAATCGGACTTTGTAATGGCTATGGGTGACGACTGGACCGACGAATTTCTGTTTAAAGAACTACCGGCAAAAGCTCATACTATAAAAGTAGGAACAGGTAACTCTGTTGCAAAATATTATGTAAATACTTACAGAGATGTGAGAAATTTTTTGTCGGATATTCTTTAACTAAGATGGGAGACAAGGGAAAATAAAAAAATATGAATATGAATAATTTGAATTACGCAATAATAGGAAACTGCCGCAGCGCAGCTTTAATATCGGAAACAGGCAATATAGAATGGTGCTGCTTACCAAATTTTAACTCACCTTCAATATTTGCTAAAATACTTGACCAAAACATAGGTGGCTCATTTGATATAATTGTAGACAAAAGCTACAACATAGTTCAGAGTTACATACGAACTACCAATATAGTATCAACTACATACGACAATGGCACCGACTGTTTTGAAATAATTGATTTTATGCCTCGCTACCACGACGGCAATAACGGCAAATACACACCACCCGATATAGTACGATATTTCCGTTACAGAAAAGGGAATCCGGAATTTACCATTAATTACAACCCAAAACTGGAATATGCCAAGTTTGAAACTATAAATGAAGACCATAACGAATATATAAAAAGCTATACTGCAGAAGGCGAATACGACTCTATATATTTGTATACAAGCTTTAATAATTCCGATATTCTGAATAAAACGAAAATTTCTTTAATTGAAGATAGCTTTGTACTGTTGAGCTATGACCAAAAAATATTACAGCAAACACTTCATAAACAGTATTTGAAACTACAAAAAACAAAAGTATACTGGCTTGAATGGTGCGACAAGAATACTGCATTTGCCGAATATAACAATGAGATTCAACGCAGTGCTTTGGTTTTAAAACTGTTAAGTTACGACAAAACAGGTGCAGTATTGGCAGCAGCAACTACTTCGCTGCCCGAAACCATAGGCGAAGTACGTAACTGGGATTACCGTTTTTGCTGGATACGCGATGCATCGATGGTAATAAAAGTAATGTCGAACCTCGGACACACTAGTACTGTAAAACGATTCCTTAATTTTATAACCGATATTATTCCCGATAAAGACGAAAAAATACAAATAATGTACGGAATAGACCGTGAAAAAGAGCTCACCGAAAAGGTTTTAGAACACTTATCGGGATACAAAAATTCGGCTCCGGTTCGTATAGGTAATGCTGCATACATTCAAAAACAAAACGACATATATGGTATACTAATGGATGTTGTTTATCAGCAGTTTACTATGTTTAATATATCGCTCGACAATAGTGAAGCACTTTGGACTATTGTTCGCAGTATAGTTAGAATAGTACAGAACAACTGGCAAAAGCCCGACAAAGGAATATGGGAAATACGAACAGAAGATAAGCACTTTACGTTTTCAAAAGTTCTATGTTGGGTTGCAGTAGACCGTGCTGTAAAAATTGCAAAAATAGTTCATAAACAAGACAAGGTAAAACAGTGGCAGGAACTTGCCAATGAAATAAAAGCCGACATATTGCAAAATGCCTGGAACACCGAAAAACAAACATTCGGACAATTTTACGGTTCTGCCGATATGGATGCCTCGGTACTTCTGATGGAACCATACGGATTTATTGACGCCAACGATGAAAAATATGTAAAAACTGTACTTGCCATCGAACAGGAATTATGTCAAGACGGCTTGCTGTACCGATATAAAAATAAAGATGATTTCGGGTTGCCTTCATCTTCTTTTACTATATGTACATTTTGGTTTATAAATGCATTAAATGCTATTGGCAAACGAAAAACAGCTCGTGAAATGTTTAACCAATTGTTAAGCTACAGCAATCATGTAGGGTTGTTCAGCGAAGATATTGATTTTAAAACAAAACGGTTGTTGGGTAATTTCCCTCAGGCATATTCGCATTTGGCTTTGATTGAAACAGCCATTAACCTGTCAGAGGGCGAAATAACAGAGGATGAAGAGATATTAGAAGCAATTCATTAGGCAACTATATTACCGTAATAAAGGTCTCTAATCGGAAAAAACATAATCATTCAATACCTACTCACTATACAACATTTTCCGAAAGAAACCTTTATATCCGAGTGTAATATGAAAACCTCCCAAAATATTATTTGGCAAATACAAATATCTTCTTCATACTATATATTATTTTTTATTGGTGTCCGGTTAAACTAGTTAACCACAAGTAGATTCTTCGCTTCTTTTCATTACGCTCAGAATGACAGACGATTATGCGCACTATATGATGAAGAGGGGGTTGGTTTGCGGCAAAGCCGC
>QKGS01000052.1 GCA_003250355.1 Bacteroidota bacterium
CAAATATATATGCAGTTTCTTATGGTCTGCTTCTACGCTTTTTACAACCCATTCATCACCAAAATCTAAAACTAAATTGAAAAAATCTTCTGTAAAATTCATTTCGCTAAGTTAATATTTCCACTAAATTTGCAGTAGTACCAAAAATATGAAATTATAAAATGTCAAATAACAGGAATAATTCTTTTAAGTAGTTGATATAGTGTAAGAAAAGAAATAAAGTGAAAAAATAAAACACCAAACCTATTTTCCGATACAGAAAATAACCACCATTGATTTTCAACAACTTAAGCAATTAAGGTACAAATAGTGTACAATTTAGTCAAAAATATGATGTTTTTGCAATTATTTACTTTCCGACCAACACTTCATCAATATTATTTACCCTCTACTAATGAATAAATCATTTCTGCATGTTCGTTTTCCAGTTCCTGTTTAAATGGATTTTCTACATGGTACAGTAAAGAAACATATTGCTTTTGATTATTATCGGGTATTTCGCTGTCAATTTTATTTACATTGCTTTTTAATGCACTTGCATTATACCACCTATCAAATAAACTATGTCTTTTATACTGTCTGTTATCCATAGCATCACAGATATACAATAATACATTTTCCTTATCCTTAAAAAAGGCTGTAAGTATTGATTCAATAGTTAATTGTACCCGATAGTCTTTTGGCGGTTTAATATCAGATTCGTTATCAATTGAAATAAAGTAAATTTTATTCAGGTTATTTGAGTTTGAGTAACTTTCAGAACCATCAATAAAAGCAACTTTGTAAACAATGTTGTTAACCGTAGTAAAATTATAGGATTGTGTTTCGGGATTGGCTATAAACTTATAAGGGCATTGCAAGTTTGATTCCTTTGTCATTCAAATCTTTTTTAGATTTTTCACCCCTTAAATAGGCACGTACAGTTTGTTTGTCATCTAGCATTTTTTTTGCTGACAATAATATTTTAGTCCTATTTAGTTTCTTTCTCATGGTACAAAGTTAGTAAATAATTACATACAAAGGATAACTGTTTTCACTTTCCTTTTACCATTAACCTTTCAATTTCTGAATATGGTATGCTTTCGGCTTTTTCTATTTGTTCCATTAAACGCAAATACTTTTTAGTAGGTTTCCCGGCATAGGTTTGTTTGAAATGCTTTTTGTAAAGTTGTTCATAAAGTCGGTCAGTTCTGAAATAAGCCCCTAAAGTTTTATCTAAACTTCGGTAATACTTGCTTTTTGTTTGACTTTCATACATACACCCCTGAAAGGCTTCACGGTGTAAAAAGTACCCACCTATTGAATACATTTTACGGCAACGCTTGTTTGTTTGGGGACAAAGGAAATACCATATTAAGCCCTCACCTAAGTTTGAAGGAACTGAAACCAGTTGTATTTTATAGTTTCGGGGTTCGTCTCTATAATTGTAATCCAGTTCAATAAATGGCTGTTGAGTTAATGTATTTACACGTATTGAAATACTGCCTGTTGTGTTTCCGTTCCTACTCCATGTAAGCGTACCACTTTTTACCTGTTCGGGGTTGAGGTATTCCCATTCTTTTAGTTTGGTTATGCTTATTTGTAAAACCTCATCGTATAATGTTGGATATGTTGCAATTTTTGGCATCTGAATATTATTTTGAATTAACGAAACCTAAATAATTAGAGAACTTGAATAATATTGAAATATAATTACTGTCTCAAAGTAGCTTTACAAAACTTATTTCATACATTTCAATTAATAGTTAATATTTGCTTTAACTCCTTTAGTCTATTTATATTTAATTCTGAATTATGACTTTCACAACTTTTTATAAATGCCTCAACATTGTAAACATTTGTTCCATCACTTAATACAATAATCTGTTTCAAATCTTTATTAGTAAAGTTCCAATCTATTTTATTTTGAATAGCATTATTATTGTGATTTTGACCTTGTTCAATATGGGGTTTTATGGGGTTCTCAATATTAAGTTTTATGAGGTTCTCATTATTGGAACTTTCGGGCTTTGCTTTTTCATTTTGCAAAAAAAACTTTTTTTTCAGGGCTTCACTTTTTTCACTTTTTTCACGGGTTGAGGTTTCAACTGGTTTTTGTTCCGGCCGTGGTGCTATTTTTATTTCAAGGCTTACAGGCTGTTTTCTGAACTGTTGCCAATCCTGTTTTATTAGATAGTCGGCAATGTCGTTTCCGTTCTGTTTATCCTGTTCGGGTGCTAACTTTTCCAATAAGTCGGAAACATGAAACTTTGTACCCTGCAATTTGCTTTCAATCTCTTTGGCTTTATTGCTCCATAACTCAAAGGCTTTGCCGTCTTTTGATAAGTCAGGAAATAAATAAACGTCTCTACCTTTCAACGTCTGGCACTTGTTGAGGTTCAAGCTGCTTAAATTGTAAACTGCCAACCAAAGAAAGTTTTCATTGTGTTCAGGATAACCAAAATACAACGAACAATAAACGGCTGTTTTTGGGGCTTCAATTAATGCAACCGGATTGTTTTTGTATTTATTCAAAAGATGTTCACCAAACAAACAGCTTACCTTTGTTTCGTTCTTATTGTATGCTTGTAACCAGTCGGGCAAAGGTTTACTGTTTCGGGTGCAATGTTTTTCAATAATAGAGTGTAAAAAATCCGTTCCGGTGGTGTGGTTAGTTTCGTCAAACTGTTTTACCTGAATAGCCCTAACCTTATTTTGAATATCAATGAAAGGAAATGTAATTGCCCCTTTACGATACCCATTTTTAACCGTACCCAAATTATACAATGAAATTACTTTTTCAATGTCCGATACTTCAAACGGATATTTCACACGGTTCAAAAGGTTTTGTATAAATACATTCTGTTCGTACGCTGAAAGCGTTTGTTTTAAAACCTCAACGGGAATAAATACAGGTTCAGGCTTTGGCTTTCTTTTTATTTGTGGCTTGTATGGTTTCCAGTTGTTCGGTAATTCCGAACTGTTGCCCTGTTCTTTTTGCCATATCATTTTTGCGTACCCGTCTGTATAAGGATTAATGAAATAGCCGCAATTGCTCTCACGGTCGCAACGTCCGTACTGTTCGGGTAACAATTGCCCCTTTTCGGTGTCAATGTATCGTACAAAACGCATTTTACCACATTCAGGGCAATGGTGCTTTTTACTGCCTTTCTCTAATATGTAACGATGTTCATTCATATTAGTAAGGCATCTTATTATTTGTCAAATATGCCACATTACCCACGTTTAAACGTTCGATAATTACCCCGAAGCCTGTTAACCTTTTAATAAAGTTTGATTTGTTCACGGGTTTAAAACCGTCCTCAATACAAAAGGCTCTGTATTCGTTGTATAGTTCTTTTATTAATCGGTAATCGGTGGGGCTGTTTTTGTATTCGTTTTCGTCAACAAACATTTTAACACTATCGGACTGGTTTTTATATTGCTCAACTGCCTTTTGCACGGCTTCACATTCTGTAAAACGCTTTTGCTTCAATAGTCGGTTAAGCCCCTCTAATACCCAGTTAAAAACGCCTGAAAGTTCGCTTTCAATTATTTTGGTATGTAGCTGTTTATCCTGTTCATGTGGTGGTATGGTTACATCAAAAGGAACAATTAAAAACCGCCTGAAATAAGCGTTTGTATGTTCAACATCTTTGGGTAACTCATTACAGTTAAAAATAAGTTTGGCATATTGTTTTATTGTGTACGGTTGACCGTATAAGGCACGGGCTTCAATTGGTTCACCCGAAACAATTTGTTTGAAAATTGCACTTTCAAGTTTGCCGTTTATTTCACTTGCATAGTTTACTAATTTGGTAGCTATTTGCGCCCTATACTCACCCCTTGTATTTGTAAGGTTTTCAAGTGTGAAATGGCTTATATTTTCCATTCCGATTAAAGCGTTTACAACCTCAAAGAATACGCTTTTACCATTTGCGCCCGTTCCGTACAATATCAGGGCTTTTTCTTCTTTTAGTCGGTTGTTGCCATGTTTGATAAATACAAAGCCTAAATATTCAGCTAATACCTTTTGACGGTCTTTATCGGGTAATACTCTGTTTAAATATTGCTCAAATAGTGGGGCTGTTGCCTGTGGGTTGTATTCAAATGGTAACTGATAAGTAATAAAGTCCGTTCGGTTAAATGGTCTTAGTTCTGTTCCCTGTGGCTTTATTTCAAATGTTCCGTTTTGTAGGTTAATAAATACCGTGTCTTTGTCGGTTTCCGGTGTGGGTAAATATGCCGTTCCTAAAAACTGTTTGTATAATTGTTCCCTGAACTGGTAAAACCTTGCTGAAAACTTAGCAACACCCATTTTTTCGGTGGCTTCACCTAAGAACTTTTGAAAGGTTTCTTTGTCAATTTCAGCCCAGTAAGTACCGTTATACAAGTAAATAAAATCATGGTTTTTGCATAAGCCCCAACGGTTTTTTTCTGCAACCTTTATAACGTTTTCAATTGACAATACTAAATAATGCTTTGTATTGACCTTTATTTTATCCAGTCGCTTTCTTACATCTTTTGCCTGTTCGCTTTCGGGTTCGATGCTTTCCAGTTGCTTTCTTAATTGTTTAACTTCGGGAAACGCCAACGCTTCAAAGTCCAACGGCTCAAACTGTTTTATGAGTTTATCCAGTATTTCGGTGTGTGGGGTTGGCTCTTTTTTCTTTGTAAGTTCCTTAACGTGGTTTACAAATGTTTCAGCATTTTCAAGGTCAAGGAATACGGGGTTTATCTCTTTATTATTCATTCTCAAACATCTTTAATTGTGTATCACTTGACTTTTGCTCTTTGGGGTTGGTACTTACAAGGTGTGCAAGGTCGCCTGTATAAGGGCATCGAAATTCATCTGTTGACGAAACCAATTGCCCCAACTTTTCTAAACGCCTTTTGTATTTTGTTCCGGCTTCAACGGGAACATACATTGCCTCACAAACTGCCTTATTTGTTGTGGTTACGTACCATAAAGCTAACTTGTACCGCCTTAACTCTGAATACTCTTTAATAAGCTGTGAAAGTGGTTTGCCCGTGCCGTTTTCAACCTGTGTTCTTATGAATTGCAGCGTAAAAGCCCTATCTTTGAACTGTCTTTTATGTAAGGGGGTGAATGGGTTACTCATGTTTGCCCCCCTTCTTTTTTAGGTAGCTTTCGGCTTCAATTTCAGCGTTTGATTTTCGCTTACCTGTTTTTAACCACTCGTCTATTTCCGACTTTAAGAATACGAGATTTTTTCCATTTTTGTGGTAAGGAACTAGCCCCCTTGACACAATACTATACCATGTTGGCTTTGTGCTTTGTTCTTTTGGCAGGGTCGTACTTTATAAGTTCATCGAGGTTAAACCATTGGTCGGGCTGTTCGATGTTTTGATGTTCCTGCTTTTCGATTAACAGGCGTTTTAATTCACTAACCTCTTTAGTTAGCATTGTTACCGCTTGGGGTAAATCATTGAAAGTTAAATTTTCAGTCATAACGAAAGTATTTTTGTTTGTAATACTTTGCGAAGTACTGAAACGGGAAACCGCTTAATTCACGTAAAAAAAACGTGTTTACGGGAACTTATATTTATTAGTATAATAGCATCAGTTTTTTTACTTCGTCTTTGTTTTTCTGATTTACCCTCCAAAAGTTCTTTTCCGAATACCCTTTATAATCTACAAAGCTACTCTCCCACAAGTTAAATAAAGTTTTCGCTCTTGTTCTTTGTGTATGAAAGTCTGATTTTCTCAATTCATCAAACAAATACAAAAATGAAAGTTGTGTGTAATAATCATTTGTATTTACTGTTTGTATTGGTTCAGCAATTTCAGGCACTTCAAAATTATTCTCATAAAATAATGTAGTCCACTTAATTAGTTTATCAAAGTCATTCTGATTTAAAATTTGCCTCCCTTTTCGTGGGCAATTCCCTAATAAAAAGCCTAGATGATACCTTATTTTTTCGTAAAGTTCGTTTTCTTTCTGTTCTTCTTCTTGCTTTTCGCTCTGTTGAGGTGGCAACGTTTTAAAGTATTCCTGAAATAAAGGGGCAAAAAGGTTATTACTTGAAAAAACAGTACTCCATGCCCTGTAAAAATACCCTTGTTGTTGCCCGTTTTCAAAGGCGTTTACTATTTCATTGTTTTGGTTGGTTGTAAATCCGGTACGTAAATTAGCCCAACCATGTTTAAATAACAGGTATTCAAATACCTTATTTACATAGTCCTGCTTATCGGGAAACGGTGTTAAATAGAGATTTATTTGCGTATTGTCGAACTCATTAAAGCCATCCTGAAAACCTTTTGCATATTCTTTTAAATAGGGTATTAAATCAGCAAAATACTTTATTGCTTTTCCATCAATAAACATTTGTCTATGACTTACCCCTGTTAACTTCCAAACTAAATCAGAACGGGAATAATAAGCCCCGTAAACAATATTTGAATAAGGGTGCAAAGCTGTTTCTTTGTTGCCTACAAAACCGGTGTCTTTCATTTTCTGAAATTCACTATCAGATAATAGGTTACTGGTAGGTAAATGATAATATTTATAAATACTATCATCAATATCGAAGTTACTTAATAGATAATCGTGTGTTAATTCTTTGGGTACAATTTCGGATTGTTCGGTTTTGTCGAATATCCAATTTGTTGTACCAAAGTTCAGGCGTAAATAATCTATAAAATGTTTGTTTATCAATTCCCTTTTTTCAACCGATTCGATTTTGTTCAGTTTAGTTAGTAACCAGTCTTTATAAAGAAAGTATTTAGCATAGACCTGAACTGCATTACTATTGAAATAACTAAAAACATGAGGAAAAAACGGCTTATTATCATTTTTATAATAGTCATTTGCTAACCTTGAATATTCGTATAAATCTGATTCTTTCGGGTCTGCCCACTTATTTTTAAATGTTTCAGTAGTTGAAAGTTGATTTGCCTTTTCTATGAAGTTGTTTATTGCTGCTAATTCATCTTTTATTATCTTTTCTGTTGGTTTGCCGTATTTTTCATTGAAAAGCTTTTGCAATGTTTCAAAATATCTTTGTGCATGAAGTTTTTCAAATTGTTCAAACAATTCATCTCTATTTTGAGCTTCGGGTATTATGCTGTATTCATCGCCAATTTTGCAGCCCAACCGTTCGGCATCTTCTTTGGTTGCTTTCCTTTTAACCCTTATTGATTGTTCGTATTTTTCTGATTCGGTCATTGTCTTTTATGCTTAGTAGGGTTTACAAATCCAGTTTAATATTATCGGCTGCTTTGCGTTTGGCTTCGTCCACAATCTTAGCGTAAACCTGTGTTGTTTTCAGGTCTTTATGCCCTAACATTTTCGAGACGGTATAAATATCTGTACCGTTAAATAGTTGCAGGGTAGCGAAGGTGTGGCGAAAACAATGAAACGTTATGTCTTTAGTTATTCCGGCTGCTCCAATCCATTGAAACAGGTGTTTATTGGCATAGGCTGAATATTTAAGCCCCTCAAACACCTTTTTATCCTGTTCCATGTCCTTTGGGTTTTGTGTACCCTCTGTAAAGCTGTAAGCCTGTTCTGATATTGGGAATACCTCAACACCTTTGGTTTTCTGTTGGTCGAAGTTTAAAAAGTATCCTTGACCTTCAACATAAACCAGTTCACACCAAACCATTTTACTAATATCGGAAAAACGAAGCCCCGTTAATGCTGAAAACAACGCTGCACGTTTCAATAAATTATCATTGCACGGGGTTTTAACCAGTTTATTAAGTTCGTCAAGGGTTAAATACTCCCTTCGTGTTTCGGCTGCTTTTATAGGCTGTACTTTACTGTTGAGGTCGGTTTGTAAAATACCGTCTTTGTATGCCTGTTTTAATGTTGCCTTTACTTTATTAAAATATGAAACCGCTGAATTTTGCGAAAGTGTTGTTTTATCGCTTCGGTTGCTTTTAGTGGTTAACAGGTATTCTTTAAAGTCCTCTAAAAAACGTTCGTTGAGGTTAGCAAATGTTAACTTTCCATTGGTAAAACTTTCAAGGTAATTATAAGCAGAAACCCAGTTATCATGGTTTGAGTTTTTGCGTTTATCGGCTAACTTTCTGAAATACTCAATAAAACTTTGTTCGCCTTTTGCTTTTTCCTGTTTATCCTTTTCAATTAAACGTCTTTCTATTTCCGTTAAGTCTGAATTTTCATTTAATTGTTTATACTTCAAAGCCTGAATATTTTCAGCTTTTTTCATTGTATTTTCATTGTGCAATTTTCGGGTTTCGTTTATTGAAACATCAGCACTATAAACGGGTATTTCTTTTACCTCACCTTTAGCATTTTTACGCTTATTGTATTTTATAGGTTCATAAACATAAAGCCCTAAAAATTCCCTTCGGGTTTCATAAATTAATTTGCCCTTTTTATTCTTTTTGGGTTCATCTAAGGGAACAGGTGGGTAAAAGTCAAGGTATAAGAATTTTTTACCCTTATCATTCGCTGATTTTTCCCGTAAAGTAACATTATAAGTATTTTTCTTTGCCATTGTCTTTTATGCTTTTGTGAAAATAGTGAAAAAGGTGAACGCTTTAAAACAAAATTATTTTTTACTCTATTCTTATTACATGGTGTTCGTCAAAGTGCTTTTTTGATATTTTACTAAACTTACCGTCTTTAGATTTCGGTATCTTAAACCGATTCACACGGCTATAAATTTGGTCTTTACTCAACCCGTATTTATTAATTATATCCTGAACCGTGTACCATTCTTTAATATGCTGTATGTTTTTATTCTTATCAGTAAAATATTTGTCGATATGCTTTTTTGAAACAAAGGTTTTGCCATTGCTCATGGTCTTAGGCATTCGATTTTCTTTTATGATTTTAAAAACCCATGTATTACTAATATTGTATTTCTGTTTTATTTCGTCAATAGTATAAAATTCAGTAATTGGCTTTCGTTCTTTAAGCGTTGGCTTTTCGTATGCCTGTCTGCTTTCAAACAATTCAATCAACTGATATTTAAAAAACAATACTTTCCGGTTACTCATACGCTTACCATAAATAACCCCTGAATTAAGCCAATTATAAATAGTTTGTCGGCTTACTGACAAATACAAAGCTGCTTCGCTAACTGTTAATACATCTTTGTATTGTATGGTTTTAAGTTCCGAATAGGTATTTTCATTTACTGCCTGTGTTTCAATATTTGATTGATTAATTTTATTAGCCCTAAATATATTTTTATAGGCTTTCCCATTACATGACTTACTGCAAAACCTTGTTACTGTGGTTTTGGCTTCAAATTGCTTACCGCAATATTCACAAACTCTTAATATTGAAATATTACTACTCATTTACTTTTAATAAAGTCGCCTAAAATGTCAAATATTGTAAACTATTGTACAATCATGTCAAATAATGTCAAATTCATACACTAAAAAGACAAATAAAAAAGGGTTATTTTTTGTACCTCAACCCCAAAGGTACAATAAAGGTACAAATTTGTACCTAATAAACGAATAATAACACAAAATAAATTTAACTTAGCAATATTAAAAAAGCCCTATTTATAGGGCTCAATAGTAGTTTTTAATATGTTTAATGATTATTTATTTTGTGTCGGTTACTTTCCGATACAGAACTGACCAAAAATATTCCCCAAAACTTCATCAGTAGTAATTTCCTCCCCTGTAATCCCTGCCAAATAATGTATTGCTTCCCTTATATCCATTGCAAGAAAATCATGTGTTACACCCAAATCCATTCCCAAAACAGCACGCTCTAGCGATTGCTTAGACAATTCCAAAGCCTCCAAATGCCTCACATTTGAAACTATTACACTATTATTTTCGAGTTGTTCAATACCTGAAATACTATTCAATAAATCAAATAATTTATCAATATTATAATACGACTTAGCCGATATTGATATAGTTGCAAATGCTTTATCTCTAAAATCGTAAGAACAAACCTCATTATTATCAGCCTTATTTAAAACAACAATTATTTTTTTGTCGCCATCTGTTTTATCAATAAGTTTTGTTAGTTCATGTTCAATTTCTTGTAAAGTCTTTTTTATATCAAACATTGCCAGTATAATACTAGCTTGCTCAATTTTACGGTACGTTCGTTCTATCCCTATACTCTCTATTACATCGCTGGTTTCTCTTAAACCAGCAGTGTCAATAAATCGGTAAGTGATTCCGTTAAAAACAAAAGTATCTTCAATAGCATCTCTGGTTGTTCCGGCAATGTCTGATACTATTGCTTTTTCATCACCTAAAATTGCATTTAGCAACGTCGATTTTCCAACATTTGGTTCACCTACAATTGCAACAGGTATTCCATTTTTAATTGCATTACCAAGTTTAAAAGAGCCTATTAGCTTATCAATTAACTTGATAAGCTTATCTACAATACTTTTTAATTGTGTTCTGTCAGCAAACTCTACATCTTCTTCGCTAAAGTCTAGTTCAAGTTCAATTAAAGAAATAAATTGCAATAGCTCCTGTCTCAGTAAAGCCAATTCATTTGAAATGCCTCCCCGCATTTGATTCATTGCAATTTTATGAGCAGCCTCTGTCGACGACGAAATTAAGTCAGATACTGCTTCCGCTTGCGAAAGATCCATCTTTCCATTCAAATATGCCCGCTGCGTAAACTCTCCCGGGCTAGCAAGTCGTGCGCCATTTTTTATTAATAGATGCAATATCTTTTGCTGTATAAATACTGAGCCATGACAAGTTATCTCAACAATATCCTCACCGGTATATGTTCCGGGAGATTTAAATAACGAAAGCATCACTTCGTCAATCAATATATTATTGTCAATAATTCGTCCAAAATGGACAGTATGACTTAACTCATTCTCCAATATTCGGGAACCCGATTTATAGCTAAATACTTTTGAGGCTATTAATAATGCTTCATTCCCTGTTATTCTAACAATAGCCATTGCACCTTGCCCTGTGGCTGTAGATATTGCACATATTGTATCTCTCATTAATACTTCTTTATTTTTTAATTTTCAAAAATATAATTTTACTGCAACATCAATAAGTATTAATAAAAAAATGAAGTGTAACTAACCAATTTAAATGGTACTCCCAAATGTTTTTTTTATCTTCGTTAATGTAGTTCATTAATAAAAATACACCCATTTTTAATTTTAAAATGAAAATAAACAGCATATACCAACAGCTATTAATAAATATTGTTATTCCGGTAATATTGGGGCTACTTATTTTAGGTATTTTTAGTTATAAAAACACAAAAACCATTCTAGATCAACACGATAATACAGAAAAGGACTTTATTTACGATGAAATTCGCTCATTTGTTGAATTACAATTTGTAGCTCTTGATATTATTGAAGAACCTGTTGAAAAGGAACTTGAAAAATTTAGTAATATTTTAGTAACTAAAATATTTAAAAACACTTCAAATATTGAAAATGCCAACCTTATTGAAGTTAGAAAAGAGCTTGGTATGAATGAGAAAGACTTTGACCTTTATATAATTAATAAAGATGGTATTGTTGTTAACACTACATTTCGCGAAGACCTTTTCATTAACTTTTTTAACTTTGGTAATGTTCATGAACGATATTTAAATAAAGTTTTTCGAGACGAAAAATTTGACAGTCCAACGTTTTTCTTTGAACACAAAACCAAACGATACAAAAAATATTCATATCAACCTACACTTGATAATAGATATATTATTGAAATAGGAGTTTACTCATATCAGGCCGATCAGGTATACGACTATATGATTGATCATCTTGTTGAAATTCCGGTAAAAAAGCCAAATCTTACAGATGTCGATTTATTCTTTTGGCTTGATAAGCCAACACCGCTAAATTTAAAAAAAGAGTTTTTCCCCGAACATTTATCGGCACTACCTAGTTTAGCACAAGGACAAACTGTAACATTGCCTCACTCCAACACCAATGGGAAGGAGATAAATTACAGCTATTTCTTTATTGAAAATGTGAATCCAAAACTTATTCGCGGAACCATTGTAAGAATCGCCAACGACCCTGCGGCTCAGAAAGCTTTCATAAAAAAAGAGCTTACTAAAATTATTGGTATTTTATTATTCTCAATAATTGTTGTATATGTAGTAATATTTGTAAGAGCTCATAAAATTGTAAGCCCAATAAAAATGCTGATAGAAACAACAAAACGAATTGCTAACGGCAATTATAGTGAACGTGTTAATACATTGGGTAACAATGAAATATCAGAACTTTCAAAGCAGTTTAATAAAATGGTCAACAATATTGAAGAACGCAATAATCAAATTGAAGAACAATCGGAATTTCTATATCAGGCAAACCGAAAAATTAATGATGCATACAAACTCTTAGACCACCAAAAAAGCTTACTCGAAAATAAACAAGACGATATTACAGCAAGTTTAAATTATGCTTTAAGAATTCAAGAATCACTAATTCCAACACCTGAAGAATTTGATGAAATATTCCCTGAATCATTTGTACATATAATGCCCCGCGATATAGTAAGTGGTGATTTTTATTGGTTTTCAAAAATAAAAGATAAAACCATAGTTGTAGCTGCCGACTGTACCGGGCATGGTGTTCCCGGAGCTTTTATGAGCATGATAGGAATGACAATTCTTCATAACCTTGTCAATTATGAACATATTTTAGACCCGGCTTCTATTGTTAAGCGACTTGATGCTGAAATATGTGATTTATTGGTATATCGCAATGCTTCTCAACTACGTTTTGAAGGAATGGATGCAATTGTACTTTGCATTAACAATAATAACAATACTGTTACATATGCAAGTGCTCAAAGACCATTAGTTTTAATCAGAGATGGAGAAGTTCAAACATACAAGGGCAGTATATATCCTATTGGAGAATACTACGACGATATTCAAAAAATATTTAAAAACACAGAAATTGAACTTAAAGAAAACGACCTAATATACTTATTCTCTGATGGTTACACTTCTCAGTTCAATGAAGAAAATACCAAAAAATTTAATTTAACTAAATTTAAAACCCTTCTGAAAGATATTCATAAAAAACCTATTAAAGAGCAAGCTATTATTTTACAACGAACTTACGAAGCATGGAAAGGTTCAAATGAGCAAATTGATGATATTTTGGTGCTAGGATTCAAGTATACTCCCGGAATGGAAAAGAAAAAAATATCAGCTAAAACTATAATTGAAGAGCTATAAAAAAGAAAGGCGTAACCATCTTCCCCTCTTTCTTCATGCGGCTACACCCTTCATTCCACAAAAATTAACTCAATGAAAACTTATAAAACTATTGTTTCATTTAGTTTAACGATCATAGAAGTGTATTGTTCACAAACAATTGAAAAAGTTACAAAATATTAACGTATTGATTCCTTAAAAAAACTAGACAGAGTTCATATTACATACACTCTATTTCTCTAAAATGTATCCCTTTTTATTTATTGCTTCCAATGCCTCTCTTTTTGATATATATATATCACCATCGGTTTCCCACCATGTTTCACCATAACTAACTTTTGTTTTTTCGCAATTATTGTTTGGCTCAAACGTAATATTTTCTATTGATTTCACTTTTATTTCATTACTACGAACGTGTAATATTTTAATTTTTATTGGTTTGGCATGTTTTTCATCCTCAAGCTGCAAAACACATATTCCATATGATTCTACTCCCGGCTTTACCCATTGAGCCGTATTATGTTCTTTTAATGCATTTATAGGCTCAATTGTTATTTTATCTTGTGAGTGATTATTTTTACCACATCCAAACAAAATAAACAATAGAGTTACATATATTAATTTTATCCACCTCATTGCAATTGTTTTTTGAGCATTTAAACAAATATAGTTAATTAAATTGATGCATAATCAGGGAATCCGTCCATATACCTGTATGTATTTTCATTATAAAGCATTTTACAGCAATAGTGCTCCATTCCATTGGTAATTATTAAATAATCGACATTTAGTTTTAGATTATATGTAGCTATTTGATTAAATACTTCCTGCGTTATTTTTACATCAGGCGCCTTGCATTCAATTATTAATTTAGGTATACCTTCACGGTTAAAACAAACTATATCGCAACGCCGTTTTAAATTGTTGAACTTTATTTCCATTTCAACAGAAATAAGTCCTTTTGAATATTTCAGCTCATTAATTATAAAATGAATAAAATTTTGCCTAACCCATTCTTCGGGTGTAAGGGCAACATATTTATTTCTACAAATATCAAATATTGTATTGTTGTAACTGTTTATAGTTAAAACACTCGAATAATCAGGTAAGTTCAACTCTTGCATTTATATTATTTTTGCTGCAAAAGTATGTTTTATTGAGTACAAAACTATTTTATAAAACAAAAAATCACTAGGTTTGAAGCTACACTAAAGCTATTGCAATGCGTACAAAAAAAGAAATTGTAAATAACTGGTTGCCCCGATATACAGGCAGAAAAATTGAAGATTTTGGAAAGTATATTTTACTTACCAACTTTCAACATTATATTGAAGAATTTGCACGAATATTTGAAGTGGAGGTTGTGGGTGAAGATTGCAATATGCCCAATGCCCATGCAAAGGGTATAACCATTATAAATTTTGGTATGGGAAGCCCCAATGCTGCAACTATTATTGACTTGCTCTCGGCTATTGAGCCCAAGGCAGTATTATTTTTGGGCAAATGTGGAGGGTTGAAACATTTCAGTTCATTGGGCGATTTAATATTACCAATAGCTGCTATCCGCTCCGATGGTACGTCAAACGATTATCTACCACCGGAAATACCGGCATTACCGGCATTTAATCTTCAGCAGGCAGTAGCTGCAGCTATTCGTAAATATGAACGCGATTACCTTACCGGCACAGTATATACTACAAACAAAAGAGTGTGGGAATACGACGAAAGATTTAAAAAATATTTGGAAAAAACACGTTCTATTGCTATTGATATGGAAACCGCTACAATATTCTGTGTTGGCTTTGCTAATCATATCCCTACCGGAGCATTGCTACTGGTGTCAGATCAACCAATGATTTCAGCGGGGGTAAAAACAGCGGCCAGCGATGCAATTGTTACCAGCAAATACGTAGAGCACCATTTAAAAATTGGTATAAATTCTCTATTAGAAATTATTGAGAATAAAACATCGGTAAAGCACCTAAAATTCTAAAAACATATTATACCTAAATGCAAACTTTTGAGCAGATATTAGTTGACATAAAAAAGAAAATATATAAACCTATTTATTATTTAATGGGTGAAGAGGTATTTTACATTGACGAGATTACAAAAAAACTTGAAAAAGAGATACTTCCCGAAGCAGAGCAAATGTTTAATCAAACTATACTATACGGTAAAGATACCGATATGGGTACATTACTAAATACTGCTCGCCGATTTCCTATGATGTCGAATTACAATGTTGTGATACTTAAAGAAGCGCAGGAATTGAAAGGTATAGAGGGGTTGGCAGCAGGTGAAACAGACCCTTTTTTACTTTATGCCGAAAATCCGCCCGAAAAAACAATAATGATTATTAACCTTCGCGGCAAATCACTCGATAAACGAAAAAAATTATATAAAACACTTGACAAAAACGGAGCTCTGTTCGAATCAAAAAAGCTTTACGACAATCAAGTAGGGGCATGGATTTCAAAATATGTTGGAAGCAAAGGTTATTCTATCGATATGCAAGCAGCAGAGCTTATGGCCGGGCATATTGGCAATGACTTGGCAAAAGTTGCCAATGAAGTAGAAAAACTTACAATAACGCTGCCTAAAGGTTCTGCAATTAATAGTAAAATAATTGAAGAAAATATTGGTATAAGCAAAGAATTCAATGTGTTTGAACTTCAAAAAGCTATTGGAAAATGCGATATTTATAAAGTAAATTTAATAGTAAAACACATAGGGCAGAATCCAAAAACCAAAAGCATTATACCAATGATAGCAACACTTTACGGATATTTCACAAAAGTGTTTATGGTTCATTATGCCGACGATAAATCGAAAAGTTCAGTAGCATCTTTAATAGGTGTTAACCCGTTTTTTGTAGACGATTACTTAGTTGCTGCCCGAAATTATTCAAAGGCTGCCTGTGTATCGGTTATAGGTATTTTACGCGAATACGATGCCAAATCGAAAGGCATTGATTCACCCACGGTCGACGATGCCGATTTAATGCGCGAAATGATGTATAAAATACTACACTAACAATGTCGGCACTCACTATATACAAGGCTTCGGCAGGTTCAGGTAAAACATTTACGCTTGCTCGCGAATACCTTAAAATAATGTTTAGTTCCGATAAAGCTTTTGCAGGAATATTGGCTGTAACTTTTACTAAGAAAGCCACAGCCGAAATGTCGGAAAGAATTCTTTCCGAATTGTATCTCCTTGCGTCGGGCAATGAGTCAGGGCACTTAAGTTCATTAATAGAGGAATATAAATTATCGGAAAATGAGGTTAGGCAAAAAGCCGATTTTTATCTAAAACGGATACTTCACAATTATCATTGGTTCAATATAAGTACTATCGATAGCTTTCTGCAGGGTATTTTAAAATCATTTACACGCGAAGTGGGATTAAATGCCGGGTTCAACGTTGAGTTGAATCAGCATATGGTTATTGAAGAAGCCGTAGCAATAATGTTCGACAAACTTCATGAAAATGAAAATTTGCGGCGTTGGTTATACGACTTTGCAAAAGATAAACTCGATGCCGGTAAAAGCTGGGATATACAAAAAGAACTTGTTGAATTTGCCAAAACAGCATTGAAAGATCATTTTTATAGCTTATCGCAAAATGAAATAAATGAAATAGCTGATATTGAGAAGTTTGCTCAGTACAAAAAAGAGCTTCAAGAAATAATTAATAGTTTTTCTCAAGAAGTTATAAATATAGGAATAGAAGCAGTTAGGTTAATTGAACAACACAATCTTTGTGTAGATGATTTCAATAATGGAAAAACCGGTGTAGCCGGTTATATGCAAAAGCTTAGCACGTTAAAGTTTTTTGAGATTGGAAAAGAGCAAATACCCAAAGCCAGAGTTAGAAATGCTGCAAATTCCGACGATGGCATAACCGGCTGGGTAAAGAAAAAATCGCCAAAGGAATTGGAAATTCAGGCTTGTGTAAACAATGGATTACATAAGCTTGTACTAAATGTGGTAGATTTGTTTGATAATAAATCGGAAGATTTTTTTACCGCAAGAGCAATTTTAAAAGAGATTGACTCATATGCAATTCTTGTTGAAATATTCAAAGAGGTAATAAATTATTGTACAGAACAAAATATATTCCTATTGTCAATGTCATCGCCATTGCTGGCAAATATTGTAGGTAAAGACGATACTTCCTTTATATATGAAAAAACAGGGCAATTCCTTAAAAGCTTCATGATAGATGAATTTCAGGATACTTCGTTAGTGCAGTGGAATAATTTCTTCCCTTTGGTATTAAACTCGATTTCTGAAAATAACCGCTCGCTGGTAGTTGGCGATATTAAACAGTCGATATACCGATTTAGAAATGGTGACTGGACTTTACTCGACAGCCAAATTAAAAATCAGTTTGCGGGTTATGGAGTAAACGAAGAGACATTGCCTAATAACTGGCGTAGCTTTGGTAATGTGGTTGAATTTAACAACTGCTTATTTGAAACGTCTCCGCAAATACTTCAAAATTATTTTAACTCCGGTTTGCCCGAAGAATTTATAAATGAATTACATACCGATACGTTTATACGAATATTTAATAATTCGAGCCAGTTAATTCCACAAGAGAAAAAAATAGGCAAGGGAAAAGTAACGGTTAATTTTTGCAATAAAACAAAAGAAGACGATATTGAAAGTTTTGAAAATCAATACGATGAGTTTTTGTCCAAAATGGACAATGCCATACTTGAGTTAAATGAAGCAGGTTATGCTCCGGGGCAAATAGCCATTTTGGTGCGAACAGGTAAAGAGGGTGCTATGGTTGCCGATTATTTAATGAAAAAGTCACTTGAGCAACCTCACAAAGCAGATGTTTACAGTTTTATCTCTTCCGACTCGGTATTTTTAAAATCATCGGTTGTTATACAGGCAATAGTTTCGATATTACAATTAGTAGAATTGCCCGATAATAGCTTATTTAAAGCCAATGTACTTTTTCTGACAAATAAATTAAACGGAAATAAAATATCGGTATCTGATTTATTAATTACTGAAAATATTTTGGACAATGACCATTTTCTAAGTTTACTACCCTCTCAGTTAGTAGAATTGTTTGAAGAGTTGAAGCATAAGTCATTGTTAGAGTCGGTTTATTCAATTAACGGAGTATTTGAAATTCTGGGATACGTTACTGAAACTGATTATCCATTTATAAATACATTCTTCGACCAAATACTAGTATTAGTAAATAAAGGAAAGTTTGACTCTACCTCGTTTTTGCAATGGTGGTCAGAAAACGGCCATGTATATCCGGTACAGATATCGGAACAAAAAAATTCTATGCGCATTATTACTATTCATAAATCGAAGGGACTTGAGTTTGATGCAGTAATTATGCCATTTGTAACATGGGATATGGGAATGAAAAACCGAAATGTAATTTGGTGCGAAACCAAAGGTGTTTTTAACAAAATATCAAGAGTGCCGGTTAATGCAGTAAAAGAACTGGAATACACCCAATTTCGCAATAAATATTACAATGAGTTACTTCTTACTTATGTCGATAATATTAATGTGTTATATGTTGCTGTTACCCGCGCCAAAAAAGCAATGTATATCAATGCTCTGTTACCTTCCAATGAAGATAAAATTAGCAATTCAGGGGCATTACTATATAAATCGATAATTGATAATACAATACTAAATAATTATTTTAATAAAGATAGCTTAGCTTTTGTTTATGGAGAATTAGAACCGCAGGAAAAAGTATCTGACAACAAAGAGAATACCCCTGTAAAAGCAGAAAGAGTTCAGAGTAAAACCAATAAGCTAAATGTGCGGATTCATGATATTGAATACTATAAAACAGAACCGGAAAATGACAAAGCCGGAAAAGGACGTATTTTCCATAAAATAATGGAAGAGATTAAATACATTTCAGACATTGACAATACTATAAATAAAATGGTTATTTATGGCGAACTGTCAGAAAAAGAATCGCTACAAATAGGCAATTTAATAAAAAATACAATAAAGGAATCAGGTAAAGAAGCATGGTTTATGCCCGGAGCAAAAGTTTACAATGAGCGTTCTGTAGTGTTAAGTAATGGAATATTAAAACGCCCCGATCGCTATATGATTGTTGATGGTAAGCATATTGTGGTCGATTATAAATTCACAGAACAAGCATCGGCTAGTCATAAGCATCAGGTTAGGGAATATATGCATTTGCTTAAAAATATGGGAGATAATAATATTGAAGGTTATGTGTGGTATTTCCAAAAAGGTGAACTAATACCTGTCTGACACCCTGATTTTAAAAGTTTGAAGCACTTGTATTTAAAGAATACTTTTATTATTATTAAAATATCAAAAAGAGTAACTTTCACAGCTAAGCACAACAACTTTATTGTTTGCCTGTAAGTTATTTTAAATTAAAGAATTAACTACATAAATTATGTATATTAAAAATAAATTCCAATTAAAGATTTTATCTTTTATTATTCCCGTTGTTGTATTGGTTATTTTGTTAATAGGAGTTTTTGTAGCTCTTAATAACAAGAGTTTTATTTTGGGTAAGGCTCAGAATTATGCCGATATGATAACCCTTAAAGATAAAGAAAAGGTTGAAGGTTTTTTTAAGTTAAAAGCAGCCGAGGTTGAGGCTTTGTCTTCAATGCTATCGGGTAAATCAATGAGACTAACACCCGAATTAGATTTATTGTACGATAACATATTGATGGGACAAGTTAAAAATAATGCATCAATAGGCAATGTTTGGGTATTGTGGAATAGTAGTTTTATTCACGATTCATTGTTAAGTCAGGGGTGGATTTGGAAAAATTACTCCATCAAGGGAATTGAAAACACAGAAATTGGTTCAACCGAATCGTTTGAACAGCGATTTGAAAATATAATAAAATCAAACAGCACCGGAGCATCTGATCCATTTAAAGAAAATGGAAGACTAGTATTAGTAATGGGTGCCCCAATTAAACATATTACCGGAATTGTAGGCTATGTTGGTATTGAAGTTAAGCTCGACGAACTAAAAACAATACTTGAAAATGATAATGAGGTTAACTATTCGAGCATATTGTCAGGAAGCGGTTTATTTATATATGATTTCAATAAAAAAATAATAGGCCAATCATTTGAAAGTAGCTATCCTGAAATAGTTGAGGAAATAGACGTAGAAAAGAAAATAAGCCTTGGTGAAAAATTCTATTACAAAGAAAATATTGATGGAATAGATTACTATTCAAACTTTGAACCATTTAATATTCCGGGCAATACAAAAAAATGGTCAATAAAATCGACTGTGCCGGTTGGTTTTATTGCTGATGGTCATTCAAAATCTGTTTTGGGTTCAATAGTTTTTGCATTGGTTTTGGTTGTGGTAATGGTTTTTGTACTAATAAAATTCATTACAAAAATAATGGAGCCTGTTTCAAGTGTTAATAACGCTTTAGAAATACTATCAACAGGTAATATTAAAGGTGTTGAGGTACTTGACACAAAATCGAACGATGAACTTGGTCAAATATCGGGCTCGCTAAATACAGTCATAGATAGTTTATTAAAAACAGAAAAGTTTGCAATAGAAATAGGTAGCGATAATCTCGATTCAGAATACAATGTAATAAGCGAGTACGATCAGTTAGGCAAGGCACTGCTTGAAATGCGGAGCAGTTTGCGAAATAGCCGTAACGAACAGGAAAAACGAAAACTTGAAGAAGAAAGAAATTCATGGGCAAATGTTGGTATTGCTAAATTTAGCGAAACACTGAGAAAAGATACCGACGACATGAAGAAACTAGGATTTAACCTAATTTCTAACCTTATCGATTATCTTAATGTAAATCAAGGGGCTATGTTTGTAAAAGCAGAAGTAGATGATGACCAGGAAGATTATTTTGAACTTGCAACAGCAATAGCTTATGGACGCGATAAATATATGCAAAAAGAGATAAAAATGGGCGAAGGGCTTGTTGGTCGCAGTATTTATGAGCAAAAAACCATTTATTTAACCGAAATACCCGATGATTATATGAATATAACTTCGGGACTTGGTACATCTACCCCTAAGAGCATTTTGGTAGTACCATGTGTGCTTGAACAAGAGGTCTATGGGGTTATTGAAATAGCATCATTTACCGAAATAGAGCAACATGAAATAGAGTTTGTTGAGAAACTGGCAAGTTCTATAGCTTCAACTATTGCCAATGTTCGAATGAACGAAAAAACAACAAAACTACTGGCAGCTAGTCAACATCAGAGCGAAGAGCTTGCTGCACAGGAAGAAGAGTTGCGCCAAAACCTTGAAGAAATGGAAGCGACTCAGGAAGACCTGAAACGCCAAATGGAAGAAAATTCTCAAATGAGAGTGAATCTTGAAAAACAAAACACACTGCTCGATGCCTTGTTAAGTTCATTACCCGACTTTATTTACTTTAAAGATGAAGATTGTAAGTTCTTACGCATTAGCGATTCAATGCTTCATATTTTCAATGCAGAGCAAGTTGGAGAGGTAATAGGAAAATCTGATTTTGACTTCCAACCACACGAATTGGCTAAAAAATATTTCGACGAAGAAAAACAAATAATGCAAAGCCGAAACGGATTCATTGATAAAATACAGAAAGAAACTCTTAAAGATGGTTCCGAAGTATGGTCGTCTATTACTAAATTACCTTTAATAACTGCCAATGGCGACTGTATAGGAACTTTCGGAATATCGAAAAATATTACAGAGCTAAAAGAAATAGAGGTTGCCGCAAGCGAACAAAAAGCTCTCCTTGACGCATTGCTTAAAACCTTACCCGACTATATATACTTTAAGGATAGGGATTGCAAATTTCTTCGAATCAGTAATTCAATGCTTGAACTATTCGATGCTGATACTGTTGACGAAGTTATTGGAAAAACCGATTTCGACTTCCAAAAGAAAGAAGATGCCCAAGAGTTCTACGATGAAGAACAAGATATTATTAAGAGTAGAAGAGGCTTTACCAATAAAATAGTAAGTGCAGTAAAACTCGATGGTACTGAGGCTTGGTATTCTATTTCAAAACTGCCGCTTATAGGTGATAATGGTAAGGTTATTGGAACTTATGGAATATCGAAGAATATTACTGAATATAAGTATGCCGAACTGCAAGCTAAAAAACAGAATACCCTTCTTGATTCACTATTAGACCTTCTGCCCGACTATATCTATTTTAAAGATACTGAAAGCCGATTCCTGCGTATAAGCAAATCAATGCTGCATATATTCGATGCCGATACCGTTGATGAAATAATTGGTAAATCAGACTTTGATTTCCAACCAAAAGCTTCTGCTCAGGTTTACTACGATGAAGAAAAAGAAATAATGCGAAGCCGAAAAGGGATTGTCAATAAGCTATTGAAAGAAACACTTGTTGATGGTACTGTTGTTTGGAACACTATTACAAAACTACCACTTATTACCACCGACGGTGAGTGTATCGGAACATTTGGTATATCAAAAAATGTAACACAAATAAAAGAACTGGAAGAACGTGTTGAACTTCAAAAAGTTGATATTGCAAATATTCTTAACGAAATACCGGCCGAAATATATCTTAAAGATAAAGATGGTGTTTATGTAGTTGCTAATAATGCTCGTGCAGCTCGCTTTGGCAAAACAGCCGATGAGTTAATAGGAAATACCGATGCTGTATTTATGCCGGAAAATGAAGCAAAAAAGAATCAGGAAATTAACGAAAAACTTATAGCTTCGAATGAGACAATTGTTGAAACAGAGAAAGGGAATAAAGGGCAGATTATTAAATTTATAAAAAAACCATTTGAAATTAAACATCTGAATACCCAAGGAGTAGTTGGCTTACGAATCGACATTGATGCTATTAAGAAAATATAGAATATATTAACGTTCGATGTAAGGAAATGCTCAATATACTAATATTCTAATCTTTGTAATTATCATTGTTTAGTACAAAGTATCAAGATATGTGTAGTTGTTTTACTTGATACTTGATACTTGATACTAATATCCCACATTAGGATTTAAATAATAAATAATCAGTATATTCTTATATTGAACTGAGGTTATTAGAATAATAAAGGCTGCCTTTTTAGACAGCCTTTTTCATACAAAAACCATTTTGCTCTTGAAAGTAGATAGCGTTTTTATATATATTCTTCTCTGTATTCAGGTAAACTGTTCATTAGCTTTTGACGTGCAAAAAATATTTTACTTTTAACCGTTCCAATAGGTATATCGAGCTTTTCTGCAATTTCCTTATACTTAAAACCTTCGGTAAACATTTGAAACGAAACCCTGAACTCTTCCGGTAAGCTGTCAACTTTCTTTTGTAACTCTTTATGAGCGTGTTCCGATTCAGGCGATATGGCTTCTTGTTTGTGTGGCAGATTCTCGTGGTTGTCTGTTTTATTAAAAATTGTATTCGATTTAGTGTTTCTGCGATAATTGTTTATAAAGGTATTCTTCATTATAGTATACGCCCAAGAATTAAAATTTCTTGGATCTGTAAATTTATTTTTATTTGACAAAGCCTTTAACATTGTTTCCTGAAGTAAGTCTTTAGCCTCTTCCCTGTCCGATGTTAAGCTATATGCAAAATATTTGAGTTTGCTTTCCATGCCTAGCAAGCGTGTATTAAATTCTGTTGTTGTCATAATATAAGTTTTAGAGAGTGTTTAATTTATGTAGGCTTATGCTTAAACAAAAACCTGTATCAAAAATAATAAATACTTTTATTTAAATTCAGTATAAATAAAAATAAACGCAAATTTTATTTGTAAGCATTCTAAATAAAATACATTACTACATATGTTACACACACATAATCAATAAATTAAGGCTGACTACAACGTTTGCGTAGTTTAAAAACATAAATCCCACACTCCTAGTATGTAAATATTTATATTTCGTGTAATGAAAACAAAAGTTGCCGTATAACATATAATTGTTTAATCTTTGTTAACAAAACGCTTACTGGTTGATATTATTTGTGAATGTTAGTGCCAATATTTACATTCGTATAATTAAATATTCAAGTAAAATATAGTGTGCCGGAGATTGTTTATTTAAAAATATTTCAATATTAACACTGTATGCTACTACTAATAATATCAATACTTTGGAAACTTTTCTACAACAGGTAGCTTTTTATATTGCCAAACAAAATAATGACTATAATAAAGACTTAAAGATTGTTTTTCCTAACAGGCGATCAATAGTATTTTTCACAGAAGCTTTCAGAAACAATGCTAAAAATACTATGTGGATGCCCGAGTTGGTTACTATTTCCGACTTTGTTTCATCGTATTCAAATTTAGTGTCGGCTTCTGATATTTCATTATTGTTTGAATTATACAATACATATATCAAGCATAGCAATAGCAAAGAATCATTCGATCAATTCTTTAACTGGGGTGAAATATTATTGAAAGATTTTGATGATATAGACAAATATTTGGTAAACCCCAATGCTGTTTTTACCAATGTTAAAGATTTGAAAGAACTGGATAGCACACACTCTTTCTTAACCGATGAACAGATTGAGGTTTTAAAACGCTTTTTTAAAAATTTCACAGAAAGTGAAACAACCGTTTTAAAAAAGAGCTTTATGGAAGTATGGCAGGTAATGCTTCCGGTATATTTGTCGTACAATGAAATATTAAAATCGCGTAATTTGGCTTATGAAGGGGCTATTTTTCGACAAGCTTCTGAAAATGTAATAAAAACCAATACAAATGATTTGCCTAATGTAGCTTTTGTTGGTTTTAATGCAATAACCAAATGCGAAGAGGTAATATTTGAACACTTTAGCAAACATAATAAAGCAATTTTCTTTTGGGATTATGACCTGTTTTATATTAACGATAAATATCAGGAGGCAGGTTTATTTTTACGAAAGTATTTACAAAAGTTTCCATTACCAACCGATTTTATTCTAAAGTCAAAACTTGTAAGCAACGAAAAAGCAATACAGATAATATCATCGTCGACTGACCATGGGCAAATATCGGTAGCATCGCAAATATTGTCAGACAGCAGTATTGATATTTCACAAACGGCTCTTGTACTTGCCAACGAAGAGCTGCTATTTCCGGTTATTAATAGCTTACCGGCTAATGTAACCTCTATAAATCCCACTATGGGATATTCTGTAATGAAAAGTAATGCCGGTTCATTTTGCAGTTTGTTTTTTAAGTTACACCAAAACAAGCGAATGTCAGCTAATGGTGTTTGTTCATACTATTATATATATGTATTGCGATTACTGAAGCACCCATTTTTTGTTACTTTAAGCAATAAAACAGCCAATGAGCTAATTAATAAAATAACCGAAAACAATATTTTTTACGTTAATGAAGAGTTGTTATGTACAATTCCTTTGTTGTCGGTTATGCTTAAAAAAAGTACTACCACAAGTGAGTTGCAAAATGTTTTTGAAAAAACATTGAGTATGGTAATAGACGAATATATTCAATTGGCAGAAAACAATAATACCATTGAGCTTGATTTGGAAATGCTGTATGAAACCAGAAAAATACACCGTCAGCTTGTTTCTGAACTTAGTCATAAAAAGCTTGAACCGGAGCAGGCTACATATATTAAAATTTTCACAAAGCAGCTCCATTCACTCCGCATTCCTTTTGAAGGTGAAATGACCGGAGGCCTTCAGCTTATGGGATTTCTTGAAACACGTAATCTCGATTTTGCTAATATTATTATACTCTCTGTCAATGAAGGACAGCTGCCATTAAATCAGGTCCGAACATCGTTTATACCTTATTCGCTACGCAAAGGTTTTGGATTGCCCGATGCCGAAATGCATGGAGCTATGTATGCCTACTATTTCTTTCGCTTATTGCAACGAGCCACTAATGTTACATTGGTTTACAACAATGGTGAATCGGGGCTCGATACCGGCGAACGAAGCCGATTTATTCCTCAGCTGATTTTTAACAACAACTTCAATACGATTGAGAAAAGTGTTCAACAAAGTATTAGCTCCTCTGTAAAAACAGATAATATTATTTATAAAAATGAGAGTATACAAAAATCGCTCAATGAATTTTTAAGTGGCGATAATAAGCGAATACTATCGCCAAGCTCTATTGTACGTTATTTAACATGCCCACTCAAATTCTGCTATTACTCTTTACTCCGATTATATGAGCACGACGAGGTTGAAGAGAATGTTGATGCTCGAATATTTGGCAATATTTTCCATAAAGCTGCCGAAGATATTTACAAACCATATACCGATAATGGAAAGTTGCTAACTGAGCCGGAGTTTCAAAAGCTTGACGCCACCGATAATATACAAAAAATAGTAGCCGAAGCATTTAATGATTCATTTAATAAAAACGGGCTTGCAAACTTTCAAATAGTAGGAAAAAACATATTGGTAGAGTCAGTAGTTGAGAGTTACTTACGTAAAATGCTTGAAATAGATAAACAATATGCCCCATTAAATATTTTGGAAACAGAAGGTGTACATTATAGTAATATCAATTTCTCGCTATCAGGTATAGAGCTATCGGTAAAAGTAGGCGGAACTATTGACCGTATTGATAGTTCTGCAAATGGAGTACGCATAATTGATTACAAAACAGGTAGCGATGAACTAGTATTTGATGAATTGAATGATGTATTTAACCCTTTAAAAATATCGAAAAACAAGGCTATTTTACAAACATTTATATATTCATTGGTTTACTATCGCCAAACAAAAAGTGCTGTAATACGTCCATCTATTATGCAGGTGCGTAAATTATTTATACCCAATCTTAAGGTTAATATTGAATCGAAAAAAGAAATAGGGTATGCATCGGGCAATTTTGTCGATATTGCTGAAGAATTTAATATAAAACTACAACATTTGCTGTCTGAAATATTCAATCCCGATATCCCTTTTACTGAAACAGTAGATAAAAAGAACTGTACTTACTGTGCTTATAAATTATTATGTGGCAAGGGTTGATTATTTATTTTGAAAGTTAATTGGGTAAACAAAAACGGGCAACCATAAGATTGCCCGCTTGTCGGGGCAAGAAGATTCGAACTTCCGACCCCACGCCCCCCAGACGTGTACTCTAACCTGACTGAGCTATGCCCCGATTTTGTGCTGCAAAAGTAATTTTTTAAATATTATTTCAAAACCATATTTCTAAAAATCTTTATTTTATTATATTGCTATTACCATTTTTCTTTATCATATTTGCACCCGTATGGTGGAATTTTCCTTTACTTGGAAAATCCTTAATATGGGAATCTCGTTAAAATCGAGAGCTGTACCCGCAGCCGTATGCCCGAACCAACACTTTGTTGGTTTGTATTTTCAAACTACAACCACTGGGTAACACCGGGAAGGAATTGAAAATCGGGAAAGCCGGAAGACCTGCCATATCTGTTATTACGTAACAATGCTTTCGGGAATAAAGGCTGCAATGATTCTTATTTTGAATTCATTCATAAAACTTTTATAAGCAACAAACTTTAGGGACTGATTTTTCTGTAAGTGGTTATTTAATATATACACCGTTTACCTGATTACAAAAAGCCTTATTTGTTGATTATACTTTACCTGCCTGCATTGTTTTTATTTGATTATTAATGATTTAAATAACATACTATGCAAAAGGAATCAGTTATTATTTTGGGGCATGGCAGCAAATCGGCCGATGCTATCAGCGACTTTAATTATATTGTTGAGCTTACTCGCCAAAAGAGTGGTAATAACCATGTATATGGAGCTCACATGGAGCTTGCAGAGCCATCGCTCGAAGATACTATAGCTAAGGTAAATAACCTTGGTATAACACGAATAGTTATATTACCATACTTCCTATACAACGGCAACCACATTAAGGAAGATATTCCGGCTATTATAAGCTCAATACAAAAAGAGTATCCTCATATGGAACTTTACTTTGGCACTCCAATAGGTAAAGAAGAGCTAATGGCCGAATTGATGGTTCGTAAAATCAATGCATATAATTAATAATGAACAAGTTCATTGTAACATTTGCACTATTGTCAGTATTGCCGTTTACCGGAAATGCTATGCACATAACCGAGGGGTTTCTACCTCCGCAGTGGTCGGTTTTTTGGGCTGTGGTTTTTGTCCCTTTTTTTATTTTAGGACTTAGAAGCATAAAAAAACGGATTAATGATAATTCGGCCAATAAGTTGCTAATAGCTGTTATGGGTGCTTTTGTTTTTGTGTTATCGTCGCTCAAGTTACCTTCTGTTGCCGGAAGCAGTTCTCATTTAACAGGTATTGCCCTGGGGGCTCTTTTAATCGGCTCTTCTTCTATGAGTGTACTTGGTATAATAGTACTTATATTTCAGTCTGTTCTTTTGGCTCATGGCGGAATTACCACATTAGGTGCAAATGCTTTTTCAATGGCTGTGGTTGGAAGTTTTACAGCAATAGCCATTTTTAAAGGTACGAGCGTATTTTTTAAAAATAAAAATATTGCCGTATTTCTGGCTGCATTCTTTTCCGATATATCGGTTTATATATGCACATCGTTTCAGCTTGCTATGGCTTTTCAATCGGAGAGTGCACCGTTGTACAGCAATTTTATGAAATTTATATCGGTATTTGCCGTAACACAGTTACCACTTGCTATTATTGAAGGATTACTAACCGTACTGGCTCTGAAACTAATATTATCGGTAAGTAAAAACGACGATTTTATTTCGAGTAATAAATTCATGAAAGCATTAACAAAAAGCTAAACTATGAAAATCATAAATAAAAAGGTAATGATTATTGCACTGGGTATATTTGTTGTTGTTGCTCAGGTAATTATAAGTATTTCTTTTGCCAACAATACCGGCACCGACGATAAATCGGTTGATGTTATAAACGAACTGGCACCAAACTATAAACCATGGGCAAACAGTATATGGGAGCCCAAATGGGAATATTCCGAGCTTTTGCTTTTTGCGTTACAGGCATTAATTGGGGTTTCGGTATTTACATATTTTATATTAAAGCAAAAGTCAAAAACAGTTAAGTAGCATGAGTATTGCGGCACTATACAATTATAATCATAAACTTTGCAACGTTCCTGTTGGGATACGCTTATTATATTTTATTCCTGCTTTTATAATTGCAATGCTCAATAATTCAATACTCTTCAGCACCATTATAACAGTATTATTTTTTGTATTCACTATTATTTTCACTTCTGTGTCATATAAGAAATTAGTGAAACTATACCTAATCCCTTTTACTTTTATACTTATTGGATGTATAACTATTGCTGTTTCATTTAGTGGAAGTAACTTAATATTTTCAATAGGAAAGCTAAAAATATTTGCCGATAGCGAAAATATAATAATAGCTCAATTATCGTTTTTTCGGAGCATAAGTATTATTTCAATTGTTTTCGGAATACTGTTAACACATTCAATATCTGACATTTCGCTATTAATGAAAAAAGCAGGAATACCGGTTCTGTTTGTTGAAATATTTGTATTAACATATAAGTTTGTAAATAACCTTATTGTATTAAGCAAAATGCTATATACAGCACAAAAATGCAGGCTAGCTTATGCAAATAACAGAGGTAAAATTAGTTCGTTTACTATGCTGATAACCAATATATTTCAACAATCGCTGGTGTATGCCCGAAATGTTGAAACAGCTCAGGCTGCCCGGGCAGGCAATGGTTCGTATATATTTATGAAAAAACCTCACACTTACAAATTCAATCAAACATTGATTCCTTTAGTTATAAATGGAGTTATTATATCACTTTATATAATTATTAAAGCATGAACAACATAATTAGTTTTCAAAATGTTGATTTTGTGTATCATTCAGGCACTAAGGCTCTGTGTAATATATCTATTAATATACCACGTGCGAAAAAAATTGCTTTAATAGGTGAAAATGGAGCCGGTAAGTCAACTTTAATGCTCCATTTGAATGGAATACTGAAACCAACTAATGGCAAAATTTTTTATAACTCAAACGAGTATCAATATTCAAAAAAAGAGCTCCTCAACTTACGCAAAAATGTAGGATTCCTTTTTCACGACCCTAATAATCAACTTATTGCTCCAACTGTATATGAAGAAATTACTTTTGGCTTATGCAACATTTCAAGTAACAAGGAGTGGATATATAACCAAGCCGATGCCATGATTGATGAATTTTGTTTGCATGAGCTAAAAAACAGGTCGCCGCACGAACTTAGTGCAGGACAAAAGAAGCGTGTTTGCCTTGCTTCTATTATTGCTATGGAACCTGAGCTTATTATTTGTGATGAACCAACAGCAACGCTCGACCCTAAGAATGAGAAAATAACTTTTAATATTCTGAACAGGCTGAATAAAAACGGAAAAACAATTCTAATTTCAACTCACGATGTAAACCAAGCCTATGAATGGGCCGATTTTGTTATACTTATGAGTAAAGGCTCGGTTATTGATTCCGGACTGCCAAATGAAGTTTTTGCCAACGAAAAAAAGATGTTGCAAGCAGGTTTTGAAATTCCACACATTATTAAAACATGCTTGAGCCTGAAACCTGATATTAATAAAAATATGCTCCCAAAAAGTATGGACGAATTAAATACATTTTTAAGTAAAACTATATGCAAGGCTTAATTATAGCAGGAACAAACAGCGGTTGCGGTAAAACAACAATTACCATTGGGCTGATGAATTTACTCAAATTGGCCGGTTATAGTGTTGCCCCATTTAAAGCCGGACCCGATTATATTGACCCACTGTTTCATAAATATGTTTTAAATAAAAATTCGTATAACCTCGATTCTTTTCTAATGTCGGGCAATACAATTAACTACCTATATAACAAGCAGGTACACAACAATGACCTTGCAATAATTGAAGGGGTAATGGGGTATTACGACGGTTTGGGAACCGAAATGAAAGGGAGTACTTATGAGTTGGCTTCACTATTGAATATTCCGGTAATACTTACAATTAATTGCAAAGGGTTATACCAGTCGGTATCGGCTATTGTAAAGGGATATTGTGAACTAATGCCCCATGCCGATATTAAAGGGGTTATTTTAAATAATGTTTCAAATTATGACCAATTCAGTTTTTTAAAATCGGAAATAGAAAAAAGATGCAATGTAGTATGTATCGGGTATTTACCCAATAACAGCAACTATGCACTAGAAAGCCGTCACTTAGGGCTTGTGCAAGCCGAAGAAGATACGAATTTGAAACTAAAAATAGAATTACTAACTAATACACTAAAGCAAACTATTGATATTGATAGCCTTATGAATGTAGCCGGAGGTTCTGTTTTACCTGAGCATAATTTCACTATGCCGGCTATTGATTTAAGTAATCTCAGAATAGGTGTAGCTTACGATAAGGCGTTTCGATTTTATTATCATCACAATATTGAACTGCTTACTGAACTAGGTGCAAAGCTACACTACTTCAGCCCTTTGCGTGATAGCAAAATACCCGCAGAGTGCAATTGTTTATATATTGGCGGAGGGTATCCCGAGGTATTTGCTCAAGAATTATCGGACAATAAACCAATGCTAATGTCAATTAACAATGCTGCTCAAAACAATATGCCTATATATGCCGAATGTGGCGGATTAATGTATTTAACCGAAAGTATAATTGATATTGAAGGAAATGAAAATAATATGTGTGGAGTTTTTAATTCAAAAACACAAATGACCAATTCGCTTCAACATTTTGGATATTGCAATATTGAATATAATGGCGAGAGTACTTTTGCTCATGAGTTTCATAAATCGAAAATTGATAATCGCAGCCAAGCAAACTATACACTGGAATATACACTATCAAAACAAAATAAAAATAGAAATTGGCAGTGTGGCTTAAAACACAAAAACACATTAGGAGCTTATGCGCACATTCATTTTTATTCAAATTTCAAATTCTTTGAACAAATAACAAAACTATGGAAGCAAGCAATTATATAAATCTCAATCCTATGGGAATAGAAAACGACAGTATGGCTATTATATCGGCCGAACTATCGCATTTAAATATTCCTGCCCAATACGATGCTATTATTAAGCGTATAATACATACAACTGCCGATTTTGAATATGCTCACCTTTTCGAATCTTCAGATAATGCTTTAAATAAAGGGATTAATGCACTGAAAAACGGGTGTAAAATATATGCCGATACTACCATGATAACTTCGGGAGTAAGCAAACCTTCGTTGAGTAAACTCAATTGTGAGGCAAACTGTTTTGTACATAACCCTAAAGTAATGGAAGTTGCTAAAATTAAAGGAATTACCCGCTCAATATGTGGTGTTGATATGGCAGCCGAAAGCTCCGATTATAAAATATTTGTAATTGGAAATGCTCCTACAGCATTGGTGCGAATTTGTGAACTTTACAAGCATGGGCTTATTAAACCCGATTTGGTTATTGGTGTCCCGGTAGGGTTTGTTGGTGCAGCCGAATCGAAAGTAATGTTGAAAGAGTCGGGTATGCCATATATGATTATACGAGGCCGAAAAGGTGGCAGCACTGTTGGTGTAGCTATTCTTAATGCTATACTATACAATATTGTTAAACGCGACTAATAAAATTAATACAAATGCACAATAATAACCTGCTTACCGAATTAAAATCGGGATTCACTACCGGTACTTGCGCAAGCGCAGCTGCTAAGGCAGCTGCATATATGCTTATCAATAAGGTTATTATTAATCATGTTTCTGTTGTTCTTCCGGCAAGGCAGAACGTGGTTTTTGAACTTGTAAATGCTTCACTTTCAACTACAGAGGCTTTTTGCGGAATAATAAAAGATGCAGGCGACGACCCCGATATTACTCACGGTGCCGAAATATGCGCTAAGGCTGTTTTTACTAACGAACCGGGCGTTACTATTAAAGCCGGCAAAGGTATTGGAATGGTTACCAAACCGGGGCTGGCTGTTGCTATGGGACAGCCTGCCATTAATCCTACTCCCCGTACTATGATTATTGAAAATGTATCGGAAATATTGCCACCAAACACCGGTATCGAAATTACTATTACCATTCCCAACGGCGAAGAGCTGGCTAAAAAAACATTTAACCCGCGGCTTGGAATAGTTGGCGGATTATCTATTTTGGGTACTACAGGTATTGTTAAGCCTATGTCGGAAGAGGCTTTGAAAGATTCGCTGGTTATTAAACTTAACCAACTAGCGCATTTGGGGTGTTCATATGCTGTATTCTCACCCGGCAATTATGCTACTGCATTTGCTAAAGCTAATTTCAATTACAATGAGCAAAATACCGTATTAACCAGCAACTATATTGGCTTTATGCTTGAACAGGCTGTGAAACACAGGTTCAAAACAATTGTACTTGTTGGTCATATTGGTAAACTGGCAAAACTGGCCGGCGGAATATTCAATACCCATAGCCGTACTGCCGATGCCCGAAACGAAATATTGGCAGCTCACTATTTCAACCTTACCGGCGACAACGTGGGGTTCAATTTTATAATGAAAGCCAATACCACCGAAGAGATAGCCGATAATATTAAAAATAAAGCTTTTTGGAATCATATTGCCGGGCTTATTAAATCAAAAGCTGAAAGCTATGTGTACAACGATTTAACGATTGAAGTAATTGTTTTTTCACAAAACATCGGTATGCTTGCTTGTACCACCAATGCTTTATCACTTTTAAATTGTATATATGAATCAAAGTAAAATAAATATATGCGGAATAGGTCCGGGCAATCCTCAATATGTTTTACCTATAATTCATACAGTAGTTGCCGAATCTGATATTATTATTGGCGGCAAGCGTCATATCAGTTTGTTTACCGATTACAACAAACAAAGCTTCGAATTTACAGGCAACACTTCGATACTTAAAGATATAATTACCCGAAACAACAGATTAAATATTAGTATTCTGGTTTCGGGCGACACCGGATTTTATTCACTTCGCAGCTTTATTGCAAATAATTTTCCAACGGTTAATATTACTGTTTACCCGGGAATATCGTCGTATCAGTATTTTTATGCTAAGTTAAATATGGGATACGAACACGCTTTGCTAACTTCATTACACGGTCGCTCCGGAAATTTTATAACCCATATTTACAAATATTCATCGGTTTTTATACTTACCGATAAAGTAAACACTCCGGCAAAAATTGCCAAAACCCTTACCGATAATAATTATCACAATACAATAATGCACATTGGACTGAATCTCTCTTATTCCGATGAGCAAATTATTTCGGATGTGCCATCAACATTTTTAGCCTCAGAGTTCAATTTAAATTTATGCTCGGTAATAATTGAAAACAGAGAGTTCAACAAAATAAGAATTTGATTAAGTATTTATAACAATGAAAGATAGTGAATTTATACGCGGCTCGGTTCCTATGACAAAGGGAGAAATTAGAACAATAGTTTTAAGTAAACTTGAGCTTAATAGTACCGATAGTTTTATGGATATTGGTGCAGGAACAGGTTCAGTTTCAATAGAAGCAGCAAAACTTGTAACCTCAGGCATTGTAATAGCCATAGAGCATAACTCCGATGCTATTGAGCTTATAAACAAAAACATAGAAAAGCATTCGGTATCAAATATTAATGTTATACAGGCTACTGCTCCCAATGGTATGGAAAGTGTAAGTTCGGTAAACAAATTTTTTATTGGCGGTTCGGGTGGTAATATTAACGATATACTCAAACTTATCGATACAAAAGCACCCAACAATGCAATTGTAGTTGTAACAGCCATTGTTATTGATACTATGTACCAAACATACCGTTTTATGAAAGAGCATAATTACAATTTTGAATTAATTCAGGTTGCTGTAAGTTCGGTAAATACCCAAACCGAAGTACCAATGCTTACAGCTCGTAACCCAATATTTATAATTACAGGTAAAAAACAATAATACAATATGGAAGATATAAAAAAAGGGAAACTGTCAGGTATCGGAATTGGCCCCGGCGACCCCGAGCTCATTACACTCAAAGCTGTTAAAGCTATTCAGAATGCCGATGTAATATACGTACCTAAATCGCCCGAACAATCAAGTACAGCTTTGGCAATTGTAAAATCGTATATCCCTGAAAATGCTGTTATTGAACACCTTGAGTTCTCAATGGCTAAAGATATTAATACACGCATTACTTCACGTAAAAACAATTCCGAATATATAGCCCAAAAACTCGATGCCGGTAAAAACTCAGTATTCTTAACCCTTGGCGATCCAATGCTTTACAGCACTTACAGCTATGTTTTAGAATACCTCGATAAATCGTACACCACCGAAACCATTCCGGGCATATACTCTTTTGCTGCTATAAGCAGTATTTTATCGGAGCCGCTTTGCAAGGGGAGTGAAAACCTTGTTGTTCTTTCATCATTTACCAATACCGACATTCAACTAATAAATTCAATGAATACCGTTGTACTTATGAAAGTTTCATCGTTTAGCAATGAACTTTACAATTTCCTTTCTGAGTCGGGTGAATTTAGCTTTACAATGATATCGAATGCAGGCAAAGAAAATCAGACAATTCATAACCACATTGATATACTAAAATCGCCCATTCCTTATTTTTCAACCGCAATTTTAAAAAAACTATAATATGATATATGTACAATTTATTGGTGCCGGCCCGGGCGACCCTGAACTTATTACCGTAAAAGGGCAAAAGGCAATTGACAATGCCGATGTAATTATTTATGCAGGTTCGCTTGTTCCCCATGCTGTTATTGCTACCCGTAAGGCCGATACTGAGGTTTACAACAGCGCTTCAATGGATTTGACCGAAATAATTGATGTAATAACTAATGCTGTTGCAAATAAGAAAACGGTAGCACGTGTTCATACCGGCGACCCGTCGATATATGGGTCTATCCGCGAACAAATTGAAGAACTCGACAAACTTAATATTCAGTATGAAGTTATTCCGGGCGTTAGCTCATTTGTAGCTTCGGCTGCTGCTTTAAAAAGTGAGTTTACCGTACCCGGTATTTCTCAAACAGTTATTTGTACTCGCATGGAAGGGCGAACTCCCGTTCCCGAACTCGAAAGTATTGAATTGCTGGCCTCGCACAAAACATCAATGTGTATTTTCCTTACTGTTCACATGATTGACAAATTGGTTGATAAACTACTCACTCACTATTCGCCCGACACTCCTGTTGCCGTAGTACAAAGAGCAAGCTGGCCCGACCAAAAAATTGTAAAAGGAACTTTAACCAATATTGCACAGTTAGTAACCAACAACAATATAAACAAAACAGCTATGATTTTAGTTGGCAATTTCCTTGGCAGCTATTATGAAAACTCACTGCTGTATGCAAGTAATTTTACTCACGAATACCGTAACGCAAAAGAGTAATGATTGCCTTTATTTCCATAAGTAAACAAGGTAAAGAGCTTGCTGATACTATTGCTCCACATTTCAATAATTCGGTGTTATATACTTCCGAAAAATGGATTGAAAGCGGCACTTTACCTATTGAAGGAAAGCTGAAAGAGTTTTGTCAAACACTATTTCAAAAATACGACAAGCTTGTATTTATAATGGCTTGCGGAATAGTGGTTCGTAGTATAGCACCATGGCTTGGCAACAAAACATCAGATCCGGCAGTAGTGGTTATCGACGACTGCGGCATGAACGTTATTAGCCTGCTATCGGGGCATATTGGGGGTGCCAATAACCTTTGCAACACTATTGCCCTAATTATTGGTGCTAACCCTGTTATTACCACTTCGTCAGATATTAATAACCTTCCTGCTGTTGATATGATGGCTGTTGCTAATGGTTTGGTTATCGACTCCATGGCCGATGCCAAAAATATTACTGCCAAAATTATTAGTCGCGAAAAAATATCGCTCTCCGATAAATATGGTTTACTTAGCAAATACAACCATTATTTCACAAACGAAGGCTTTACAGCCAAAATACTGGTTTCCAATAACCTTACGGTAAATGAGAATTTGCCGTTTGCAAAGCTTATTCCCAAAAATATAATTCTTGGTATAGGTTGTAAAAAAGATACTCCACCAAGTGCTTTAGCGGGGTTTATTAGTGAAACCTTGAAAATGCTCAATATTGATGCTCGCAGCATTTCGGCCATAGCTTCAATTTCAATAAAAGAAAATGAACCTGCTATAATTAATGCTGCCAATGAATATAAATGCCCACTCTTGTTTTATCCGGTTGCCGAGTTACAAACAGTTGAACATTTGTTTGTTGGTTCACATTTCGTACAATCAACAGTAGGAGTATCATCTGTAAGCGAAACAGCAGCATTCCTTGCAGGTAATAAAAGCGGAACATTCTTATTGCAAAAGCAAATATTGAACGGAATAACAATTTCTGTTTTTGAAAAAACAATAAACTCAAATAATAAAATTACAAACAGTTAAAAAATATAATATGTCAGGAAAAATATTTGTAGTAGGTACAGGCCCCGGTTACAAAGAATATATATGCCCCAAAGCTATTGAAGCAATGGAAATAAGCGATGTAATAGTTGGTTACAAAACATATATTGAAATTGTAAAACCCTTTGTTCAAAATAATAACTTCATATCATCGGGTATGATGAAAGAGGTAGAACGCTGCCGTGAAGTACTTCAGCTTGCCGAAAGTGGCAAAACTGTTAGTATTATAAGTAGCGGCGACCCCGGAATATACGGTATGGCAGGTATTATGCTCGAAGTAGTATCGGCACATAATTCAACTGTACCGGTTGAAATAATACCTGGTATAAGTGCCGCTTCATCGGCAGCATCGTTGCTTGGAGCCCCACTAATGAACGACTTTGTGGTACTTAGCCTTAGCGACTTGCTTACCCCTTGGGAATTAATTGAAAAACGATTACACGCTGCCGGTTCCGGCGATTTTGCCGTTTGTATTTACAACCCACGAAGCAAAACCAGAATTACTCAGCTCGACAATGCTATTGAAATATTCCTGAAATATAAACAACCTAACACTCCGGTTGGTATTGTTAAACATGCTATGCGCCAACAACAAGAGGTTACTCTAACAACTCTAGCTCAACTCAATAATCACGATATTGATATGTTTACAACCCTTATTGTTGGTAATTCAAAAACTGAAATTATTAACGGTAAAATGGTAACTGTAAGAGGATACACCGTATGATTTGGGTTATAGGGGGTACAAGCGATGCTAACAGAATTGTTCAACTGCTGACTAACAATAAATACAGCGTAACTATATCGGCTACAACAAATTATGGTACATTGCTGGCAAAAAATGTAACAACCCATGTTATACAAAATAAGCTGTCGGTACAGGCTATGATAAATCTGATTAACACTTCCAATATTCAATGTGTAATTGATGCCAGCCATCCGTTTGCTGCCGAGGTATCGCTCAATGCTATCAATGCCTGTAAATTAACTAATGTTAAATACATCCGTTTTGAACGTGAGCAACAGTATATTAAAGGGTGTAAATACTACCAATCGTATACCGATATTTCTGAACAACTCACTCGTGAACAAGGGAATATTTTACTTACCACAGGGTCGAAAAACATCCATTTATTTTCACAAATAGAGAGAGAACGCCTTGTAGTAAAAGTACTCCCTGTAATTGAAAGCATTGAAAAATGCAATTATGCCTCAATTGTGCCTCACAATATTATTGCCATGAAAGGTATTATTACCGAGCATACAAGCAAAGCTATTTATAAAGAATATAATATAAAACACTTAGTAACAAAAGATTCCGGCCTTGCCGGCGGTCTTTCGGAGAAAGTAAGTGCAGCTTTAAGTATGGATATAAATGTTCATATACTATGCCGCCCTGCCATTGATTATCCTTGCATGGTCAACTCCGATGCCGACATACTTAAACTATTATAAAACATTAAAACATGAACTTTTTACCAATCTCTATTAATCTCGAAAATAAAAAAATACTTATTGTAGGCGGCGGCAATGTTGCTTATCAGAAAGTGAAAAACATATATCCGTTTTGCAAAAACATTACAGTTCTTGCACCTCAAATAAGCGATAAACTGAAAACTGATTTTACAGTCAATTCTATAACCGAACCATATAATAACAAGCATTTAAGCGGCTTTTTTATTGTATATGCCTGTACCAACAATTCGTTAGTTAATGAACAAGTGTTTCTCCAATGCGAAGAGTTAAATATACTATGTAACCGTAGCGACAACGCCTCTGTATCGCACTTTCATTCGCAGGCTATTATTGAATCTGACGACCTTATAGTTTCAATTAATTCAAAACACACCGAAGTAGAAAAAACAAAACAGTTAAAACACGAACTGGCTACATATTTACATGAACGCGACCAACGAATACATGAACAAGGTACACAAAAAGGTAAAGTTTATTTAGTTGGTTTTGGCCCTGGCAATCCCGACTTACTTACCCGTAAAGGTGAAAAGTTGCTGTACCAGGCCGATGTAATTTTTTACGACGACCTGCTCGATGGCAACTTCCTAGAACGCTTTACTGCCGAAAAAATATATGTTGGCAAACGGCGTGGTAATCACAGCAAGGTTCAGAACCAAATAAACGATGTTTTATATCAAGCTGCTGCTCAAGGCAAAATGGTAGTAAGGCTTAAAGGTGGCGACCCTCTTATCTTTGGGCGTGGAAGCGAAGAACGCTATTACCTTGAAAAACTTGGTATTCAGGTTGAAATAATACCCGGCATCAGTTCGGCTATTGCTGCGGCTGCTTATGCCGATATTCCGCTTACCCATCGCGGAATAGCATCGTCGGTTGCTTTAGGAACAGCCCATGCTAAAAACAGCTTCAAAATACTCGAATCTGACACCTCGGTTTACTATATGGGTGCCGATAATATAATTCAAATAGCCGCTCAATATCTTGAAAAAGGGTATAACCCCGATTATCCGGTTGCAATAGTACGAAACGTAAGCCTTAGCAATCAGGAAATTATAAAAACAAACATAACCGAAATAGCCAATGGCAACATTAAAGTAGAAAGCCCAATTATATCCATTTTTGGTAATACGGTGAATTATAAGCAAATAGTTAATGATAATCAATAACAGCTACATATTTGTAATTATTCTCTAAAATCTGACTGCCATACACACCTGTATTTCAGCGTTTTATTTGCCATATATTACATTCGGTATAATTTATGTTACACTACTTTAAACTATATAAAAAGCACATATATGAAAGCCGAAAAGAGATATATTGAAGAGCTGTACTATTTAAAAAATGGTTGGATTGACGATAAGGAATACTATATATTTCGCAACTCCGAAGGTGAGTTTCGTGCCGTAGAAGCAAAACTAATAGAAATTCCACAATTAGAACCAAACAGCAAAATAAAAGCTCTTGTTAAACACACCGGTTGCTCGGGGCGGGTAATTGACCAAGTATATGTTTAACTTATAAATTTTGTTTATAACTGTATAAAAACTAATTCACCTGTTTTGAATAACTCATTCTTATTTTGTTTTTATCTTTGCTGAAAAATAATAATACAGTTACTCAATAATTATGGATCTTTCTAACTTAAATGCACCCAATACTCAAAACCGGGGTGCTTCTGCAAATACCGATGGCAATGAACATGTAAAATGCTTAATAATAGGTTCAGGTCCGGCCGGATACACCGCTGCAATATATGCTGCCCGAGCTAACCTTAGCCCTGTTATGATACAAGGAATGCAACCCGGGGGGCAGCTTACTACAACCACCGAGGTAGATAATTTTCCCGGCTACCCCGAAGGTGTTGACGGAAATGCTTTAATGGCCGACCTAAAAAAGCAAGCTGAACGCTTTGGTACCGATGTACGTTGGGGTATGGTTACTCAGGTCGACTTTTCAGGCTCTGTTCATAAAGTAGTAGTTGACGGTGAAAAAACTATTACTGCCGATGCTGTTATTATATCAACAGGTGCAACAGCACGTTACCTTGGATTAGAATCGGAAAACAAATACCGCGGCGGAGGTGTTTCTGCTTGTGCTACCTGCGATGGCTTTTTCTATAAAGGCAAAGACGTAGCCGTAGTTGGTGCGGGCGATACCGCTGCCGAAGAAGCTACTTATCTTGCCAATATGTGTAAAAAAGTATACATGATAGTACGCAAAGATTACATGAGAGCATCGAAAGCAATGCAAAAACGTGTTGACGAAACTCCTAATATTGAAGTACTTTACGAACATAATACAAAAGAAATATTAGGCGATGGAAATGTTGTTACCGGAGCACGTTTAATTAAGAAAGCAGGTACTGCCGAAGAGTCAGAAACAGAAATAAAAATTGACGGTTTCTTCCTTGCTATTGGTCATACGCCAAACTCTGACGTATTCAAACCATATATTAAAACCGACGAAACCGGATACATTATTACTAAGCCCAACTCTACACATACCAATGTACCGGGTGTATTTGCCTGCGGCGATGTTATGGATCACACATACCGCCAGGCTGTAACAGCTGCCGGCTCGGGCTGCAAAGCAGCTCTCGACACTGAACGATACCTTGCTTCAAAAGAATAAATACAAAAAAAACGAACCTTGCGGTTCGTTTTTTATTTATCTATAAGTAATGCCTGCTTAACTTTTGCTAATAATACTGCTTGGTTTATTGGCTTCGATATATAGTCAGTACAACCAGCCTCAAAAGCTTTATCCTCATCGCTCTTCATTGCAAATGCTGTTTGTGCAATTATTGGAATTTTTGATCCTTTACTCCTAATTTTCCTTACAATATCGAGCCCCGACATATCGGGCAAACCTATATCCATTAGTATTAAATCAAAATCCTGTTTTACAAACTCCTCCATTGCATCTTTGCCACTATACGCAATAGTTATGTCAAATTTTAATTCTTGCATCACCTCTTTTAAAAACAAGGCATTGAGCTTATCATCTTCAACTATCAACAGGTTTACAGCATTTGACGTTAATGCTATTTCTTGTTCAGTAATACTTACTGAACCTTGCTCATACACAATTCCGGGCAAGGTAAAAAAGAATGTTGCTCCTTTACCAATCTCCGATTCTACCCATATACGCCCTCCCATTAAATAAAGTATTTCACGTACTATTGACAATCCTAATCCATTGCCGCCATATAACCTGTCGTTACTTACCCCAACCTGCCTAAAGCGTTCAAATATTAACTCATGATTAATATTATCAATACCTATCCCTGTATCTCTAACATAAAAAGTTATATCGTGGTTACTAAATTGGTCTATACCAAACGAAACCTCGCCAGAATTAGTAAACTTTAGTGCATTATCAATCAAATTAGTAAACACTTGCATAAAACGCGATTCATCGGCAATAATATATTTCACTTCATTTACTCTACTTACTGTAAGTTTTATATTCTTTTTAGTTTCTATTATTTGCCGTGCATATATATCTTCAAGATTGTTAAATACTTTATTAATTTGAACCTTTTTATTAAAAAGCTCCAATGAATTGTTTTCCAATGCCGATATATCAAGTATATCATTTACAATATGTAGCAAACCCTGCGAACTACTTCTTATTATTGATGAATAATTCTCACGTTGGGCTTCTGACAAATTCGGCTTTGTAACCAACAAATCGGTAAACCCCATAATCCCATTTAACGGTGTGCGAATTTCATGACTCATATTTGCCAAAAACACCGATTTTAACTTATTGGCCTTTTCTGCTTCGTCCTTTGCATTTATAAGTTCCTCTTTATACTCATTTTCTTTTAAAATTGCATTTAAAAGTGGAGTAATATAATTACAAAATTTACTTAGTGAATCCTTATCTATTTTAGAATAACCATTAGGTCTATTAGCTAATACTATTAAACCTTTAACTTTATTCCTATCTTTTATTACTGAAGCAATAGCATTATTAAGCTTTATATGTCCATAAGGCAACTTCAATTTACTGTTTTGAACAATGGCTTTCTTCTCCATAATGCTTCGCCCCCATATACCTCCCCACTTCTCTTTAGCAAAAACCATATTCTTATCGTCCATTTGACATTTATCCATAACTGTCGATGTTATTGATGGACAAACCAAATCGCCTTCTTTATTTATATATCCAAATAAGCCATATTCGCTATCAAAAAATTCCAATAGTATTTCTAAAACTCCATTAAATACCATTGAATCATTTTTAGTTACAAAAGTCTCTGCAATTTTTGTCTCAGTCTCAAGACGCTTGTTTGTCATTATTTTTTCGGTAACATCTGAAAAAACAGTTACTATTTCACCTGAATCAAGTTTATATATATAATTATCAATCCACCCTTCCCACTTATTGTTACTATAAAAAAATGGCTCCAGCTTAATATCATTGCCTGTTATGTTTACACTTTGCAGTGCTGTGTAAAGAGGGCTGTTAACCATTTGAGAAAACTCTCCTAATAATGTTTTCCCCAACACCTCTTTACATTCGGTATTTGTTATTTGCTCTGCACTTTTATTAAATGCAATAAACTCAAAATCATCACCATTATGTAATGGTTTATATATTGCCACTCCACTATCTATATTTTCTATAAGCTTATTTAGCCTTGTTTCACTTTGCAGTACATTATTATATAACTCCTTGTACCTCTCTTCACTAACTCTTATTTTTCTCTCTTGCTCTTTGAATAAAGTTATATCTTCTACAGTAAGCAAAACCATATTCCCCTCATTACCAATTCTCTTAGTTGATATAAGAATATTCAATACCCGAGCATCTCCGTTAGTATCTTTTACATTTAAAATTGTTTCTATTCTATAAACCTCTTTTCCTGCTCTAAGAGTATGTTCTACAGAGTTACGAATAGAACAAACGCTGCAATTATCGCCAGCCCCACAACCATTGGGATTACTTAGTGCCTCAACGCATCGGAACACATCGCCCCCTTGCATACTGTATACTTCTTCCTGACTCTGACCTACCATTTCGAGCCCGGTATTGTTCATTTCTATTATCTCTGTTCTATCATTTAGTAATACCATACAAGTTGGAGCACTATTAAATACAGCCTTTAGTATCCCCTCTTTCTCCGACTTTTCGCTTAAAGCTTTCTCTAATTTATTATTTAAGGCTTGTGTGTTTTCAAGACTCTCTTCAAGCTCTGCATTTATTACTTCTAATGCAGCACTCTTTTCCTCTACCTCCTCCCTTGCCTTTACTCTTTGGGTTATTTCATAAAATGTTACAGCAAAAAAACCTTTCTGCGGCGAATACGAACGTGTATCGTAATATTTATCAAAAGCTTCAACATAATTTGTATAACTAATTGACTCCCCCGATAATGCAACTTTCCCATAAGTTTCTATCCAGCTCTTTTCCAAATTTGGAATTACCTCCAACACCCTTTTCCCAATTATTTTATTGCGTACTAAGCCGGTCTGTTTCTCAAATTCTGAGTTGCAGTCTATAAAAATATAATCACACGGTATTCCATTCTCATCAAAAACCATCTCATGCAATGCAAATGCAGCATTCATATTAGTAAATAACTGATGATATTTCTCTCGCTCTTCTGTTATAATTCGATTCTTCTCTTCAAGTTCCTCTATCGAAGTTTGATACTCCTCGGTCAACGATTTATACTCTTCATTCTGTTTTAATATCTTGTTCTCTTTTTCAAAACAATCAGTTACATTACTTAAAATGGATACATATTTATTCTCCCCATTTACTAACTCCAGCTCTAATACTTTTGCTTTAAATATCTTACCATCTACAGTTATTAATTTTCCGACACTACCTTTTTCTTTATTCTTACAAAATAAGGAACAATCAATATCCGGTTCATTTTTATCACATAACAAATCATAACAATGCAGATTGCTTATCGGCTTTTCTAATTTAAAAAGCTCCATACCACTATTATTGATATCTGCAATAGTATAATCTTCATTAATAATAATAACAGTATCCGGAATCGTGTTATATATAAGCTCCAATATAGATTTTTCATCACCCATAACTACAATTTACAATTATACAATAAGAATAATATTCTGAATTCAAATACCTTTTTATGAGTACTCCTAAAATTAAAAAATTATAGTGGCTAAAAAAACTCATATATATTATTAATTAACTACAACCGGAATATACACCATGTTTAAAAGCATTTAATACTATTATAATACCACAGTGTTAATAGAATTTTAATATAAAACATAGCAGATATATATTTCGTCTGTTTATATTTTATACTTTTATAACTAAACAAACAATAAATATTTGTATCTTTTTTATTACACTATTACAAACATTAGTTATTTTAAATTAGTCCTTATTGATGAAAAAAATATTAGTAGTTGACGATTCTGAAGTGAATTTATACTTAATACAATCTACCTTTGAAGACAATAAAAACATTCAGGTAGATATAGAAAGCAATAGCACTAAAGCTATTGCACGACTTAGTGAGAAGAAGTATGATTTACTACTTCTTGACCTTATGATGCCTATTGTTGACGGTTTTGAAATACTCAGGAAAATAAAAAACAATAACCTTTCACCTAACACCAAAATTATTGTTATTAGTGCCAAACAGGATCAGGAAACTATTCAACTGGTTTTAGACTATGGTGCTTTACACTATATAAAAAAACCAATAAACTTACTTGAAATTGAATCAATAGTTAAGAAAACCCTTGATATATAAGTTACTATTGAACTAAATAACCACTAAATCGCTAACTTTTAACCAACCCTTATTACCATCGGACAAGCGAATACGGCGCCAGTCATCAAGCTGGTCTACAACTTTTATTTTTAATCCTTCGTGAATTATAAACAGTTCGGTTCCGGCTGCATTCGGAGCACTTTTTACTACTACCGATGGTGTAATAATTATAGCTTCGGGTTCTTTTTCGGCATACCACTTCATTTTGCGTGAAGCATTAAACGATACAAAAAATGAACCTATAAAAAGTATGCCAATCCAAAATGTTGCTTTACGTATAACCGATATTCTTGAAAAAAAGAAAACAAGCAATAGTAATAAGCCACTTACAAACAATGCTATACTAATTAGAGCCCATATATTTGAACTTAATAAATGGTTGAATTTGTAACGCCAATTACTGAGGAAAAATTCAGGCATCACTTCAAGTTTATCAATAATATTCATATTGGCCATTTCTAAGTTAAATGCAATATCAGAATCGCCGGGGCTTAGCTTTAAAGCACGCTCATAGTTAACTATTGCCATTGGGTATTTGTTCGATTTATAATAGGCATTACCCAAATTATAGTATAGCTCTGAACTATGTACCCCCTCAGAAAGAACTTGCTCATATAATTGTATTGCTTTTTCAAAATTACCATTTGAATAATAAGTGTTTGCCGAATCGAGTGGCTGATACGAATGCTGAGCATTGGCCGTAAAGGCTATATATAATATTGATATAATTGTTATTGCTGACTTCATAATTACTTTATTTTTTGGTTTAGATTTGAAATTATATTGCCTGCTTTTTTGTAAATATCGGCAGTGCCGCCCGATACTGCCGATGGAGCATAGCGGGCAAACTCGCATGAATTAAGTAATTCCATAAGCTCATTTATTGCTTCTGTATCAACAGAATGTGATTTAAGTATACCTTCAACATTGTCTTTTGACAGGTTTGAAACAGGTATTGAAAGTTTATCGCTTAAGAAACCCCACATAGCTTTAAGTATTTCTTCATAAAACAGAGCATCTTCATTGTTTTTCATATGCAATGCTGCTTTTTTAAGTCGCTTTTGCGAAACCTTACCTGCTTTACGGTTTTTCATTTTTGCCTGATTGGCATTTTGCTTAATGCGGTTACGCTGAATAGCCAATATTACAATAAAAAGTGCAAGAGAACCAAATATTATTAAATAATACTCTTTGGAACCAAACAAAAAATCTTTCTTTTTGTAAAGTTCATAATTAGTTTTTATAAAGCGTATATCCTGCCCCAAAAAGCGGACATCTTCTTTGCTTACTCCCTGCACTACTCCTGAACTTTGTGCCTCGCTGTTTTCTCCGCGGGTCACATTTATTTCAAACTCATCGGAAGTGTGTGTCTGGTATGTTTTTGTTTTTGTATCGAAATATGTAAACTTAACAGGTGGTATACGGTAAGTTCCGGCAAAGCGCGGTATTATTAAATAATTGAACGATACACTGCCTGTAACTCCGTTTGTTCCGGCATCGGTTTTAAGTGTTGTTTTTGGGTCGTATACATCAAGGTCGGGTGGAAAGTCAACTTTCAATGGTTTTATAAGTTTCATGTTCCCGTTTCCTGAAATACGTATTCGCAAATTAACAGCTTCGTTTGCCGCAATATCGGTTTTGTCAATAGCTGCAACCATATCCATGTCTCCAACAGCTCCGTTAAAATCGGCAGGCTTATTGGCCGGTAGTGGTTTTACATTTATGGTAATAGGTTTACTTTTTACATTCTTTTTAACTGTACGATATGAGCCCCCGAAAAAATCGTCGAAAGGGTTGTTGCTACGTACCTGCTGACGTACAAGCATTGTAATATCGAATGGTTCTATTGTTAGTTCGCCACTACGCTGCGGGAATAAAAGTGTCTTTTTAAATACCCCCACTTCGTATATTTCGCCATTTACATTTTCGCGGGTAAGTTGTATTTGTTGGGGTGTTTCTATGTCCTGACTCCAAAAACCGGTATAGGCAGGGAATTTTATATCCTCAAAACCGGCAAGCGAAACTTTTGTATATACTTTAATAGTAGCTGTTAAATGCTCGCCCTGATAAAGGTTACGCTTATCAACATCGACCGATACATACAAATCGGTACCGTTTACTGTTCCTGTACTTTGTTGTGAGCCTTGGTTTTGTTGATTATTGCCGCCCGCCTGAGCCTGCTGTTGCCCCTGAACAACCTCAATCTGCCTTGCCGGTGTGGAATAATCTTTTCGCCCTACTTTTATGGTTGCCGAAGGTATTGTAAATGTTCCTTCTTGCTGTGCCATAAGTATATACGTGTAGGTAAATGACTGTTCTTGTGTCATTTGACCATTAATTATTTGTACACTACTACTACTCGACACATTGGGGCCGCTTAATACTGAAAAACCGTCGAGCGATGGCCAGTGAAAATCTTTACCCCGTTCGTTTACCGCAAAAGATAAACGGAACTGCTCTCCAACCCGAACAACTTTTGGTGCCGATGCGGTAAATTCTACCTGAGCTTTTAATGCTACTGCTGCAAATAATAACAGCCATACTACACTAAATTTCTTTATCATATTTTTATATTGTTTCGTCGTTTTAATATTTGTTGTTCAAAAATAGTATTTTTCATGACTCTTAATATTGTATTCCAGTTGTATTCCAGTCTCTGCATTCAATGTCGTTTAGTTAAGGTGTTTAAAGTTCACCCTCCTGACCTCCCTCAATGGAGGACTTTTCCAATTTAGCATCACTGCTAAATAATATTTTCAAATTCAACTTTAATCATTATTGCTCACTTTATACACTTATTTACTGTCGGCTGCACTACCAATCTTTCTCACTCTTCACATTCCTTGGCTGAGCCTTTTGTTTCTGAACTTTTTCCTGAACATCTTTTTCATCGTTTTGCAATGCTTCAAGTATTCTCATAGCATCTTCTTTCGATATTTTTTCAGGATTACCCTGTTGTTCTTGTTCATTTTGCTGTTGCTGTTGCTGTTGCTGGTCTTGATTTTGCTGCTGTTGCTGCTCATCTTCGTTCTTATCCCGATTTTGGTCTTGTTCTTGTTGGTCTTGCTGTTGCTGTTGCGGTGGCTCCTGATTCTTTTTGTTTTGCGCCCATGCTAAATTGTATTTTGTTTCAAAATCGTCAGGATTATTACGCAGAGAGTTTTTATAAGCTTCTATAGCTTCGTCGAGCTTTTGGTTAAACAGATACGAATTGCCCATATTGTGATATGCCTTAGCAAGCTTTTCTTTATCGGATTGATTCATGCCTGTAACTGCCTGATACTGACGGATAGCATCTTCGTATTTTCCCTGCTTATATAGGCTGTTGGCAACATTGTAAAGTGCATCCCAGTTGTTAGGGTCTTTTTCCAATGCTTTACGATAGTCAGCCTCGGCCGATTGATACATTGTTGTATCTACGGTTACCGAGTCAATAACAGCTTTTTTATAATCGCGGTTTCCCCTGCGAATATGTTTACGTTCGTCTTGTCCGCTCATTTGCACGTAAGTGCCGGCAAGCAGTAATAGTAGTGTTAGTATTTTTAGTTTGTTCATAATCATATTATTTATGCCGCTAATTTGCGAATATATTATTCCAGTTTGTTGCGATGCATATTATCTTTGCACTTCCAATTCTTATGCTCTGCTTGCATCGCTTTTGTTATTGCCACTTTACCGTGGGGTTAGCTTCGCTGAATTTCAATTCACCCACGGCTATTATATATCGCCCCGTTGGGGCTTTTTATCTATTTATCTTTATCCCCTCTCCCTGTGGGTATCTATCCAATGGGAGAATAGCACTATATCAACAGTTATGCTAAATTGGAGTAAATATCCTTTTTATAAATCAATATAATAATTTTCAAATTCCATCATTCTCAAATTTTCACATTATTCTAATTTTCACATTACTGCCTACTGTGAACTGAATACTGCCAACTTCATTACTTCGCCAACAGATTATCTTTAAATAAATTTATCCCACTGAGCTTTCTGTTTTTTCTGAATAAAATAAAGAATTCTACAAAAAGTAATAACAATGCAAAGCCTAAGAAATACTGATACTGTTCCTCATATTCTGAATAAACTTTCGCTTCCATTTCAGCTTTATCGAGTTGCTTTAGTTCATCGAAAAGTGCATTTAAACCTGTTTTTGTGTTATTGGCACGTATTGATTTTCCTCCACCGGCCGAGGCTATTTTGCTAAGCATTACCTCGTCGAGTTTTGAAATTACAACATTGCCTTGTTTGTCGGTTCTGTAATCCTTCTGTCCGTAATTGTTGTAAACAGGTATTGGTGCTCCTTTGGGCAATCCCATACCAATGGTATAAACCTTTATGCCTGCATCGTCGGCTGCTTGAGCCATTTCAACAGCATTTTCCTCATGGTTTTCACCATCGGTAATTATTACTATTGCCTTATTGTTTTCATCGCTTGGCGTAAAGCTTTTCATAGCCAGTTCTATGGCCGAACCTATTGCTGTACCTTGGTTTGAAATAAGGCTTGGATTAATAGTGCTAAGGAACATTTTTGCTGCGGTATAATCGGTTGTCATGGGCAATTGTACATAAGCATCGCCGGCAAAAACTATCAAAGCTATTTTGTCATTTTGCAGCCTGTCTACAAGCTTTGAAATAGCTCGCTTGGCATTTTCCAAACGGCTTGGAACTATATCCTCGGCAAGCATACTGTTTGAAATATCGAGAGCTATAACCATTTCTATCCCTTCACGTTTCGACTCACGTAATTTTGTACCAAACTGTGGTCCGGCCAAAGCAATAATAGCAAGCATAAGCGCTGTTTCTACCACCACCAACTTCACCCACGGACGCGACTTCGATGCATCGGGCATGAGTGCAGCTATAAGCTTTGAGTCGCCAAATGCCTGCAAGGCTTTTTTTCGGGCTCTACGGCCAAATAAAAATACTATCCCCACTGCCGGAAGCAGTGCCAGTAAGTATAAAAATTCAGGTTTTGCAAATTGGAACATATTCTGTTTTATTAAGTTGCAAGTTACAGGTTACAAGTTGCAAGTTTTCGTATTCTGAAAACCTTATTCTTGAACCTAAATCTCACTTATATTATTATCATTTTTCGGTCTCCTGTTTCCGTTCTCCAGTCTCCGGCATTAAGGCACATTCCTCAATATCGTTGTTCTAATAACCAACTCAATAAGCAGAAGTAATACTCCTAACAGTAGAAAAGGGAAATATTCTTCGTTCTTTTTACTGTATTCTTTTACTTCTATTTTTGATTTTTCAAGCTTATCGATATTTTGGTAAACAGCCTCCAGCCGTTCGTTATCAGTTGCACGGAAGTACTCTCCATCGGTCAAATGAGCTATTTGGGTAAGTACATCTTCATCTATGTCAACATCCATATTCTGATAGCGCTTTCGTCCGAACATATCCATAACAGGATATGGTGCCTGCCCGCGAGAACCAATACCTATGGTATATACCCTTACTCCCATTGTCTGAGCAATTTCGGCAGCTGTTAACGGTGGTACTTCACCACTGTTATTTACACCATCGGTCATTAGTATTACTACTTTACTTTTGGCTTCACTATCCTTCAGGCGGCTTACTGCATTAGCCAATCCAAGCCCCATTGCAGTACCATCTTCAATTAGTCCTTCTTTAACATCGTTAATAAGGTTTATAAGAACAGCATGGTCGGTTGTTAGCGGACATTGGGTAAAGCTCTCTCCTGCAAACACTACTAAGCCTATACGGTCGTTTGGTCTGCCTGATATAAATTTAATTGCATCGGCTTTGGCAGCTTCCAGTCGGTTTGGCTTAAAATCTTCGGCAAGCATTGAACCCGATATATCGAGTGCTATAACTATATCAATACCCTCGGTCGATGTGTTGTTCCAGTTATCGGTACTTTGCGGACGAGCCAAAGCTATTATAAGTATTGCTAAAGCCAATACTCTGAGTACTGCAGGTATATGTCGTAAATAGTATTTGTACGATTTTGATACCTTACCAAACCCTTTAATTGTTGACATATTAATAGATGCCTGATAGCTGTTGCGCTTCCATACATAGTACGCTATCATTGGTACAAGCAATAACAGCAGGTATAGTATGTTTGGATTGTTGAATGTTATTTCGTTCATGTTTCTTGATGCTAGATACTAGATTCTGGATTCTGGATGCCTGACTCTAGTTGCTCCGTTTCTTTCCAATTATTTTTAATCTAGTATGTAAATTATCATTATATATTTTTCTTTTTCTTAGTTGCGATGCATGGTTTCCATTTTTTCAAAATTGACCGAGCTGCTTGCATCGCTTTTTTGCCATCATTCCGTGGGTTAAAACCCACGGCTATTATAGTGTCGCCCTTACAGGGCTTTTATTTGCGTTGCTATAACTACAAATCTACTCACAACTTCTTACTTCCCTCTTCACTCTGCAGACTGCCTGCTGAAGACTGCTGACTTGAATCTTCCTCAACTTCTTCACTGCTCTCTTGTTCCACAACCTTAGTTCGCTCTACAAACTCATAGGCAAATCTCATGCTTCGTTCGTTTTCGTCGGCCATGGCTGCTCCTTTGGCAAATTTTACCAAATCGGCTAGCTGAAGCATTCCTTTCAACGAATCTTTAGCATCGGGTGAAATATCCTTAATCGGCTTAATCATCTGAATAATCTCGCCTGTGGTTAATTCCATTGCCAATACCCCAAACCGGTCTTCAATATATGTACGTACTATATCGGTAAGGCGAGAGTAGTATTCTTTGGTATCGCCGCTTTGCCATATTTTAGCTTCGCGCAAATGGTCGAGTTCACGAAATGCTATAATATGAGCCGGTTCTTTTGGTGCTTCTTTTTTTACAAACACAGGCTCTTTTTTTACAAATCGCTTATAAACATACCAAGTAATAAATGCCAGTAATAAAGCCAATAAACCACCAAAAGCAAAAGGGGCAACCTCTTTAAAAATAACAGGAGCTTCCATTGGTGCTTTAATATCGGTAATAGCATTGGGGTTTGCAGAGTCGAGCTGCATGGTCATTACACCAAAGTAAACCGGATTTGTTTTGGCTGAATCTGCTTCAATGCTATTGGGCCATATTATCTGCATTTTGGCCGGTGGCAATTCATACCAACCGCTATCGAACGATGTTACAAGCATTTTTTGTTCTACGTGAACTAAGTCATTTTCGTAAGTAGTATCATATTTAAAATGCTCAAGTATTTCAAGTTCGCCAATAATAGTGTCGGCAAATATCGGGAACTCTACATTAACATCTTTAGGAAATGATGCTTTGATACGGTAATATGTCTGGTCGCCAATAAGCATAATATTGGTATCCATTTTGGCTTCGAGTGTAACCTGAGCTTTAATGGTATTACCCATTAGAACAGCAGAAAGCAGAAGCAGCAAGTATATTTTTGTTGTTTTACTCATAGTTAGGCTCCCCTGTGTTTAAATAAGTAAATAAGTGGTTTCACATAATCGTCGCCGGTTGCAACTGTGGCATAATCAACACCGCTAAGTTTAAATTTATCTTCAAGTTTTTGAGTATGTTCATGCCACCATTCGGCGTAGGCATCACGTACACGCTTACTCGATGTGTCAATCCAGTTGGCCTGCCCCGTTTCTGAATCAATCATTTTCACAAGTCCCATTTTTGGTATTGTTGTTTCGCGTTGGTCAAAAACTCTAAGACCTACAATGTCGTGCCTGCGGTTTGCAATAGTTAGTGCATTTTTAAAATCGGGCGATATAAAATCGGATATTATAAACCCTATGCTCCGCTTCTTTATGGCATTGGTAAGATACTCTAAAGCAACTGCAATATTAGTCTCTTTACTTTCCGGTTCAAAATTCAGTAGTTCCTGAATTATGCGAAGAATGTGTTTGCGACCTTTCTGTGGCGGTATAAATTTTTCTACTTTATCGCTAAAAAGTATTACCCCTATTTTATCGTTATTATTGATAGCCGAGAACGATATTACTGCGGCTATTTCTGTCATTAGTTCCTGCTTGTACTGAACATTTGTTCCAAAGCTTTTTGAACCGCTAACATCAACAAGCAGCATAACAGTAAGTTCACGCTCTTCTTCAAAAACTTTAACATACGGGTGATTAAAGCGGGCAGTTACGTTCCAGTCTACATCGCGTATTGCGTCGCCGTACTGGTACTCTCGTACCTCGCTGAAGGTCATCCCTTTTCCTTTAAAAGCACTATGGTATTCGCCCGAAAATATCTGGTTCGATATTCCGCGGGTTTTTATCTCTATATGCCTTACTTTTTTTAACAGATCTGTTGTATCCATGTCTCCATGTTGCAAGTTGCAGGTTACAAGTTACAAGTTACAGGTTGCGAGTTGCGAGTTGCGAGTTGCAGGTTACAGGTTACAGGTTTTTAATACACTCAATCTTTAACCTATCTGCAATTAACATCTTACTTATCGTCTCTCCAACTTTCCTCTACATACTGTAGGAACTTGTATAACATCCTGCTTAATTTATCATACTCTTCCATTAACTGAGTTAATGGGGTATCCTCAAAATGTAATTCACTAATCATTTCAAGCTGCGACATAGCTTCATCGCATGATGCATGAGCGTAAACCAAAAACTTTACAAACTCATTTTTATATCTCTTTCTTCCGTAACCTTCAACAATATTATCTTTTATACTTTTTGTCGAACGTCTTATCTGACTTCCTAGTTCGTATAACTCATATTTAGGTAGTTGCATAGTCATTTTATGCACATCAATAGCTAACCTGTAAGCCAACTTATATACATCTAAATCTCTATAACTCTTCATTTTATATTTTATGTGAGCAAATAATAACTTGTAACATGCAACTTGTAACCTGTAACTAGTTAAGGAACTTCCACTGTATTCAGTATCTCACTTATAATACCTTCAGAAGTAATATTTTCAGCTTCGGCCTGGTAAGTTAACCCAATACGGTGGCGTAATACATCGTAACATACAGCACGTACATCTTCAGGAATTACATATCCGCGGCGTTTTATAAAAGCATATGCTTTAGCTGCTTTTGAAAGGTTAATGCTGGCACGCGGCGAACCTCCAAAGCTTATCATGTCTTTAAGTTTTTCCAAACCATAATTGTCGGGATAACGAGTAGCAAATACTATGTCAACAATGTATTTCTCTATTTTCTCGTCCATATAAACCTCTTTTACTACGTCGCGGGCTTTAATAATATCGTCTTTTGTAAGTACTTTATTTGCGGTAGGGAATTCTTTTGCAATATTTTGACGAACAATTAACTGCTCCTCTTCTTTTTTCGGATAGTTAATGATTGTTTTCAGCATAAAACGGTCAACCTGTGCTTCGGGAAGCGGGTATGTACCTTCTTGCTCAATAGGGTTTTGAGTTGCAAGAACAAGGAACGGTTTTTCAAGCTTAAATGTTTCATCGCCTATAGTTACCTGCTTTTCCTGCATAGCTTCGAGCAATGCACTCTGTACTTTTGCCGGTGCACGGTTTATTTCATCGGCCAACACAAAGTTTGAAAAAATAGGACCTTTCTTAACGTTGAATTCCTCGTTTTTCTGGCTGTAAATCATAGTACCCAATACATCGGCAGGAAGTAAGTCGGGGGTAAACTGAATACGGCTAAAATCGGCATCGATAGTAGTTGCCAATGTGTTTATTGCCAGTGTTTTTGCCAATCCGGGAAGCCCCTCAAGAAGCACGTGCCCGTCTGACAATAACCCAATTAATAAACTTTCAACCAACGACTTTTGGCCTACTATTACTTTGTTCATTTCTATGTTAATCATATCTACAAATGAACTTTCACGCTGTATTTTTTCGTTCAATTCTTTTATGTCAACTGTCTGACTCATATTTTTAAGATTTTAAGTTACCGGTTGCAACATTTTTTTCTAATGCGAATATTGTAAAATCAGTACAATTCTCCTAAATGATTAACAATGTTTAACTGGCTTTAACACTTTTTTAACAGATTATTTTAAATTGTATTTATCAAATATCATTTAACGATAACCCTTTATACTCTATACTATACCCATTCAAATTCTGAATAAGCTTCTGGCTTTTCTGCTTTAGTTTATCAATATTTATTTTATCGGCATTTAATTTAACCTCTGCTATTACAGCCTCTTTGGTATCTTCATTAATGGCTACTATATCTATCTCATTCTTATTACCACGCTCCCAATACCTGCCAATAGTAGTGTACTTTTGCTCTTCAATCATTTTTTCAGCAAAATATCTTTCAAGCATAATACCTGAAAAGGTATCAAAATCGCGTTCTACTACCTGCTTCATGTATTCAAAATTCTGTATTTCAACAGCAGACCGATATTTAAAAATAAAGCGAAACCAAAAAGTGAGAAAATTATCTACAATTTCAAACTTAACCGATCTGCTTTCAGGTTTTGACAAAACCGGACGAATTTTTCGTATAATTGAAAAGTCTTTTTCAAGACGCTCCAAAAAGCCGCCTGTTTCTTTTTCCAATATTGATTCTATTTCCTGCCGCGATGTTTTTCCTGAAGCTATCAGCGAAAGTATTGAAAAGTAAGTGCCATAGTCTTTTCCAAATTCCTCAATTAATACATTCTTACCTTCATCAAGCAATAGAGAGTAAGGTTTAAATATTTCATTAAGAATTTCTTTCAGTCCAACTACCTGCTTATCAACAAAAAGCTCAACATATTTGGGCATCCCCCCTGTTAATGCATAAAAAGCCAATATATCTTTAGCCGTAAAAGGTTTCCCTATATCACTCACTATCTCCTTTAATAAGCTAACCCGAAAAGGCTTTATTATAATACGCTCATTAGCCCTGCCAAAAAGAGGTTCTCTCTTATCTTCAAATATTTTGCTCATTAAAGAATATACAGAACCACAAACCACAAGATTTATCTTACTTCTATCTTTATAACTATCCCATACATACTGCATTTCACTATAAATGGCTGAATTAATATTATAAAACTCCTGAAACTCATCAATTACAACTGTAAATGAGCGCTTCTCTGATTCATACATTAACATTTCAAACAGTGCTTTAAAAGTAGTTATTTCGCCAAAAACAGGTATTTGCAACTTTTCTTTAACCTGCTCAATAAATTCTTTACACAAAAGAGCTTCACTCTTTTTTGATACAAAAAAATACAATGATGAAACACTTTCTAAAAACCTGAACATTAAGCGTGTTTTCCCTACACGCCTACGCCCTACAGCTATTGTAAACTGAGCACCCGCCTCAGCTCTGCATGCAATATCACCCAGATAGCTTAATTCACTTTCTCTGTTATAAAAACGCATAATCGTGAAATTTAATAGAATGAATATATTTAAAAATTGAATTCTCAAGTATTTAATACAACCAATGCTCATTACAGTAATAACCATTACAGTAACACACATTACAAATGTACTTCATTTTCATATACTTTCAAATTCAAAACAATATTTATATTTACGTTATGAACTCAACACGTTTTTTCATACGACTCGATTATAATGGGAGCAACTATTGCGGGTGGCAAATACAACCTAATGGCATTACCGTTCAGGGGGAATTAAATAAAGCATTATCGCTATTGCTAAAGGAAGAGATAAATGTGGTAGGTTGTGGCAGAACTGACACAGGGGTACATGCACGTAATTTCTACGCCCATTTTGATTCTGAGTCATTAACTGATAAGGCTATTCACCAGTTAGTATACAAAATGAACCGCTTCCTGTATAAGGATATTGCCATAAGAAGCATTACACGTATGCACCCCGATGCACACACCCGTTTCGACGCTACCAAACGGACATATAAATACTATGTAACTACAGCAAAAGACCCTTATCAGATTCATTACCGTTGGCTATTGGCTTACGACCTAAGTGTTGATAAAATGAATAATGCAGCACAGAAGCTTTTTAACTACACCGATTTTACAAGCTTTAGTAAGGTTGACACTGATGTAAAAACCAACAATTGCAAAATATATGAGGCTAAATGGGAACAGGAAGGAGATACTCTAATATTTACAATAAGTGCCGACCGCTTTCTGCGAAATATGGTTCGGGCTATTGTTGGCACTTTGGTAAATGTAGGCAAAGATAAACTCTCAGTAAGTGACTTTTGTAATATTATAGAGAGCAAAGACAGAGGTAAAGCCGGGGCTTCAGCACCTGGGAATGCACTATTTTTAGAGAATGTGGAATATCCTTATACGACTTACTAAATGTTAAAAAAATGTCATATTTCAATCAATAAATAAGATGATACGAATGATATAAATTAACACTTGTTCATAATTCTTTTTTAGTTATAATTGTAGCCAATTTGTAACACGGTAATGAGAGCTTTCTATTTAATTTTAATAGCTTTATTTATACAAAGCACTAATCTTTGTGGATTAGAAGCTAACAATAATTCATTATCATTTTCAGAAAACACTGTCTCTTCCCTAAATGTGTATAGCAATACATTACAATTGGATAATACAATTAATGAAACTTGTATTTCTGAAACCAAATTTGAAAATCATTATACAATCTCAAAAAAATTATATTACTGCAAAAGTTCAAATAATAGAGAACTTGTTTATATAAGAATAGCAATTGTATTCAATTCGTTAGGAGATTTTATTATTTTTCAAAATCTTCCTCCCCCTTTAGTTTAACCCGATTTATTCATTAGTTTTTTTTAAATCATAATGGAATATATGAGCAAATAGCATATGTTACTATAATGCAATTGCAATATGTTCACATCTCGGTATTACTAATATTACTACAAAAAGTATATCTCACATACCAATATTGAATTACTATCGGTAATACCACAACAATAATTACATGTTTAAAATAGTATCGTTTAAAAATATTATTCACATAATAGGTATGGCATTAGTAATAGAAAGCCTATTTATGATTATACCTGTATTTATTTCAATATTATATTCTGAAAATAATATTTCAGGAGAACTAATAGCTACTGCAATAACTCTAATAACCGGTTTTATCTTATATTATTTAAATAGGAATGTTGAAAAACAAAAACTATGCAGTCGCGATAGCTTTGTGTTAATTACATTAATTTGGATAATAATACCATTATTCGGCACCTTACCATATATTTTAACTAGCTCTATTTCAGGTTTTATAAATCCTTTATTTGAATCGGTTTCGGGTTTTACAACTACCGGAGCTTCAATATTAAATGATATAGAAGCATTACCCAAAGGGATACTTATGTGGCGAGCATTAACCCACTGGCTTGGAGGTATGGGAATAATAGTGCTTGTAGTTGCAGTAATGCGCAATATGCAAATAGGAGGAAGTCATATAATGGCAGTTGAAGGTTCATTGCTTGGTGTAGATAAAATTAAACCGCGACTTATTGATGTGGCAAAAAGATTGTGGACTATATATATGATTTTAACATTAGCAGAAACTATTCTATTAATGATTGCCGGAATGGATTTATTTGATGCGGTATGTCATTCTTTTGCAACAATTGCTACGGGTGGTTTTTCAACAAAAAATACGAGCATTATAGAAATGTCGCCTGCTATTCAATATATTATATCAGTGTTTATGATTCTGTCAGGAGTCAATTTTTCGCTACATTATTTTGCTATACATAAAAAGTTTAAGAAGATATTTAGCGATGAAGAGTTTAGAATGTATATTGGCATTATCGGTGTATCAACAATTTTAATTACAATAAACATATTCAAACAATACAATACCTTTGAAGAATCATTCAGGCACTCATTATTTCAGGTAAGTTCAATACTCACATGTACCGGTTTTGCATCGGCCGACTATGAAATTTGGCCTTCAATGTCGAAAGTAATTATATTTTCTATAATGTTTATAGGAGCATCGGTAGGTTCAACAGGAGGCGGAATAAAAGTAGCCCGTATAGTAATTATTTTAAAATCGGCTAAACAAGTATTTAAAAAACTATTAAGCCCTAATACAGTAAAAATTACTTTCTATAATAAGGAGAAAGTTGGAGACCAGATAAAAACAGGTGTTTTTGCATTTATATCAATTTATATAATAACATTTATAACAGGGACAATAATAATGTGTGCTGCCAATAACAGTATTGCAACATCGGCAGGCAGTATTGTTACAACTTTAGGAGGGATAGGTCCCGGATTTGGGACAACCGGTCCGATAGAAAACTTTTTTGGATTGAATATATTTTCAAAATTATATTTGTCTGCAAACATGATACTTGGTAGGCTTGAAATATTATCGGTATTAGTAATATTTCATCCGAGTTTTAGAAAGCTGTGATTAACTAATATTTGTATTCATCAGTATTCAAAGGAATATGTTTGGAATAATAACAAAGTTTTTTTGTTATTTTTAAGCTCTATTTCATAATTAAAAAACATAGAGATGAAACAAACACTTGAAGCAATACAAAAACATATAGAAGATACTTTTTATAAAGAGAAACCTGCTACCCGATACGGTTTTACAGAAAAATACACTTCAGTTTTTGACGATATAGTATATAAGGTTTCAGTAGAGAAGGAATCATTTGACTTGCACGAGGTAGTAAAAGAACTTCAGGGGCCATTATTTAAATATAATAACGACCATAGCGAATTATTTATATGCAGCCCTATATTTAGGCTGCTATTTAACCTTAACGGTTCTAACAAATTCAGCGATATACCTGTTGAAAAATGGTTCGACAGAACATTTTGGGACAATCAAATAAAGCATATTTCAACCTTTAACGGATTAAGTTACACTACAAAAGAGGGCGATATTCCTGAATTTATGGGCTTAATACAGAAAAAAGATGACGGAAATATTGCTGTACATGTATTAAGAAGTCCTTACTTAATTAATTTAGAATATAATCATGAATTTCTTGCAACAGAGGCTCCCCTTATTTTTGAATTAGATAACTCTGACCCTATTCATTTGGTACGTTTCTTAATGGCTAGAAAGTAATTTTTAAAAATAAAATGGCTTTTGAAATAGAACGCAAATTCCTTGTAAAAAATTCAGCTTGGAAAGAGCTTTGCGACAAAGGAACACCAATAAAACAAGGATACTTAAATTCACACAAAGAGCGCACTGTAAGGGTAAGAATAAAAGGCGATAAAGGATTCTTAACTATAAAAGGGATTGCAAGAAACATCACTCGCCACGAATTTGAATATGAAATACCCTGTTCTGATGCTGTAAGTATGCTTAAAATATGCGAAATGTCGATTATAGACAAAACTCGATATGAAGTGAAGCAAGGAGATATTACCTGGGAAATTGATGTTTTTTATGGCGATAACGAAGGATTAATTATAGCCGAGGTTGAACTTAAATCAGAAAATCAGCAATTTGAGAAACCCAAATGGCTTGGGCAAGAAGTATCGGGCAATGTAAGTTACTATAATGCCAATTTGATAAGTAACCCTTATAAGAATTGGAAGTAATAGTGGTACACCATCTTAAAAAACGATTATCAAATAGAATTGTTTTTTACTAAATACTGTTTAAAAACAATTATTGGCAGTTTCAATTCAAGTTTCATATATTTACACCCACTTAATTATTTAACCTTTAATTATATTTAGCATGAATAAAATCCACTATTTGCAAAAAATAAAAGCTATACTTTTGCTTTTTATTTTAAATTTCCCAATTATTTTATCGGCACAATCTACTGAACTTTTCAGTAGTGAAGTAACAGGTGCCACAAATTTTTCAGACAATAGTGAAACATATAACTTAAGTTCAAACCTGAGTATTGAATTTGGAAGCGGTTATGGTCATACCGGTGATGACAGATTTATAGGTACAGGAGCGAACCCTCCCGGAGGGCCTGGTGTTATTGGATCTATTACAAATAATTCAAATAATTTTTATGTTCACAGCCTTTGGATATACCCCTCATCTGATGGTGGAAATAACCCTACCAATAATGGCACGGTTATATTCAAAGGAAAACTAAACGGCTCTACCGTTTTTACACAAACTGTTAGCAGTGGTTTTAGTACAAACTATGCTGATGCTGATTACGGATTCTCCAAAGTAAGTTTTACTAGCTATAACACAATAGCTATTGATGAACTAGAAGTTGAAATAACAGGCAGTTTCAATTACCTTGCCATTGATGATTTTGAGCATGAAAGAGCTATTTCCTGCATCAATCCTCAAATACCTACTGTTACAGTATCACCAACTTCAGTTTGTAATGGAAGTAGTACTACTTTATATATTTCAGGAAACTTGAACGATGCCACTAACTGGCATATTTATACAGGGTCGTGTGGAGGAACTCTAATTGGTACTACTTCTACCGGCTCATTTTCTGTAACACCTTCATCGCCTTCAACTACTTACTTTGTAAGAGGTGAGGGTGGATGCGTTACTCCCGGTAGTTGTGGATCTGTTACTGTTATGGTAAACGCTAACACTACCATTGATGTTCAACCAACTACTACAACTAATATGTGCCAGAGAGATCCTTCAATAGAATTATCTGTTTCAGCTTCGGGGTCAGGTACATTATCTTATCAATGGTATAATCTAACAGGTGCAATTTCAGGTGCTCAGTCGTCAACTTTACAAATTGCAACTCAGACCGGCAATTCTAATACTTATTACTGTAAAGTAACAGCTACTTGCGGATCTGCTACAAGTAACAATGCTGTAGTAAATATAAATCCATCGTATAATCAAACCAAATACGTTTCTGTTTGCTCGGGTGAAAGCTTTACATTCCCTGACGGTACTACTCAAAACAATATTACAAGTCAGGTTATATATACAAGCAACCTTTCTACTGTTAACACCTCATGCGACAGTATTATTACTACTACCGTAAATGTTAATCCGGTTTATAATTTGAACGAATCCGTTTCTGTTTGCTCGGGTGAAAGCTTTACATTCCCTGACGGTACTACTCAAAACAATATTACAAGTCAGGTTATATATACAAGCAACCTTTCTACTGTTAACACCTCATGCGACAGTATTATTACTACTACGGTTAACATAACTGAAGTTAATATTCAAACCTCATCAACAAATGCTTCCATTATAGCTGAAGCTAACAATGCAATATACCAATGGATAGACTGCAATAACTCAAACCAACCTATTCAAAATGAAAAAGAGAAAGAATTTTTCCCCTCGCAAAATGGTTCCTATGCAGTAGAAATAACAATTGATGGATGTAAAGAAATATCAAGCTGTGAAACATTCACAACTGTAGATGCCAAATATTCAATCAAAAAAACAAACCCAATTATATATCCTAACCCTACTACAGATATTGTAACCATTAAGTTCAATTCCTCAAATGATACTATATTTATCAAATTATATAACGAAGCAGGGAATTTAATAAGTAATATGAAAACAGAAAAAGCAGAATCAGTAGATATAGCCATTGAAGGTGTTGAGGGATTATACTTTATTGAAATTTCAGACAAATATGGTAATACCAATACATATCAAATAATCAAGAAATAGATAAAGAAAGCCGCTCCTCCCAAAGCGGCTTTTTTATTTCCCCCCACAAATAGCCCAACTCAAACACCCTATACCTATGTAAATATTATTTGAGTACCTTCGCCCCCGCACATTGCATAAAAATCGCCTACGGTAAGCACACCGCTCACTTGATCATGCAAATCATCCTTAGTTAATTTAAACATATCCATAGCCAGTTTACAGGCATATATTTCACCGCCTCCGGCAGTTATCATTTCCAAAAACTCATCGACAGGCGGAATATCGAGTTTTTCCATTTGGCTTTTCATCATTGCCGAAACTCCGGCCTCAACACCTGGCAACATTCCCAGTATAGTAGGAAAAGGTAAACCGCCGGGCATACGCATAGCCGGATTTCCCACTGTTGCGGTATGGAGTTTATTCATTTGCTTTTTTGTAATGGCATCGAGCCCAAAAAATGTAAAAAACACTTTAGCCTCTATACCTTCCATTACGGCACCATTGGCCATAACCAATGTAGCGTATACATCTTCAATACTGCCTTTGGCACATATTATACAGACTTTTTTTAATGGTTTATCGTGTTCGCTCATTGTTCTATGTATTACTGTTATTACTAAATCTTCTACAGTTATAACTTTTATGTTATACTGCTCTACTTATCTGTTATAGGTTATAAGTTATAACCTACTGCTTAGAACTTATAACCTCTACACACAACTCACCGGTTTGGGAATACCTGCTATTTTCGATGAGTACTTTAATGGTCCGCCGGGAAACAAATCGTAAAATCCTTTAATATCAACAATTCCCGACTTACCAACCTTACGAATTGTTAACGGTTCGCCCGCAGCATTTTTATCTCTTAAGAAATTTAGAACTTCAAAATGCTTATCGGTTAGTTCTATCTCAAGTTCTTTTGCAATTTCGGTTGCAATTTCCTTGTTCCATTGTGAAGCATCGGTTAAGTAACCCTCTTCATTTACCTGTACAGTTTTACCTGCTATTAATTTTTCGGTCATATTTATATAGTTTATTTGTTTAACCCGTATTATTCATTAGGTTCTCAATATTTTCATTAATCAATTATTAATCAGCACCTTTAGCTTTGCTGAGCTCCACTTCGTTACGGTTCTAATGCAACGCATTTACTCACCCTATCGGGCTTCGTGAGATCGCTGCGCTAAGTTGAGCGGGCTGAACCCAGATGGTTAATTGATGTTTTCCATTAACCATCTGTATTGCTTCTATTTACCCTCATTATTTCAATTTTATCGCATAATTCTGGTTTAACAAGTCTGTCTTATTTAGTCTTCAGTTTCCGTTTTCTGGTTTCCCTTCTACCCTATATATACAGTTACTATATCGTTCGTTCTTTCAATGTCTACCTACTAAGAACCGGATACTGCCAACAGGCTATTCTCTGGACATCCCTTTCATAAATGTTACCATAAATCCCATAGCACGTTTCATTTCCGGTTTATTGAGTTCACGCATCATTCTAAAAACCGAGTATTCGGGAATTTTCTCGCCTTGCACAGTTTCAAATACTTTCAAGGCATTATTTATCAGTTTTTGAAATTCGGGCGTAGTAAGGCTCTTTACCGTTTCCAACAGAGTAACAATATTATCGGCCAAATGCCTAATGTCGTCAACAGTAAAATGTGATACAGCATTATCAACAACTTTCCCGAATTCCGATAGTTTATCGAAATATCCTTTTTTATCGTACTCATTAAATTTCTGAATCATATCAAGTACCACATCGTGAACTATTGGTTGGGCATCTTTCACAAAATCGTTAGCACTTTCAAATAATGACAACGCCTGATTAAAATTTTTAATATTCCGCAATAGCCCTATACCTAGCTCCCGCATATCTTCGGGATGCAGTTCTATTCTTTGATTTTCGAGCTCTTCAACCGCTGAATCATAAATATCTTTTCCAACTATTGTTATGTCAGCTATTAAATCGTTAACCTCTTCAGTTTTCATTTTCTGATGATTAACAATGTCGAGTATCATGTCCATTTTACGGTCAAGCTCATCCATTCTTTTTATTAAATCGTTGTTATCCATGACCATAAGATTTTAGAAACTTATTCTTTTTTTACCTGCCATCGACATATCGGCATCAATAGGTAACTCTTTGCCTTTGAGTAGAATATGCCAGTATATCCATCGGAACATTATTTTTCCGTAGTGGTTTATTTTGGTATTTTTCAACAACCCGAATGGTCCTATTCCCGGCAAAGGAAATGTACCCGGAAGCGGCTCTGTTTCGTAATTGAAATCAATTAAAGCTCCTTTACCAAAACCTGTTTCAATATAACAGTTAGCATGACCGTCGAAGCTTGCCGAAAGCGGACGCCCTTCAATGTAATCGATAATATTATCGAACAATATTTCAGAAGCAAAGTGAGCTACCGAACCGGCTTTGGAAGTTGGGATATTTGAAGCATCGCCAAGCACAAAAATATTTTGGTGAGCATCGGACTGTAGTGTATGTTTATTTGTAGGTACAAAATTAAGGTCGTCGCCCAATCCGCTCCGTTCTATCATTGCATCGCCCATATTTACAGGCACTATTGTAAGTAAATCGAATGGTACTTCCTTTGCATCGTACGATACCAGTTTTTTATTGTCATTGTCGATACTTTCAATGTAAAATTCACTTACTACGTTTATGTTTTTATCCTTAAGAAGGTCGCTAAGCATTTTGGTGGCAACCGGCTTTGTAAATGCACCCGGCAGTGGGGTTACAAGCGTAATATCAACCTTATCGCGAATACCTTTTTTGGTAAAGTAATCGTCGGCCAAGAATACAAACTCCAAGGGTGCCACAGGGCATTTGTACGGAAGTTCGGTAATAGCCATTACAAGCTTTCCCCCCTCCCACTGTTTAAACTTACGCTGCAAGGCACAAGCTCCCTCAACGGTATAGAAATCGAAAATATCTTTCATCCAAAGCTTATCTTTCAAGCCGGGTGTTTCTTCCGGTGCTGTTTTTGTTCCTGTTGCTATTATTAAAATATTGTAATACAACACTCTGCCATCATCGAGCAAAACCTGATTCTGTTCAGGTTCTATTTTGTCAACATCGTTGTAAATAACTTTTACCCCTGCCGGGAAAAAGTTCGATTTGGGTTTCTCTACATCGTGACGATTATATATACCAAATGGTATGAATAAGAAACCGGGCTGATAATAATGGGTTCTGTACTTATCAACAATGGTAATTTCCCACTCTTCGTTGTTTAAGGCTTTTATAAGTTTGTTAGCCATCATAGTGCCGGCTGTACCTCCGCCTAGTATTAATAGTTTTTGCATGGCTGTGTGTTTTAAATGTTTTACTTTTTACTAAATTTACGAATAAACAGGAGGTAAGGTGGTTTTACTGTGTATGACAACTATCAGCTTATGATAATTATCATAAAAGGTTGAAAAGTTACTAGGTTGAATGGTTGAAAGGTAGCAATATTAAAGCTCACTGTGTACCATGTAATTGTAGGATTCATTTATTTTAAAAATAAATATTTTGAATTTTGAATCATTTGAACTTACATTATCATATAACAGCAAACTGTCACCAACTGTTATAAACTAGTATCAAGAGAGCAGAAACAAAAATATGGACGTATGCAATTGCAATATATGTGAGTTGAAAGATATGTTTTTTGAAAATGTATCGAAAGATGAGATAAAATACTTATGCTCAAGTAAGGTTGAAATTCCTTACAAAAAAGGTGATTTTATAATTGAACAAGGTAGTGCCATCGATGATTTTATGTATTTAAAAAGCGGACTGGTAAAACTATACATTCACAACGACGATGAAAGGGAGCAAATAATTTCATTTGCCAAGCCTAAAGATTTTGTAAGTATATTGAGCATATTTTCGGGCAATAACTATACATACTCAGTTAAGGCAGTTCAGGATTCGGTTACTTGCAATATAAAAATGTCGGAGATTAGGCATTTGGCTGAAACTAACGGTAAGTTTGGTTTAAGCTTGTTGCAACGTATGAGTAAAGTATCGGACAAAATAATACTTGAATCGCTTGAAGTACGTAAGCGTAAACTCAATGGACGTGTAGCTTACATACTACTGTTTTTTAAAGAACACATATTTAATAGTAATGAATTTGAATTGCCTGTTTCGCGCAAGGAGATTGCTGAATATATTGGTATGACAACAGAAAATGTTATCCGCACACTAACTGAGTTCAGAAAAGATAAAATTATAAAAATATACGGTAAGGTTATTGAAATATGCAACCTTGAAAGGTTAGAGAGTATTTCGAAGCATGGGTAATTGGTGGAGACGGTATTTTTTTACTTGATACTTGTAACAGTCGGCAGTCTCCAGTCCACAGTCTCCTTTCAACCCTTCTACCCTTCTACCCTGTAACCCTGCAACCCTGCAACCCTTCCTCCTTGCAACCTTGATACTGTGAACTACAATTATCGTTTACTGCAAATAATAATATTGACATAACAAAAATAGCAGTTTATCAACTATTTATATATTACAATATGGAAATAGACTAATTTGACAGTATGTTTTCAACAACACCTTTTATAATAACCCTTCTGTATATAAGCTTCGCATATAATAGTTATGCGAACGAAATGGAATTTGAGTCGTTACAAGAACTGCCCGGACGGCACACATTTTCGGTTTTAAAAGACAGTTATGGTTTTATATGGATTGGTTGTGAAGGGATAATTAGGTACGATTCTTACGAAATGCGATACTATAACGAAAAAAACAACACTCTACTATATAAAGGTATTACCTGCGAAGTACTATTTGAAGACAGCAAGCATAATATTTGGGCCGGTGGCATTCACGGTCTGTCGCGATACAACCGCGACAAAGATATTTTCGTTTACTACGATTCAACAAAAATTAGTTCCACAGTACAAATAAAATTTACCCGCTCGGTGGTTGAAGATAAACAGGGAAATATTTGGGTAAATTCAAGCCACGGTATTTTTAAGTATAATAAAGCGGAAGATAAATTTGATAATATTCCACTCATTGATAAAAGCGGTAACACTATTTATTCAACAACAACCTTATGTATCGACAAATACGGTGTAATGTGGATTGGCACCAACTTTGGAACTATTTACAAGTATAATACATTTAATAATAATTTAACACAATACAAAACCGGAATATTTGCTTCCACTAATAATTACAATAATACCCCTATTAGCTGCATATACCAAGACACAAGAGGTAATATTTGGATAACAGGCTCAGGAATAGCAATGTATATAGATGCTGTTACAAACCGGCAAATAAACTTAACAGAAAAATACGAAGAATTAAATACCGTAAATTGCATTACCGAAGACAGTGCCGGTAATATATGGATTGGAGCAAGTACTGTTTTTATATTTAACTATACAAATAATAGTTTAACTAAGCTGAATAAGGAAAAAAATAAAATACAAAGTAACTCTGTACAAAGTATTTATATTGACAATGAGGGGATAATATGGATAAGCGGATGGAATACCGGCATTAACTATTATAACCCTAAGAAGAAACCATTTAAAAGTTTCAAATCAATTCCATTTAATACCAATAGCCTTACCGGCTCATATATATACGATTTTTATGAAGATAAAACCGGAAAAATATGGATATGCAGTGAAGGAGTAAATATATTTAACCCCCAAACAGAAAGTTTCAAAGCATACAGAGCCGCCCCCGACAACCCCGATAAACTATATAACGAAACCCTTCTTTCAATGTGTGAAGGGGATGAAAACGAGCTTTTTATAGGTGCATTCGGAGCCTTACACAAAATGGATATGACTACGGGAAAAGTAGAACGGTATTTTCACGATTCTACTAACTATAACAGCTTAAGTGGAAACAATATATACGGACTGGTAAAAGGTGATAATAACAACATTTGGATAGGAATAACAAACAGTCAATGGGGTGGACTCGATGAAATGGACTTAACTACAGGCAAAATTACTCACCACTCTATGCTCAGTTCCGATGAATGTACAAAACATACCAATCCATCGGTTGTTGATATTTATAAAGATACCAAAGGTAATATCTGGGTACTTGCGTGGCATGAATTATACAAGTACGATATTAAAAACAGATGCTTTGAATTATACATACACAATATTGAAAACCCTTACATCAATAACCCTGAAGCCAAATATAATATAAGCCCCGGCAGGGTTTACTGCTGTTATCAGGATAGTAAGCAACGGTTGTGGATAGGAACCGGATCAGGTATTAATATTTATAATTACACTACGGGTAAATTCCTGAATTTTGGTCATAACCATGGTATGGAAGGATACTCTGTAAGGGCTATTCAGGAAGATAATAACGGTAATTTATGGCTTGCCACTGAATGTGGATTAAGCAAATTCATACTTCCGTCACAAGTATTTACTATAAATGAAGATTCTGCATATTACGACTCTATAACCCCTAACTTCAACTATTTCAACAATTACAATAAACACGACGGGTTGCCCGAAAATGAGTATTTGAATGCTACCCTGCGAAGCCGAAACGGGAATTTGTATTTTGGAGGTACCAATGGGTTTATCTGTTTTAACCCAAATAAAATAGAGCGTCATAAAAATAGTAGTGTTGTACGATTCACAAATTTCAGCCTATTTAACAAGCCTGTTCGGTCAAAATCAAAAGAGTATACTGATTCACCTCTCGAAAAAGATATTTCGGTTACCAAATCAATAACTCTAACCCATAAGCAAAATGTTTTCAGTATAGAATGGTCAGGCTTTAATTATACATCAACTGCTAAATGCCAATATGCATATAAACTGGAAGGGTTTAATAATAAATGGAACATTGTGGGAACCAAGCGCAGTGCTACGTATACCAATTTATCGCCGGGTAAGTATACATTTAAAGTAAAATCGTGTAATAACGACAATAACTGGAACGAAAATTATTCAAGCTTAGATATTTACATATTGCCGCCATGGTGGAAAACATGGTTATTTAAAACTATTACCCTGTTTATTGCAATATTAATTGCTGCACTTATTCTTAAACTGCGCGAACGTTCGTTGAAAGAGCGACAAAAAAAACTTGAGGCAAAAATAAAATTGCATACAAGTGCTTTAAGTGAAGCCAATATGCAACTGGAAGAGCAATATCGAAAAGTTGAAAAACAAAAAAACGAAATTATCAGAATATCGGAAGAGCTACATAAAGCCGATGAAGCCAAACTGAAATTTTTCACAAATATTTCACATGAGTTCAGAACCCCAATTACACTTATAATGGGGCATCTTGAAAAACTCACCTCATCGGTTGAAAACCAATCGGTTCGGATAATCAGAAACAGCTCGCAACAGCTGCTTGATATGATAAACCAGCTTATTGACATAAGAAAAATTGATCAAGGACACTTACCGTTAAATATCAGCAAATTCGATATTGTTGGATATATAAAGCATATTGTAGAGAATTTTAAGGTTATAGCTCAGCAAAAAAACATTAATCTTCAACTGCATACCAACATCGAAAAACTTAATATACTGCTCGACTCCGAAAAGCTGCGTTATATACTTAATAATCTGATATCAAATTCAATTAAATACACCCCCGAGAATAAGAATATTATTGTAAACATATATCAACACAACAGTGAATGTATAATTGAAGTTGACGACGAAGGAATAGGAATATCAGAAGAGGTATTACCTCACATATTTGAGCGGTTTTACCGCGGCAACAACGTTGCGTATCATGGACACGGCATAGGACTAAACTATGTAAAGCAGCTTGTTGAACTTCAAAAAGGGATAATAAGTGTACAAAGCACACAAGGAAAGGGAACCTGCTTTATAGTGCAGTTTAAAACCGGAAATACCAATTTTAACGAAAGTGAAATAAAACCGACATCTAGTGCTATACAAAGTACTAAAACTGTTAAAAAAACTACCACAGTCAATAATATATCGCTTAACAGTTATGAAATTCTTTTGGTTGAAGATAACTATGAGCTTGCCGATTATATAAGCAGCTTACTTTGTTCTATATATAAAATACGAAGGGCTCACAACGGTAAAGATGCACTTGAAAAGCTGGCGCAAAAAATTCCGGATCTTATTATTTCCGACATAATGATGCCCATAATGGACGGAATGGAATTATGCAGAATAATAAAATCGAAGATTGAATATTCACATATCCCTGTGATACTACTAACAGCCAAATACAATATAAATACGCAGATAGAGGGATTTACTCATGGTATTGACGATTTTATTACCAAACCATTCAGAAGCGAACTGCTTATGGCAAGAATTAATGCACTGCTAACCAACAGGGAGATTCTGAAAAAACAGTTTCAAACTAATAAATCATACTCATCGTTTAACGGAAGTGTAATATCGGAAAGCGACAAAATATTTTGGAATAACTTTATCGGTATTATTAAGAAAAACTATACCAATACCGACTTTAAAGCAGAACATATAAGTAAAATGATGAATATGTGTAATACTGCATTTTATAACAAATTTAAATCGCTTACCGGGCTAGGTGTTGCCGATTTTTTGCGCAATTACCGCATACACAAAGCGGCTGAACTGCTCAACGAAAATGAACTTGCAGTAAAACAAATAAGTTATCAAGTTGGGATAAAAAGTTTATCGCAATTTCGCATTATTTTTAAAGAAAAATTTGGCAAAACACCTTCGGAGTATATTAATGAGAATTAGTGTTTTGCAACGTGCAACTTGTAACAGTCCACAGTCTCCTTTCAACTTGCAACCTATAACCTATAACTTGTAACAGTCTCCAATCTCCAGTCTCCTTGAAACCTGAAACCTGAAACCTGAAACCTAATCCTCAAACCTCTCCCAAACCATACTCACCACATTCTTCTCGTCACTGCTAAAGTGCATACCCACAAAATATATTTGCTTGCCGTGGCTGAGGTATTTTTCGTAGTACCGTTTGGTTTTAATTTGGTGCAGAGCATTTTCGGCGGGCATATCAACTTTAAATTCGAGTATTACAATTTCGCTCGGGCCTGTTAAAGTCATATCGGCTCGCCCTTTGTTGGTAGTATCTTCGGCATAAGCCAAAAAGCCAAGACTTGCCATAAATGTGTACATAACGCTGGCGTAGTACCCTTCGTAAGTACCCACATTGTTGTTCACATAGTTCTGGTACGGAATGGCAGCGAAGAGTAATTTAATTTCGGCCATAAAACCGTTGAAATCTTTGTTAAGTATATAGTTAATAACATTCGATTGGGTTAGAGCTATTGGTCTGATATTTACCAAATAGTCGAAAAACAGGGCATTGAGCGATTTTTGAATTTCAAGGTTTGGTACTTTCATTTTATAAATAACACTATCGAGTTG
>QKGS01000077.1 GCA_003250355.1 Bacteroidota bacterium
TCTAAAACGGTACGCAGCGGCCTTTGTCCAAATGGGGTATTGATCAAATCAACAATCGTATTGGCTATTTCTACGGGATTAGGAGCAATGCCTTGTTCAATTTGCATGAGGCGGTTGGCTTCAAAATCCTGTAACATACCTATCACCATACTGTATTGACTCATAATGGCATCATTAGTAACAGCCGGAGAAAACTCCTTTGTGCGGTTAAAGATATTGGTGGTAGGGTATAATCCAGGTTCAATAATGACCGAGTCAATTCCAACCCCGTTCAGCTCGTATCGCCAGCATTCTGCCATGGCTTCCAGTGCAGCTTTTGAGGCAGAATAAGTACTCCATGCCGGAAAATACAGGCGACCAAGTATACTGGAAACATTGATGATTAACCCCGATTTTTGATTGCGCATAACCGGAATTACTTTGTTGGTAAGATTGTAAACGCCAAAAACATTTACTTCGAACATACGTTCCATTTCTCCATTGGTGTGCAGTTCGCTCAGTCCGATGCCCGCCGAACCCGCATTGTTAATCAGTACATCAATGTGGCCTTCTTTGGCTACTATTTTATCTACTGTACTATCGAGTGATATAACGTTGGTTACATCGAGGTCGCACACGGTAATGTTTTCAATGGCGGAAAGCTCTTCGCACCGGTCTTTGTTACTTTCTTTGGTATTACGCATGCCGGCATAAACCTTATTCCCTTTGGCGGCAAGCTCCCTGGCTGTTAAATACCCAAAGCCGTTGCTTGTACCCGTTATCAATACTACTTGTTGCTTGTTCATTTTTTATTAAGCTGTTTTAGAATAAGTATTTGCTTTTAATTTCTTGCACACATCATTTGCCAGCATCATTGCTGTTTTGTCTGTTATTTTTAGATTATCAATTTCGCTCTTCTTTACTTTGATGTCATTTGAGAACAGATCTTTCAAGAATAATTTTACCACGGCTTCGGGAGCTTTACCTGCCCGTCTTTCCAATTCTTCTTCAATTTTAGGATTATCGTCGTGTGTACCTGCACATAAGGTTACAAATGAATAGGGACCAATAACTGAATGATAGCTTTTAAAGACGGCTCTGAAAGGCGATGCAATTTTACCTATCCATACAGGACCAATCAATACAACGTGGTCGTATTTACCGACAAAAAAATCAAAATCCTGTATTTGCGGAGTGCTGTTAAACAAGACATCAAAAATGATGGTTCCGATATTGCGTTTTTTTATCTCCCTGATGGGGAAAAAATCGGCTTCCAGCTGATTGGTAATGCATTTTGCCAGTTTTGCATTATTTCCTGTGTGTGAATAAGATAATACCAGTGTCTTCATAATTCTAGTTTTATTTGACAAAACTAGTATGAAGAACCAATTGGGTATTTTGACAAAAGTCAAAAAATGGATTTAATAAACAATAAATTATACAATCAGAAGAATGGATGGCAAAAACAATATTCCTCTACTTTATATTCAAAGTCTTCACCATTACCAAAATTAGGGTACACATAAATAAAGTCGTTTTACATAGCTTCATTTATTTTACTATTTTTATGTTACAAAAAAGTAAATATGCGATTAATACTATTTATACTTCTTGCAACATTTCACCTCATTTCTATTTCACAGGAATATACCTTTGAACGTATAAATTCAAGTCACGGCTTATCGCAAAATAATGTCGTTGATATATTTCAAGACAGCAAAGGGTTTTTATGGATAGCTACACATGAAGGGATGAACCGTTACGATGGTCTCGAATTTAAAGTTTACTCCATTTCCGAAACCGACACCAACTCTATTAGTAGTAATTTAACAAGCAAATTTACTGAAGATACCAACGGAAATATATGGGTATCAACCCTCGACAATGGAATATGCCGGTTCAATCCCGAAACCGAAAAGTTTACACGGTTCTACAACACCGCACAAAACCCTGATTTACTTAGAACCAACCACACACGAAATATATTTTGCGATTCACTCAACCGAGTATTCGTTGCAACACAAACAGGAGTTGACTGTATTATTAACGATAATACCGGCAATTCAAACATTGTACATATCCAAAACCTTTCTGACAGCTTATTACACGGCTCTCTTGCACTAGTTACCCGATTTTACCAAAGCCGTTCAGGTAAAATATTGGTTTGTATGTGGGATAAAATATCGTACATTGACTATCCGCAAAACAACTCATATACACCACAACTCAAACTGTTTTATAAAAACAAAAATATTCAAAGCATTAATTATATAGCCGATTTTGATAAAGGGTATCTGATAGGACACAATAATGGATTAAGCTATATAATAGATGACTCTGCATTCTCCGACAAATCAATAATTTCAACTATAAATATAGGCAGAGTAAACAGATTTACAATACTTAACGATGGCAGTATATGGGCCGGTAGCGACCAGGGGCTGTTTCGGATTGAATTTAACAACCACAAATTGCATACAACACACCATTTTACAGCCGGCGACAATGAATACAGCATACCCAACAACAATGTAATATGTGTGGTAAAAGATAACAGCGAAAACTTATGGATAGGTACTAATGGTGGCGGAATATGTAAATTAAGCGCACTTAACCGACAATTTAAAACTTATAAATCAACATTAACCCCGGGTAGTTTGAATTGTAATAAAATACTCTCAATGTATGAAGACACTGAAAAAAACCTATGGATAGGAACCGAAGGTGGCGGGGTAAACTTCTTACCAGCCAATAATAATCCAAATTACAGTTCCGGTTTTAAATACCTCTATAACAATATTGCCAACGAACAACACATTGTTTACGACTTTTATTCAACCAAACAAAATAACTATGAAATATGGATGGGTACAGCTTATCACTCAAAAATAGCCCGCTTATTTAAAACTAACTCCGATTGGAAGGTCTCAACAAACTTTTTACCCGAACCCAAAGGGATGGTTTTAGCAATACACATTGATAAAAACAACGCAATATGGTTGGGTACATACTTGTTCGGATTACAAAAAATTGTATACAGCAACGGCTCGTACAAGTCGTATTACTACACTACCCACAACAGTAATTTATGCTCAAATACCATCAGAAGTTTTTGCGAAGATACCAAAGGACGACTTTGGATAGCCACTTCAAACGGTATTGCTGTTCTCGACAGTATTGAAATGAAAAAAGCAAACCCAGAGTTTCATATTTTCAAAAATATATTTAATGATTTTACATCGGTAAGTTACAACTATATTTTTCGAATAGTTGAAGCCGGCAACAGCAATATATGGTTTGGTACTATGGGAGGCGGACTCAACAAATACGTTGAAGGGTCAGAATTATTAAACGGTACATTTATACACTTTACAACCAAAAACGGACTGGCAAATAATTCGGTAAAAGAAATTATTATTGACAATGATGAAAATTTATGGTTAGGTACAAACAAAGGATTAACACGCTTCAACCCTGATACATACAAAATTCGAAACTTTAACCATAAAGACGGTTTACAAAGCCTCGAATTTGTTGAACTTGCCGGTTGCAAAAGAGCCGATGGCGAAATACTAATGGGTGGAGTTAATGGGTTTAATGCATTTTACCCAAATGAAATTGAAGAAGATACAACACCTCCAATTGTATTTTTTACTAAACTTGAAATAGCCAATAAAGAGATTAAATACAATGAACCTGTAAATAACGATATTATCCTTACAAAGCCTCTCAATATTACCAATGAAATTGTACTCCGCCATACCGATAATAACTTTACTATTCACTTTGTGGCATTACACCTGGCGAACCCCGAATACAACCAATATAAATATATGCTCGAAGGTTACGATAAGGAGTGGATTACAACATCGGCAAAAACCCGATTTGCCAAATATACCAACCTCAAACAGGGAGAATACATATTTAAAGTAACTGCTGCAAACAGCGACGGATACTGGATGCATACACCTCGATTTGTGAAAATAATTATAAAACCACCTCTCTATAAAACCACTCTTTTCAAAATATTGACAATTGTTTCACTAATGATTGTAGTTACTTCTTTGCTACTACTCAGACTATATATAACCAGAAAACAAAAAAAAGAACTTGAAAGTATTGTTACCGAAAGAACTACCGAATTAATGGAGCAAAACATTAGGTTAGAAGAGAGTAAAGAAGAGATAATGGTACAAAAAGAAGAACTTGAATTTCATAAATACAATCTGGAAACCATTGTTAACAAAAGAACCGATGCTCTGAAAAAGGCACTTGAATCGGCAAAGCTTGCCGATGAACTAAAATCGGCATTTTTAGCAAATATGTCGCATGAAATTCGTACACCCATGAATGCCATTATAGGGTTCTCAGGTTTGTTAGATAACAAAGAATTTTCAAAAACAGAGAAGAGCAATTTCATAAACCTTATACAATCAAATGCCCAAAAACTACTTATGCTTATTGATGATATTCTTTCAATAAGCCTTATAGAATCGAATCAGTTGAAAGTGAATATGTCGGAGTTCAATATAATTACGCTGCTGCAAAACAGCCTTGAAACCGCAAAAATTAACTTAAACGGAAAAGGACTTACTTTGATTTTCGATAACAATACCCATACCGATAATATTATTATAAAAACCGATGAATTACGTATAAATCAAATTGTTACCAACCTGCTAGACAATGCAATAAAATTTACCGCTCATGGCAATATTACCCTAAAGGCTAGGTTCAATAACCATAATAACTTAATTATTTCGGTTGCCGATACCGGCATAGGAATTGCTCCCCACGATATTGAAAAAATATTTGAACGTTTCAATAAACTCGATAATAGCGGTTCTCCTTCCAATTCGGGCGTAGGATTAGGCCTGTCAATATCACACAAACTTGCTCAAAAACTCGATTTGAAATTATCGGTTGCATCGGAATTAAATAAAGGGTCAGAATTTTTATTGGAAATACCTGCCCAAAAGGTTATTATACAACAATAATTAAATATTTATCTAAAATATATCATCATCAAACCATAAATTATCATCATCATCGAAGTAACTTTCGTCAATAAAAGTTAACAACGATTTATTTGCTTAGTTAAATCATCAACCTGTTGTGTATTTCTGTTAAATGCCTTTTGTTGCGATGTTAATTTTTTTACCTCACTATTTTTACCAATCACTAGCTCTTGCTTAACACCTGTGCTATTACCATTAAAACCAAAATCCTTATTTCTCATTATATATTTAAATTACATAAGTAAAAGTGTTTTTTTTTACAAAAACAATATGCATTAAACAATAAAAAACCAACTAAATTGTAAGTTTCAAAAAAATCTTCAATAACATCTGATTAAAAAACAAAAACTATTCATATCTATTATAAATTACCATCTATGTTAAACAAAATTAAATCCCATTTGTGATAATAACTGATTTAATAATTTTGCCTACATTAGTAATTATATGAGTAAACAAAATATATTCCGTAGAGTTTTAGATTTCTACATTACCGGATTTAAAACCATGACCTGGGGTAAACAGCTCTGGGTTATTATTTTAGTAAAGCTTTTTATTATGTTTGCAGTATTAAAAGCATTCTTTTTTCCTAATTTTCTTAACACCAATTTCGAAACCGATACAGAAAAAAGCAATCATGTAATAGAACAATTAACAAATCCAAATAAATAAAATATGTTAGAAGGAATAGACTTATCGCTGGTTAACTGGTCGAGAGCACAATTTGCACTTACCGCAATGTATCACTGGCTTTTTGTGCCACTTACTCTGGGGCTGGGTTTTATTATTGCCATTATGGAAACCATATACGTACGTACAGGTATACCCGAATGGAAAAAGACCACCAAATTCTGGATGAAACTCTTTGGTATTAACTTCGCCATAGGGGTATCAACAGGTATAATACTTGAATTTGAATTTGGAACTAACTGGAGCAACTACTCGTGGTTTGTAGGCGACATATTTGGTGCTCCCCTTGCTATTGAAGGTATTATGGCCTTTTTTATGGAGAGTACTTTTATAGCCATTATGTTTTTTGGATGGAACAAAGTAAGCAAAAAGTTTCACCTTGCAAGTACATGGCTTACAGCAATAGGTGCTAACCTGTCTGCACTATGGATACTTGTTGCCAACAGTTGGATGCAATCGCCCGTAGGTATGCACTTTAACCCCGATACTGCCCGCAACGAAATGGGCAACTTTTGGGAAGTACTACTGTCGCCCGTAGCCATCAATAAGTTTCTGCATACTGTAACATCGGCTTTTGTGCTGGCTGCTATTTTTGTAATAGGTATTAGTGCCTGGTTTCTATTACGCAACCGCCATGTGGTATTTAGCAAAAAAAGCATAAAAATAGCTTCCATATTCGGTTTGGCTGCAAGTATATTTTTAGCATGGACAGGCGATGGCTCGGCATACCAAGTTGCTCAAAAACAACCTATGAAACTAGCTGCCATGGAAGGATTATACCATGGTAAAGAGGGTGCCGGTATTGTTGTAGTTGGAGCCCTGAACCCAAATAAAGAATACAACAACTCCGATGATGCAATGATTTTTAAAGTTGAAGTGCCCAAAGCATTATCGTTCCTCGGATATCGCAATGCCGATGCTTTTGTGCCGGGTATTGCCGATATTATAAACGGTGGATATACATACACCGACAAAGAAGGTAACCTGCAAACTGCACTCTCATTCGACGAGAAAGTAAAACGTGGCAAAATTGCTATTCAGGCTTTAGCCGATTATAAAAAAGCCAAAGATGCCAATAACGATTCTGCTGCTGTTGCAAATAAACGATTACTCGACAATAACTTTGCATACTTTGGTTACGGATACTTGAACAAACCTGAAAGTATTATCCCTAATGTGCCTCTTACATTCTACAGCTTTCACATAATGGTTGCCCTTGCCGGTTGGTTTATGGTAATTTTTGCAGGAGCATTATTCTTTTTATGGAAAAACAAACTCGAAAAACAGCGTTTATTCTTACGCCTGTCGTTCCTGAGCATTCCGCTTGCCTATGTAGCTTCGCAGTGCGGGTGGATAGTTGCCGAAGTAGGACGTCAGCCTTGGGTTATTCAAGACATTATGCCTACCGCCGCAGCTATTTCACGTATCGATACCACTGCCGTTAAAATAACATTCTTCCTGTTCCTTATTGTTTTTACGGCTCTTATGTTTGCCGAAATAGGAATTTTGCGTAAGCAAATACGTAAAGGTCCCGATTTAGAAGATGAACCGGAGAAAGCAGTATAAAAAAACGAATACAGAAGACCGGAGACCGGAGACTAAGTATAGGAGAATATATATACAAATAAAAAACTAAACGTAAAAACGAATTATTATGGACACTACATACATACTTTTACAACAATACTGGTGGGTACTGGTTTCGCTGCTAGGCTCAGTACTGGTATTCCTTATGTTTGTTCAAGGCGGACAATCGCTCATATATACCTTAGGCAAAAATGAAGAACAACGAACCTTACTGGTAAATTCACTTGGTCGTAAATGGGAATTAACATTTACCACACTTGTAACATTCGGCGGGGCATTTTTTGCGTCGTTCCCTCTATTCTACTCTACCAGCTTTGGCGGAGCATACTGGGTGTGGATGGCTATACTGTTCTGCTTTGTACTGCAAGCGGTATCGTACGAGTACCGTACTAAACCAGGCAATGCACTAGGCAAAAAAACTTTCGAGATATTCCTTTTTACAAACGGCCTTTTGGGAACAATACTGATAGGTACTGCTGTGGGAACATTCTTTAACGGAGCAATGTTTACGGTAAATAAAATGAACATTACCAACCCTGAAAATCCGGTAATATCGCAATGGGCAACACCTTGGCACGGGCTTGAAGCTGTACTCACTTTTCACAACGTGGCTTTAGGGCTGGCTGTTTTTTTCCTGTCGCGAGTATTGGCTAACCTCTATTTTCTTAACTCTATCGACAATGAGAAACTAACCCAATCGGCAATAAAATCGCTTAAAATAAACACCCCGCTATTCCTTTTATTCTTTGTATTCTTTATTATTCGACTGATTACTAAAGATGGTTTTGCACTAACCCCCCAAACAGGCGAAGTATTTATTGAAAAATATAAATACCTGCATAACTTTATACAAATGCCCATAGTGCTTATAATGTTTTTAGCGGGGCTTGTTAGTGTTATATGGGGTATTTACGTAAGTGTTTTATATAAAAAATACAATAATCGCGGTATATGGTATTCTGGAATTGGTACTATACTTGCTGTACTCTCTTTATTTCTATTAGCAGGGTTCAATAATACTGCTTACTACCCTTCGTTAGTCGATTTACAAAGCTCACTTACTATTTACAACAGTTCATCGAGCAAGTTTACCCTTTCGGTAATGTCAGTGGTTTCTATTCTACTACCATTTGTAATAGCATATATAATTATTGCATGGCGGGCTATTAACCGTCGCAAACTAACTACCAATGAGCTGATTGAAGATGACAGCTTACATGTGTATTAATAAACTCACTTAACAGAAAAAGGGTGTCCGATATTTTAGGACACCTTTTTTTATGATAAACACCCTACAACAAAAAAACATATCCAACTTATATTCAGCAATATAACAGTAAGGAGAGTAATAATTAATTAATGCTATATTTTTCTGTTATCTTTATTCAAAAATTATATATTTGCCACAGTATATATCCACTGTTGAGCCGGCAATATAACGCCCTCAAACCGAGATACATACAAATTATTAACGTTTTAAATTTTTTAGAAAAAAAATGAACAAAGTCCTGATTATCGGAGCCGGAGGTGTAAGCAACGTAGTAGTGCACAAGTGTGCATCCCTTCCGGAAGTATTTGGTGAGATAGTTTTAGCCTCTCGTACCAAAAGCAAGTGCGATACCATTGCACAAGGTGTAAAACAACGTTTGAACCGTGACATTATTACCGAGGCACTCAATGCCGATAATGTACAGGAAACGGTTGCCCTTATTAAAAAGCATCAGCCCAAACTGGTTATTAATGTTGCTCTTCCGTATCAAGATTTAGCCATAATGGATGCCTGTCTTGAAACAGGTGTCGATTATCTCGATACTGCTAACTATGAACCAAAAGACGAAGCTAAATTTGAATACAAATGGCAATGGGCTTACCAAGATAAATTTAAAAATGCCGGATTAATGGCACTTCTTGGGTCAGGTTTCGACCCGGGAGTAACAAACATATTCTGTGCCTATGCCCAGAAACACTTATTCGACGAAATTCACTACGTTGATATTGTTGACTGTAATGGCGGCGACCATGGAAAAGCATTTGCCACAAACTTTAACCCCGAAATTAACATTCGTGAAATAACTGCTCGCGGACGTTACTGGGAAAATGGCAACTGGGAAAGCACCGACCCCCTTTCTGTTAATCAGGATTTCGATTTTCCGGGAGTTGGAACACGCAAAATGTATCTAATGTACCACGAAGAACTTGAGTCGCTTTGCCAAAACTTAAAAGGTTTGAAACGTATCCGTTTTTGGATGACATTCGGTCAAGAATATCTTACTCACTTACGTGTAATGCAAAACATTGGTATTACTCGTATCGATGAGGTAGAATACAAAGGACAAAAAATTGTCCCTATTGAGTTCCTTAAAGCACTCCTACCCGACCCCGGTTCATTAGCCGAAAACTATACCGGTAAAACATCAATAGGTTGTGTTATTGAAGGATTAAAAGACGGCAAAAAAGTTCGTAAATTCATATACAACATTTGCGACCATGCCGAAACATACAAAGAGGTTGGCTCACAAGCTATATCGTACACTACCGGTGTTCCGGCTATGATAGGTGCAAAAATGATACTTACAGGCAAATGGAAACAAGCCGGAGTATACAATATAGAGCAACTCGACCCCGATCCATTCATGGACGATTTAAATAAGTACGGATTACCTTGGCATATTGAAGAATGGAGCAGTTCGGTAAAATAAAGCTTAACGAAAAACAGTTAAAAAGCCTAAAAACACCTTGCTATATTGTAAATGAAACTAAGCTTGAGGAAAACCTCAGGCTTCTTAAATATGTTCAAGATAAAACAGGCTGTAAAATACTTTTAGCATTTAAAGGTTTTGCCATGTGGAGCATGGCAAAACTTGTTCGCAAATATCTGCCCGGCACATCGGCAAGTTCTGTTAGTGAAGCCCGTTTAGGTCGTCACGAATTTGGTGGTATGCTACACTGCTATGCGCCTGCATATTCGCAAGCCGATATTGACGAACATGTAAAACTAGCCGACCATATTGTATTCAATTCACCCGGTCAGTGGAACAATTTTAAAGAACAACTAAAAAAATACCCGCAAATTAAATGCGGCTTGCGTATTAATCCGGAACATTCCGAAACCGATACTGCTATTTACGACCCCAGCGGTCCAAACAGCCGATTAGGTACCACTCTTAAAAATTTTGAAGCAAATATTCAAAACCTCGAAGGTATATCGGGTTTACACTTTCATAATTTATGTGAACTAAATTCCGATGCTTTGGAACGTACACTTGCTGTTGTTGAAGAAAAATTCGGATTCTATTTTAACAAAATATCATGGATAAACTTTGGCGGCGGACACCATATTACCCGCCCCGATTATGATATTGAAAAGCTTGTAAACATTATTAACAACTTTAAAAGTAAATACAAGCTCGATGTATATTTAGAACCCGGCGAAGCTATTGCTCTAAATACCGGAGTACTGGTTTCTACTGTTTTAGATGTATTCAATAACGGTATGGACTTGGCTATTCTTGACACTTCGGCAACAGCACATATGCCCGATGTACTTGAAATGCCTTACCGCCCATATATTGAAAATGCCGGTGAACCCGAAAAACTTGCTCATACATTCCGCCTTGGTGGTGTTACCTGCCTTGCAGGCGATGTTATTGGCGACTACAGCTTCAATGAACCTGTTAAAATAGGCGACAAACTTGTTTTCGGCGATATGGCACACTATACCATGGTTAAAAACACTACTTTTAACGGGGTTCGTTTACCTAATATTTATAAGTTCAATTCTCAAACTAAAGAATTAACACTTATTAAAGAATTCGGTTACAATGACTATAAATCGAGATTAAGTTAAATTATAATTTTTAAGCACCATTCATAAGCATACATAAATGAGAAAATGGACAATTGAAGACTCAGTTGAACTATACAACATAAAAGGTTGGGGAGTAAACTATTTTTCAATCAACGATAAAGGAAATGTAACAGTTACACCCAATAAAAACGGTGTTAGTATTGACCTAAAAGAAGTAATTGACGAACTTTTGGTTCGCGACATTACTACTCCTGTCCTATTACGTTTCCCCGATATTCTTGACAACAGAATTATAAAAATGAACAACTGCTTTAAAAAGGCTGCTACTGAATATGACTTTAAAGGTGAAAGCTTTGTTGTTTATCCTATTAAAGTTAATCAAACACAACCTGTTGTTGAAGAAATAGTTAGCTATGGCAAAAAATTCAACATTGGTCTTGAAGCAGGTTCAAAACCCGAACTTCATGCAGTTATAGCATCGAGTACCGATAACGATTCACTAATTGTATGCAATGGCTACAAAGACGAAGACTATATTGAACTTGCTCTACTTGCCCAAAAAATGGGTCGTAGAATATACCTTGTAGTTGAAAAACTCAATGAGCTTAAAATGATAACCACCATTGCCGAGCGTTTGGAAATAATACCAAACATAGGCATAAGAGTAAAACTTGCAAGCTCTGGCAGCGGAAAGTGGGAAAGCTCCGGTGGCGATGTTAGCAAATTCGGACTTACTTCGAGCGACCTTTGCGAAGCAATGGAGTATCTGGAATCAATAAATATGAAGGAAAGTGTGAAACTAATTCACTTTCATATAGGTAGCCAGGTTACAAAAATTCGTTTAATAAAGATAGCATTACGCGAAGCTGCTCAGTTTTATGTACAATTCCGCAAAGAAGGTTACAATGTAGAATTTGTTGATATAGGCGGCGGACTTGGAGTCGATTACGATGGTACAAAATCGGCAAACAGCGAAAGCAGTGTTAATTACAGTATCCAGGAATATGTTAACGATGCTATTTCGTGCATGGTCGATGCTTCTGATAAAAATGGTATCCCACACCCAAATATAATAACAGAATCGGGGCGTTCGCTTACAGCTCACCATTCGGTACTAGTATTTGAAGTTCTTGAAAAATCATCGCTACCCGAATGGAAAGATGATGTTGAAATAAGCGAAAACGACCACGACCTTGTTAAGGAGCTTTACGAAGCACGTGAATGCCTAAACCAATCGCGAATGCTCGAATTATGGCACGACGCACAAATAATTCGCGAAGAAGCTCTTGACCGATTTAGTTTGGGTATGTTAAACATAAAAACACGTGCTCAAATAGAACGCTTATTTTGGAGTATTGCCAAAGATATTTACAAAATGACAGCTAACCTTAAACACGTACCCGATGAGTTTAATACTTTATCGAAGCTGTTGTCTGAAAAATACTTCTGTAATTTCTCACTATTTCAGTCATTGCCCGACTCTTGGGCTATTGATCAGATATTCCCTATAATACCATTACACCGTCATAATGAACGCCCTGAAGTACAAGCAACATTTCAAGACATTACTTGTGATTCTGATGGCAAAATCGAAAACTTTATTGCAACAAAAAATGTTTCATACAATTTGCCTGTTCATAAACTCAATGACGATGATTCATATTATATAGGTGTATTTTTGGTTGGAGCATATCAGGAAATTTTGGGTGACCTTCACAACTTATTCGGCGATACTAATGCTGTACATATATCAACAAAAAATGGAACATACAGCATAGACCAAATAATTGATGGTGAAACCGTTGCCGATGTTTTAGAATATGTTCAGTATAACCCTAAGAAACTTGTACGAACAGTAGAAACATGGGTAACATCGTCGGTAAAAGCAGGTAAAATTTCACCTAAAGAAGGGAAAGAGTTTTTATCGAACTACCGTTCCGGTCTTTATGGATATACTTACTTAGAAAAATAAAATTGAACAAAAAAGGGGGGGTGTCCAAAAAGTCACGGGGTGAATAGATTTGTTAGAATTCTCAAATGACAAATTACTGTATTGCAAATAATTAGCAATTCACCCCGTGACTAATCTGAAGTTTTTGGACAGCCCCTTTTTTTATCCGCATATTTGACAAATTTCACAGATTTGATTTTTGGTTTATGCATTTAAAGCAAATAAATGCAAGCAGAAAGCTATCGCATTAGAAGGGCTGTTTAAAGCCTATATTATTGCAAACCAACGAGCTTTTAGGTGCTCATTTTTGAAATATTATGAGCTATTACACAACCATAGCAAAAATTTTCTTAATCTCACATTTCAAGCACTTGCTTCTAAACCGGAAGATTGTATTATGATCAGGTCTTTGCATCCCGCTCAACCACATATAATAAATGTTCAATTTAAGTTGTTCTTCTATCCCTCGTGAGGAGTAAACGTTGATCAGATAGGCAAAAATGTTACAAATTCTTATGGATTCAAGGGAGTATTTTGACTTTTTTTCTCCTGATTTACAAACAGTTACTATTGATAACTCAAAAATAGAATTCGTGCTAATTCGTGAAATTCGTGGCAAAAAAAAGAGGCTATCCCTTTTGAGACAGCCTCTAAAACTTCACTTCTATTTTTATTTTCGAGAAACTTTAAAAACTTTCAAATTCATCGTCGCTATGTTTGCTTAAATCTATTCGCACATTTGGTGATGATATATTCGATTTAGATTGAGGCTTTGGATATGCTTTGGTTCTTGACTCTTCTTTTTTAGCCTTATTGACACTTGCCCCACGACTTTTCCCTTTATATACATTTTGAGCCGACTGTTTTATCTTAAAGAAAGCAATAAGGTCTTTCAATACATCGGCTTGCCCTGATAATTCTTCTGAGTTTGCAGCTAACTCCTCACTCGACGATGCATTTTGCTGAACCACTAGATTCATTTGCTGTATTGCAGTATTTACTTGATTTGCACCGTTATTTTGTTCTGCACTTGCTGCTGCAATTTCCTGTACAAGCTGTGTTGTTTTCTCTATTTTGGGCATTGTTTCCATCATTACCATACCTGCACCCGTTGATAATTGAAGACTCTTTTCTGCTAATGCTACAATTTCCTCAGCTGCTTTTTTACTACTTTCGGCCAGTTTTCTTACCTCTGCAGCAACTACTGCAAACCCTTTTCCCTGTTCACCTGCACGAGCAGCTTCAACAGCAGCATTTAGTGCCAATATATTTGTTTGAAAGGCTATATCATTTATTATCGTAATTTTATCAACTATCTCTTTATTTGCAATATTTGCTTGTTTTGCTCTTTCTGCAACATCAATAACTCCTTTATAAGCCTCTTCCGATATTTTCTCTGTATGCCTTGCATTATCAGTATTTTGCTGAATATTTGAAGTTATTTGTTCCATTGTTGAAGAAACCTCCTCTATTGACGAAGCCTGCTCATTGGCTCCCTGCGAAAGCTGCTGACTTGAACTACTCAACTGCTGACTCGATGCAGCCAAATTATCTGAGTTTGAATCAATCTCACCTATTACAGTATTGAGTTTCTTTACCAATTCAAGTAACGAATTGTTGAGTATTCCCAATTCATTGGTACTTTCACTCTTTTGTATCTCTATTTGTAAATTCCCTTCAGCTACTTCCTTAACCTGCCCTATTGCATTATTTAACGGAATACGCAAAAGTTTATTGATATATATAAATATTACTGTACCTACAGCAAAGTTAACCGGGGTTGCCCACCATGTTTCCAAAACACCATTCATGCCGGCAACAAACTGCGTCATACTTATAAAATAAAGAAGTACAACTGTCCATACACTTATGGTAAACATAATCGACTTCTTAAATATGAGCCGCATAATCCATATAGCTAAAGGAAATGAAGCTACCAACACTATAATTTGTAATTTAAGCTGATTCATAGATATAACTATTTTTTAGTTTATAATTATTCTAAATATAATAAAAACAGCAATTCATAACAACCCTGTTTTTTATGTTTTACATTGTGAATTACTATTTAATAACTTTATATAGTATAATAGTGTAAATGCCATATCAATTATAATATTTGCATAAAAAACATTAACAATGAATGTAAAAATTGGGACACCACTTACCGGCTCGGCAACAAAAGTTATGATGCTGGGTTCCGGAGAGTTAGGCAAAGAAGTTGTAATAGAATTTCAGCGTTACGGGGTTGAAGTTATAGCTGTTGACAGTTATGAAAATGCTCCGGCTATGCAGGTTGCTCACCGTTCGCACGTTATATCAATGCTCGATGGTAATGCTTTACGCAAAATAATAGAACAAGAGAAACCTCACTACATAGTTCCCGAAGTTGAAGCTATAGCTACCGAAACACTTATTGCTCTCGAAAAAGAGGGATATAATATTATACCTACTGCCAATGCTACATACCTTACCATGAACCGCGAAGGCATTAGAACTCTTGCTGCTGTTGAACTGGGGCTAAATACATCGCCGTTTGTATTTGCCGGCACTAAAGATGAATTTGTAAAAGGAATAAAAAAAATTGGCACTCCATGTGTGGTAAAACCTATTATGAGTTCGTCGGGTAAAGGACAAAGTGTTGTTAAAACAGATGCCGATATTGACTATGCTTGGAATTATGCAATGGAAGGAAGCCGAGGTAAAAGCAACCGTGTAATAATAGAAGGCTTTGTCGATTTCGATTATGAAATAACCCTGCTAACTGTGGCACATAAAAATGGTGTTTCGTTCTGTGCTCCTATCGGCCACCGTCAGGAAAACGGCGATTATCAGGAATCATGGCAACCGCAACCAATGTCTGAAACAGCTCTGAAAAAATCGGAAGAAATAGCCGAAAAAGTAGTAAAAGCCCTTGGCGGACGAGGAATATTCGGAGTAGAATTTTTCATTAAAGGCGATATAGTATATTTCAGCGAACTTTCGCCACGCCCACACGATACAGGCATGGTTACTATGATATCACAAGATATATCGGAATTTGCTCTACATACGCGAGCAATACTAGGCTTACCTATTCCTAATATTGTACAACACGGACCATCTGCAAGTTCTGTTATTTTAGTTAAAGGCAAATCGGAAAATATAGTATACTGCGGTTTGGAAGAAGCTCTTTCTAAACCCGATACGCAAATACGACTATTCGGCAAACCTAAAGTTGACGGCGAACGTCGTATGGGTGTTTGTTTATCGCGCGGAACATCAATTGATGAAGCCAGACAGAAGGCTAATAGTGCGGCAAAAGCGGTAAAATACAGTCTATAATTAACATAATCAGCCGACAGTTGATATTATTATAATCTTAATAAATACTGCCTGCTAAAAACTAAAGAGTGCCTATAAAAAGGTAGGGTTTTAAAACTCATTCTTGTTCTGTATCCGTAGACAATTACATTTTGTCACAAGCATTATATTTATTTAATTACAGGGCGTTGGGAATTGTCGGTTTTTTGCTTTTCTTTACGACGCCAAAACAGAAAACAATATACAAATTATGGATAATATCACTGTTAGAGGACAACAGTTTGGAAAAGATAAGTTCTTTTTAATTAGCGGACCTTGCGTTATTGAAGATGAAAAAATAATGATGCAAACCGCAGAAAGTCTGAAAAAACTTACCGATAAACTTAATCTTCCTTTCATATTCAAATCATCGTTTATGAAAGATAACCGCAGCTCGGTAGAATACTACATGGGTCCCGGATTAGACGAAGGTTTAAAAATGTTGCAAAAAGTAAAGGATACTTTCGATGTTCCTGTTTTAACCGACATTCACTACCCCGACCAACTAAAAGCTGCAGCCGAGGTTATTGATGTTCTTCAAATACCTGCTTACCTATGTATGCAAACTACCCTGGTGGTTGAAGCTGCAAAAACAGGTTTGCCTATTAATATTAAACACGGACAGTTTCTTGCACCTGAAAACATGATAAAACCGGTTCAAAAAATTGAATCAACAGGTAACAAAAATATTATTGTAACTGAACGCGGTTTTACTTTCGGGTATAACGATATGGTTGTTGACCCTCGTAGTTTCTACGAATTACGACAAACAGGTTATCCTGTAGTATTCGATATTACACACAGTATACGCCGCTATGGCATTCCTAGTGCCGACCCAACGGGTGGTATGCGTCAGTATTTAAAAACAATAGGCCGTGCAGGTATTGCTGCCGGTGTCGATGGCGTTTTCATTGAAGCGCACCCTTGCCCTTCAGAAGCTCTTTGCGATGCGGCAAGCCAACTCAATGTTACTGAAATGGAAGAGTTCATAAAACCATTGATTGAGATACACAACATTGAAAAATCATACAGATAGTAATTACACATTTTTAAAGAAAATTATAATACACTAAAATATTAACTATGGAATTGTATTTAGATTCAGTTAAGTTTGACGAAATAGAACAGGCTAATAACCTTGGGTTTATAACAGGACTTACAACAACACCAACATTTATGCACCGTGAAGGTATTAAAGATGTTGATGCAGCCATATTGAAACTTTCAAAAATGGTTTCGGTTCTTCAAATTGAAGCTCTTGGCGACAACGCAGAGCAAATAGTTGCAGAAGCTAAACGTTTACTTACACTAGGTTTAGATAAAAACAAAACTGTTTTCAAAATCCCTATCTCTTTAGAAGGTGCTAAAGCTTGTAAAATGCTTACTTCTGAAGGATTTATGGTTAACATACACCTTGTATACACTATACAACAAGCTTATCTTGCAATGTGTGCAGGTGCTACTTATGTGTGTGTGCTTATTGGACGCGGTCAGGATCAGGGAGTAGATACCCTTACTTTAGCTGCCGAATGTGTTCAAATGGCCGAAGAGTATGGTTTTGATTCAAAAATTATGTTCTCGTCGGTTCGTAACCTTGAACATATACGCAATGCTATTGATATAGGCTGCCACACTATTACCGTTCCTTGGTCTATAATGAAAAATATGTGTAACAACAACCTTACAGACATAGGTACAAAACAGTTTGAAGACCACACTAACCTTACTATGACTAAGGCTAAAGAAGTGGTAACAACTGAAAATATTACTATAAGCAAAGACAAAACAATTGGCGATGCGTTAATACAAATGACTAAAAACAAGCTTGGTGCTGTTATAGTTGTTGATGGTAATAACCAAATATACCGCATATTTACCGATGGTGACTTACGCCGTATGCTTAGCGAAGACAATGGCTCTCTTCTTACTAAAAAATTTACCGATGTAGAACCAAACACCCCGGTAACTGTCGACGCCGATGCTACACTGATGGAAGTTTCTGATATTTTGCACCAAAAGAAAATTGACAATATTATTGTTACTAACACCGATGGTATTGTAGGTTTAATTGATATTCAGGATATCGTTTAAGAAATATCAAATTCAATATATAATGCAAGTTACTTTCGTAGCTTGCATTTTTTTATAAATAACATTGCTTATGACTGATATTAAAACAATTGAAAAACTATTTACAGATATAGGAGGATCATTTATAACTCCAGTTAACGAAATACAGGAAAAGCTTAAAAATGTAAAAGCATTCATCTTCGACTGGGACGGAGTATTTAATAATGGAATGAAAACAGGCGAGCAAGGTAGTTTATTCTCCGATGTTGACGCAATGGGTACTAATATGCTTCGCTTTAACTATTACCTTAACAACAATAAAACTATACCGTTAAGTTTTATTATAACAGGTTCCAACAATCAGTCTGCTATTAAACTTGCTAACCGCGAAAAATTCAATGGCTGCTATTATCAGGCTAAATTCAAAAAAGAGGCTATTGATATGCTTTGCGAAAAACATAATCTGAACTACGAAAACTTCGCCTTTGTTTTCGATGATATTCTTGACATTGAACTTACTAAAATATGCGGATTATCATTTCAGGTAAAAAGAGATTCAAACCCACTTTTTAACCAATTTACCATAGGTAATAAATACTGCAATTATGCTACTGCAAATGCCGGTCATGAACATGGACTACGAGAAATATGCGAACTAATTATTGGGTTAACCGGCGATTATTCAGCTACTGTAAACAAACGTGTAGCTTTCCGTGGCGACTATGAAGAGTACCTTGCTCTACGTCAGCAAACTACTACTGAAGTTATGAATTTACAACCCGATGTATTAAAAAACGAATAAGTTTATAAGTTGCAGGTTATAAGTTTTAAGTTGTTGATTAAAAAACACATATATTAGATATTGAAGTATTTTAGCTCACAACACTTATAATAATACGATACAAATACTATTTTATTTCATACAAAAATGCCGGTGATTAATAAAAACACCGGCATTTCTTTTATTTATACACAAAATACTCGTAAAACTGTAACTTATAACCTAAAACTCTACTTAACCTGTCGTAGCAACATTCCAGGTTCTACCTTTGCTCCTTTAAATTGGGTTGCACTAATTTCAGGATTTTCAATATCGCCCTCGCCCATATTATAACGGTTATCCCATATATTTTTCTTATCAACCTTAACCTGACCTACTTTTTTGTATATCGTTGTCTGTGTATGTTTGTCCCACACTTGCTCTAATACGTCAAATTTTTCGCCTCCTTCAAGACCTTCTTTCATTCCAATTTTGGCCTCTATCGGATCGTTATTAATAATTGGTGTTTTAGTTTTAAATACATCGTATTCTTTTTGAAGCTTGGTATAACCTTTGTCGATATTACGAATAGTTGCCAACTGAATAATATCGTTAAACTCTTTTCCTGCACTTATAAGTACAACCGATTTTGCTTTTTGGTATCCAACATAGTTTAGTTTAAAAATGGTTGTAGTATCAAAAGCCGCAACACGAGTGCTATCAATATTATCGCTATATACCCAATAATTCATATAAAAATCGTTAGCTACTTCTTCATTCCAATCGAGTTGAAATAAGTACGAAGTTGTAAATACCGAATAACCATCTTTTGTAGCATTGTAAGTAACATTAGCTGCTGCTTTGGCTGCTGCGCGTGCCAGTTCATTACTTATATGGTCGGCAGCAGCAAGGGCAACATCTCTTACAGCTCGTGCATACGGTTCATTTTCAATAAAATTCATACCATTTACTACTATAAAAGTATTTTTCAATAACTCTTCACCGGCATCTTTCAACGAAGCCAAACCTCTGATAGAACCCTTTGCTATTTCAGCTTCCATTGCCGAAGCATCGTACGAACCGCGCTCGTGAATAAGACTCATGTCGAAAGTACCATCGGGCTGACGGTTAAACCATTTGGCAACCATTTGATTGGCTGCTTTTGTTTGGTTGAAATAATTTGCAATAATATAAGGTAGCTCTGCTTCTACTTTTTTTACCTTCTCTTTTGCATCGCTTAAGTTTGTAGTATCTCCTGCCGATTTCATAAGCTCTATTGCCTCTTTCGATAAAGCATAGTCCATCGGATTAAATATTTTTGCCTCAAGCGAATGGTCGTTATACTTATCGGGGAAAGGTGCCTGATTATAAAAACCTATTACCAAATCTTTATGCATAAATGTTCCAAAATCCATAAGCATGGTATGCAATGAACTTCTGCGGTATGCTACATCATCAAGCTCTACTTTACGCTGAGCATTTACATTAGTAATAAGAGTAAATACAAATAATAAAAGGATTATTCTTTTCATAGTTTCATTTTAAATGGTTAATAATTTTTTTTAAAATAATGAGGCAATGTAGTATTTATTTATAACATACAAACTACCATTTTGATCAAAAATGTACATAAAAAAAGCCTTGCTTTTTTATCAACAAGGCTTTGAAATTTTATTCATAACCTATGCAAGTTTATTTGAGGCAACTTTATATTTGGGATCTTCTAAATAATTTACCTCAATTATAGCCGATGCATTATCGAGTAATTCTCTGCTATCGCTCGACAAATGTCGTAGCAAAACCTTTTTACCATCGGAAGCATACTTTTCGGTAAGTTTATTTAATGCCTCTATTGCCGAATGGTCAAGTACTCTCGATTTCATAAAATCAATTATTACAATCTCGGGGTCGTTTTTTACATCGAACCTGTCGTTAAAAGCCGAAACCGATGCAAAGAATAATGGCCCATCTACTTCATATACTTTATTTCCATCCTTATCAATACTTGGACGTGCGTGAATATTGGTTGCATGCTGCCATGCAAATACAAGTGCCGATATTATTATTCCTATAAATACAGCTACTGCTAAATTATGGAAAAATACCGTTACCAATGCCACGGTAAGCATAACTATAACATCGGAAAGTGGCATATTGCGAAACATTTTTAAACTAGCCCATTCAAAAGTACCTACCGAAACCATAAACATAACTCCAACAAGTGCTGCCATTGGTACCCGCTCTATTAGCGACGACCCAAACAAAATAAACATAAGCAATGTAACCGGAGCTACAATAGTAGATAGCTTTTTTCGTGCACCTGAACTAACGTTTATAATACTTTGCCCAATCATAGCACAACCACCCATACCGCTAAAGAAACCACACACAAGGTTTGCTAACCCCTGGGCTACGCTCTCCTTATTACCGCGTCCGCGTGTTTCTGTCATTTCATCAATTACTGTAAGGGTTAATAGGCTCTCTATTAAACCAACCATTGCCATTATCAACGAGTATGGAAATACTATTTTTAGTGTCTCAAAACTTAGTGGCACTTTGGGTAAATGGAATTTTGGTAAACCTCCTTTTATTGATGCAATATCGCCAACTGTTTTGGTTTCTATACCAAAAGCAATAATTATAGCCGATACTACTAATATTGCTGTTAAAGGTGCCGGTATTGCCTTGGTTATTTTTGGCAACAAATAAATAATAGCCATAGTTAGTATAACAAAACCAACCATTACTACCATCGGAACACCTGTTAACCACGATTCTGCACCATTTACAGAAGTATTTTTAAAATGAGTTAGCTGAGCCATAAATATTACTATTGCCAAGCCATTTACAAAACCAAACATAACAGAGTGAGGCACCATACGTATAAATTTCCCAAGCTTTAATACTCCTACCAGTATTTGTATTAACCCCATTACCACAACTGCTGCAAACAAATACTCAACTCCGTGAGTTGCCACAAGGCTTACTACTACTACTGCAATAGCTCCGGTTGCTCCAGATATCATTCCCGGACGACCTCCCAATAACGCTGTGATTATTCCTATAAAAAAAGCTGAATATAATCCTATCAAAGGGCTAACGCCCGCTATAAGCGAAAAGGCAACTGCTTCAGGAACCAGTGCAAGAGCAACTGTTAACCCCGATAATACTTCATTTTTTACATTACTCTCCTTCTCTTTTACTCGGTCTATTAATCCTGAAATCACACCCATTTATTACTTTTTTTAAAATATTAGTTTATGTATGTGCAAAAATAGTTATTCAAAATACAATACAATAAAAAGGAGGTACTAATTACCCATTGTTTCCATTTTCTTTTTGAACCACTCTATCTGTTTCTCCTTTTCTTTCAACTCCTGCTCTACCTTTCTCTGACCTGTAAAATCGTACGATACTCCCAAAATATTTGAGTTTCCGGTAACATTATTATCAAATGGTACTTTAATTGTTTGGAGTATTCTTTTTGTTCCATCGGGCAATGATATTGATTGCTCTGGAAGCTTAACTGTTTCATTTTCAAGCAACACTCGCTGATCACTCTTAAATATTTCGTTTAACTCATCACGGTTACTTATCAGGTCGTTATCGGCACAGCCCAATAGTGCATCGGCGGTAGTGTTAAAAAGCTTTGCCTGTGCTTTATTTGCTACTATATACCTGCGCTTATCGTTCTTTATAAATATTGGGAAAGGTATCATATCTATAATCTTACGCATAAGATTTTCGCTCTCTTCCAACTCTTTTTGCTTTATCTGCATCTCCTCTTTCTGTATATGCATTTCCTGCATATTTAGCTTAAGTTCCTCTTCCTGCCTCGATAAATTTTCGGCCTGCTCCTGCGACTGCTTCAATAACTCCGAAGTAGTTTCATTTAATCTGTTTGCCGATACTGTTGCTGCAAAATTCTCGGCTATTTTTTCTATAAACTCACGCTCATACTCTTTCATCTCAGTAAACGATGCAAGCTCAATAGCTCCTATTACCTGGTTATCGGTAATAAGAGGAACTAAAAACAAACATCGTGGCCCGGCATTACCAAGTCCCGAACTTATATTCATGTAATTGGCAGGTAAATCATTCATATAAATACTCTGTTTTTCAAAGCACACTGCCGATAGCAACCCCTCATCGGAACTTATATTTATATTTGTAGCCTTTTCTCTGTCGTATGCATATGCTGCCACCATTTCAAGCTTATTATTGTTTCCATCACTATTAGAAAGCAAAAATACACCACCCTGATTATACCCTAAATACTTAACCAACTCTGTTAAAAGCCGTTGCGATATATAATTAGTTCCCCGGTTACTTCGCAACAAATCAGAAAACAATGCTATCCCTTGATTAGTCCAGTTTCTAATATTCTCTTTTGCTTTCCACTCCTCTTCCTCGGTTTTTAACTTATGTAAATACTCATTGATGAGGGTAACCGATTTATAAACTAAATCATTGGTATTTCTATTAACTGCAACATTAGATATTTTACCCAACGATAATGATTCTGAATGTAACAATAAATCAGAATAACGTCTTCCTACTCTGTAAATACCCCTGAATATTTTTGATTGTTGAATTATTTGAGGTGTTATTTGTACCGACTTGCCTTCAGCTATTAAACCAACATACTCATATACCTTTTGTAAATACTTAAAGTACAATATTGTTATACATACCAACACCAACAATAAACTCAAAATAGTACTTGCAAAAAATAATTCCCGCACTAAACTCTCAATATGTACGCTATACATTACTATTACTAATAATATAGCCAATACTGTACCTGCGAACATTAATACAAATGCACGCTTAAATACATCTTTAAACATGATAATAAACTTAAATAAAATGAAAAATGAATAAATAAATTGCTCAGTTATTGAGAATAATTATCCGGAATGTTTAAAAATGTGTTTTTTTACTTTTGTCATGATTTCGGTGTGTTTTTGTGTGGGGCAAAAATAATAATATTTATTATTTTTTTCAATACCACCCCAAAATAAACCAGCACCTTGTTTGAAATTTATATATTTTCAAACACAATACCCCAATTTATATCATCGAAATTTCAAATAACTCATAAAACAATTACAATACATAAAATCCAAAACAAACACATTTTAATATTAAGCACAGTGCAATACTCTATCAAATATTTAAACTACTCCAAATTAAATCATTGTTAATTCGTCAAAAAAGACCTACTTAACTTACTTAACACTTAACCGTAATACTATATTTGTCGCTTAATTACAAATATTAACAACATGAAAAAGCTACTATTACTTTTTGCTTTTGCAACTACGTTAGTTGCGGCACACAGTCAAATTCTGAACACCGGGCAAACCCTTAAAAAAGGAAAATTCTCAATGGGTGTAGCACCAGGTATTATTGCAAACGGCAATACCGACTTTATACTTTGGGGACATGCAGGCATTGGCCTTACCAACGGCATAGACCTAGGAACACGAATTGGAGTTCTTGGCTCAGGTGATATTTACTTTGGTGCCGATGTTGAATTTGCAATTCAAAAATACCTTTCGTTTGCTGCAGGTGCACATACATGGGGCAACTTTGGTCTTGATGCAACTCTTCTTGGTACAATCGACATAAAAAAAGGTGTATACCTGTATGGTGGTGCCGACCTCGATGTAGCCTTTGGCAACAACGATGTATTCTTCCCTTTATGGCTTCCTGTAGGAATTGAAGTAATGATAAAAAATAAAATGAGCTTCCTGTTCGAAGCATGTATTGGTGTTACCGACCCTGCTCCGCATTTAATTAACGGTGGATTAAATTTTTATTTTTAAATAAAAATTTCCCCTTTTAAATAAACCTTGGCTTTACCGGCAATTTTTACCCTATCGCCACAAATAACGCAATGAACAGTACCGCGGCGTTCTGAAAGTTGGCGGGCAGTGAATTCGATTTTGCCGGTTCTGCTTTTCCAATAAGGAATTAACGTAGTAAACGACGAACCTGTTACATGATCTTCGGGTATACCCGATTGTGGTGCAAAAAAGCGCGACACAAAATCAACTTCCTCGCCCGGAGCTGTTACTATAACCCCGCGGTAGTTTGCATCTGCCATAGCCGAAAAATTTGGTTTTATGGCTCTAATATCTTTTTCGGTTTCATATACAAGCATACAATCGGAACGACCAAAATAACACTCTTTAGGCTTTTTACCTATTTCGGTATACAAATCAGCCATTTCATCTAATGGAAACTCATGAAGCTCATCGGCCGGAAAATCGAGTTCAAGAAAAGCTCCTTTGTTTTCAACACTCAAATCGCCACTAGTACGTGAATAAAAGGTTACTTTATCTTTATTGGGTTCAAGAAATTGCAATACAACCAAACCGGCTGCTAGTGTCGCATGACCACACAAGTCAACTTCGGTAGTGGGTGTAAACCAACGTATCTCGTATTTATTATGAATTTTTACAATAAATGCAGTTTCCGACAAATTATTCTCAGCTGCTATCTTCAGCATTAAATTACTGTCTATCCAGTCTTTTAAAACTACTACTGCGGCAGGATTGCCGGTAAAAACATCTTCGGCAAAAGCATCGATCTGGAATATTTGAAACTTCATAGTTGAGTAATTAATTTAACTCAAAAAATATACTAATTATTCCCGAATTATCATAACATACTAATCATATAAAAAATAGTACTCTATCAACAATCAATTGATATAAACCGACTTAACCCTAAGCATTTCATTTAAAAATTTTTCAGGTTCTTCGGTAAGTGGCCTATGTGCCGATTCATTAAACCAAACTATCTCCTTGGTATTTTGTGTATTTAAGAAATTGAAATACTTTTCGGCCAATTTCGATGACACCAAATTATCATATTTACCCAAAAAGAAATACACCGGCACCTTAACCTCAGGAACCTGTTTAAAAAGGTTTATTGCCATCATATCGTCCCACAAAGTTCTACCCGAATACTTTGAATGAATAAGCAACCTAAATTTGTCAGCAAGAGAATATTCCGGAGTTCGGAACACATCTTTAACTATATCGAAGTTTACATATGGTTTCTCTGTATTTACATTATGTACTATTCCACCATATGTGTATACCCATTTTCTAACTTTCAAAGCATCATCAAGCGAATAGTGAGCTGTATCAATATTACTGAGTTCTTCTAACGCTTGCGTGTTATTATTAGCTTTCGATTCTTTTGTTGCATAAGAAAGACACAGCCGTTCATTTGTATACAAATCAACCGACTGCCCCGAACCAACGTAAGCAATAACATTTTCAGGGTGTTGTGCCACATAAAGCATTCCTAGATTTGTTCCCCATGAGTGCCCCCAAAGAAATACTTTTTCTTTGTTCATTATTCTCTTTGAATATTCTATAACCTCATGCAAATCATGCAAAAGTGTATCGGTAGTCATTGACTCTTCTTTTACTTTTCGGCTAAGCGATTTTGCTGTACCTCGCTGTTCCCAATACACTATGGTAAAATGTTTTTCTAAATTTGAAAAATTATTGATATACGGAAATAAAGGATATCCTGGCCCTCCGTGTACATGAACCAATACCGGATTCGATATATTTTTACCCCGAATTACAATACCTTGCTCTACTCCTCCTATCACTACTTTATCACTTAACAGTACCGAATCGGCATTGTTATATACCAAATGCGATACCGAACATGAAATACATAACAGCAGAAATATTGCAAAATATAAAATCCTTCTTATCATGATACTAACATCAAAAAATCAGCTTGCTGCCAACTTCTCACTACTTATTTGTAATTGAGATATTTCCGACTGCTCACTTATACGATAATTTGTAATAGATGATACAATCTCTTTAACTAAACGAATACTTTTTATCCCCTCAATACTGTAACCTGCCACCCATACATTTTTATACGATGCTTTAAAAGCAGAACGCTCTATAACTTTCATTGCACGCATTACAGTTATTGTTTTTACTATTTTCTTTAAAAATTTCACCCTGTTTATAACAAATTCCAGCCAATTAGCCTTTAATCCTATTTCCTGAACATAAGGTGTATTTATTACTGTAAGCGGTGAACCCGACATTTTATTAGTTATTACTATATCGTTGGCTCCATAGTCAATTAAAGCCTGCTTGTATTGTTGTGACACACTACACTCTTCTGAAGCTATAAAAGCCGTTCCTACCGATACTCCTGCTACTCCTAGCTCCATAGTTTCTTTATAACTTTTATTATCGAAAATTCCTCCGGCAGCTATTACAGGAATATTACAGTTTGCCTGAATTTCTTCAACAAGCTCTTTTTTGCCCATTTTTCCCAAATGACCACCGGTACGGTTACATACAGCTATAACGGCATCGGCTCCAAGTTGTTCAACTTTTTGTGCCTGTTTTAAATTAACAACATCACAAAATACCTTAATACCTAAAGGCTTACATTCATCTATTACTTTTTTAGGATTACCCAGCGAAGTGATTATATAATCAACCCTTGTTTCAAGTAATACCTTTAACTGCTGCTTAACCTTCGGATTCGACCTGTTTACAATAAGATTTACTCCAAATGGTTTATCGCTAGCCTCTCTAATAGTTAATATTGCTTTGCGCAAATCATCGCTTTTTCTGTAGTTCAATGCCGGAATTGCACCTGTTATTCCTGCTTCAAGCCCCGCTATTATCATTTTGGTATTCGATACCAAAAACATAGGAGCCATAATTATAGGATACTCAATATTGAGTATCGCTGTTAGCCCGTTTTTCAAAAACCCTCCTGCCTTTATTAGTCTGTTTAGTTTAACGTATTTTTGTGATAAAAGGTTCAAAAATACGCTCAAAGCTAAACAAAATAGAGAGAATATGAAAAATGACTATATTTTAATCCCTATTCCCCACTCAACATACTGAGCTTTAAACGCATGAGCCTTAATTGAAATATTGGCAAATACGTTATCGATAAAGTAATATCGGAATGCTACCCGCTCATAAAACGGCAGTTCATACATTTTGGGTAACCATGCATAAAAACCAAGTTGGACAGCCATTCTGAATTTATCGGCTATAAGTTCTGTCGATAAAAAACCGGCGTAACTCAGCTGTTGGTTAACCGATGCTCGGGGACCAAATTCTGAAGTATCGGAAAGAAAACTATTATAAAACACATCCATACCTAACCCCAGAGTCCGTTTCCGATTCATACGCTTATGTCCGGCAACCGATACTACTGAGCTGTAATACAAATTGGGTTTATCTTGCCCTATTGCACTATAACCGCCTGCATACATGGCTGTAAATTCATAGTTCTTAAAATCAAATGGAGCCGCTTTTTTAAACCTTACAGGTTCTTTAGAAAGTAAATACGAAGCCGAAACAAATGCACTTGCCATATTTAATCCCAGATTAGGGTGTTTCATAGAACCATTGCTAAAGTGCTGAAACTTAACACCTGCACCTAACTCTACATTTGGTGTAAGCCTGTATTTCCACGATGTTAAAAAATCGACATATACATTGTTCTCTGTTCCTATTGCAACATTTTCGGGGTTCGATATTGAATCGTATTCATTCAAATTAAAGCTTAATCCGAAGCCCCAGCTTGTACTCCAGTAAAACTTTTCGCTACGCACAAATGGAAATTCCATAAAGCCAAATACCGCAAGTGGATTACCTATTATTGGATTATTAAAATATCCGGAGTAAAAACCGACACCATAAGTAGGATATTTGAATAATTCGTGCCAGTGCTTACTACCTGTAGTTTGTACCCCAAGCCGTAATTCATGACCTAAATATGGCTTATTGGCTTTCATGTCGGACATAGCTTTCCGATGAATAAGTAACTGCCCGGCATAGCCCTGATACTCTATTTTTGGATATACTTTTGTACTATCTGTACTTTGTCCAATTGCAGCAAATGGAATTAATAAAAATATTAAAAAAGAATAAATAACTGTTTTCATGAAATTCTAATGAAAAATTTTATTGATGGCGAAAGTAATTTTTTTATTTTTAAATAAACTAAGAGCCGTTAGTAATTTTATTATTTTGGTTTAGTCGTTAATTGTTATATAAATGGGTAAACGCATATTTCAAATAGTATTTATTATTGTAGTAGTAGCTGCATTTGCTAAAGCTATTAACGAATATTTGTCGAAAATTGTATCAGACCCTGCCGATTATGAGTTCTTTATCGACGAGTTTCCACAAGGTACTGTTTCGCGTATCTCAACACTTAAATTTACGTTTGCCAAAGACTTCGATTTAGTTAATTACCCAATAAATAAACCTGTTCAAAACGATATTATACACTTTGTACCGTCTATTAAGGGGGTTCTTTACTGGACCGACAAACGTACAATTGAATTTTGGCCAAGCGAACCTTTACCTGAAGGTACTCAATACTATTATCGGATAAATATTGATAAAATATATAAAGAAACTAATGATAAAAAAGTTTTTCGAAATAAATTCAACACCCCAAAAATTGAGTACAATATTAACACCTACGGGCTCGACTATTATACCGATAGCTTGTTCACAGCACATGGTGAAATAAGCTTTACCGATTATGTCGATTTTAAAACTATACACAAAAATGTATTAGTTTTGCAAAATAAAAAACAACTGCCAATATACTTCACTCCTACTGATTTACCTTTAAAGTTTAATTTTACTGTTGATTCAGTTGAACGCTCAAATAATCAGGATACTCTAAATATTTTTTGGAAAAAAAATAAAAAAGATACCCATTATAAAATATCGGGCATTACTATACCTAAACTAAATGAATTTACTCTGTTAAATGAAGAGATAAATTATATACCTCACCCTGAAATTACTCTTACATTTTCAGATATATTGGATTTTATTAACCAAAATGACAGTACCAAAAGCATAAATATTTTTGGATCACACAACTATACAATTAATGATTCGGCAAATAAGCTAATAATAAGTTTATTCGACAGCATACCTCCCGATTTTATTGGCATTCAACTATCCGAAAATCTAAAATCGAATAATGGAAAAATATTAAAAGAACCTATTTATAAAAAAGTATTCATTAATAACCAGTTACCTGAAATCAAAAACTTTTTCAACTTTGAAATAGCAAACATTTTTTCAGACAATATATCTTTTCCTTTAGCTGCAAAAAACCTTAATAAGGTTGATATTACTATTTATGAAATAATGCCTCATAATATTCTTCAATATCTTCAAAATACAGGCTATAAGAATACTAATGAACTAGAAAGAGTTGGAAGAAAAATTATAGAAAAGAATATTAACCTTTCAACTATTTCAAACTACAACCCCAACAAACTTGAAACATACAACATTAATTTTCAAAACATTGCAATTAATCACAGTTCGGCATATCATTTCATTGTTAAATACCACAACAATTACATAACCTCTACCTTACCCGATTCACTACTTCCAAGTAGCGATAGTATATCGCAATTATGTATGTACTCAAGCATAGATGCTATGGTAAAAAAACTACCTTCCGATACTCTTTCTATATTTGTATTTAACAAAAGTAACGGTTATCCTATAAGAAATGCCGACATAAAACTATACGACTATCAACAGCATGAACTGGTTAACGGACAAACAGACAAATTTGGAAACCTCAACATTCACATTAAAAGAAATGCTATTTTCTTAAAGGTTAATTATCTCGAAAACAACCTTTATATAAGAATAGGAAACTATAACGAAACTCCTGACCTAAGCTATTTAAACCCGTTTTTTTTTTCAAAAAACTCAACATTTAGCAGCAACGATTCTTTAGATTTTTCTTTCTTTTTCAATAACCCAATTACCAAATACTTAACCACTACCCCATTCAAGTATGAATTTATTGCTCCAAATGGCAATGTTATATATTCAACAATTATTCCGGTTAACTATTCCGGCATAAATCGCATAAAACATAAAATACAAGCTAATGCAACAGAAGGAAAGTACACCATAAAACTCAAAGAAAGCGACAAAGTTTGGTATAAAAAAGTGTGCATTAACAACAAATATCATATAAATGACTCTAGCTGTACATTTGAAACATTTGCTCCCGAATCTGAACTTATAAAAAAAAAAGAAGGCGATACTATACGTATAAAATACACAGTTCCTGATAATTGTTATACACTTATAAGCCTCGACAATAACTCATCGATACTAAGCAACCAATGGAATACCAAACCGGGAAATTATATTTTCAAACACAGTATTACTGCCGATATGTGGCCGGCAATTAATGTTACTATTACAACTTACTATAAATCAGGAAAACAAGAAACCACTACTAAATCATATGCCATTATTTCTCCGCAGAAAAAACTAATACCTAAAATAATTGCTCCTTTCGATGTAGAGTCTGGTAAAAACTTAAATATACGAATTGAAGAATCGAATAAGCAACCAATGGAATATCTTATACGATTAAACTTCGACGACTCTTTACCTCACAACCAGAACCCATTCTATTTCTATTCCAATACTTTTAAAAATCATATTAAAACATACTATCCTACAAATGAAAATAGATCAAACACTAGTGCAAAATACATTTATCCTACGGCAGGCTCCGATAAAAATATTGTATGGGGTCCTTATAAACTATCGGAAGGGAGTATAAACAATCATAAACTAGATATTCCCGACATAATATCAAATGCTTATATTGAAATAATTGCTGCAAATGCTGACCAAAGAAAATACGGATATGCTTCAAAAAAAATATGGATAAATACGCCTGTTATGGTTTTATGTGATATACCAAACTCAATTCAACCCGATGAACAATTATTAATTAATGCATCTGCTATTGTTACCAAGCCTGAATCTGATAGCGTTACTATTGAAATAAGCTCGCCCGAGAACTGCACCTTACTTGAAACTTCAAAATACACCTTCAATCAGGATAGTATAACAAATACCCACTATTTCAATATTAATATTAAAGCAAAACCTGTTACTGAAAATGCATCGGTACTTATTAATGTTTCAGGCAATGATTTTTACTTTACTAAAAAACTAACTATTCCGGTTCAAAGCCAAAACCCGAAAACAATTAGCAATAACATAAAAACAATAGAACCGCAAAGCAAATGGCAAACAAGAATTACACCAACCGGTTTTAAAGGCAATAATAACTGTAATATTGAATTTACTGTTGGCGAACAAATGCCTGTTGATTATTACCTGACAAAAATAAACCAAATAGACAATTACGATATTCTTTCAAAACTATCTGTTACTCTCCCTTTTTTATTTCACAATGAAATATACTCTGAAAGTAAAAACATAAACGACTCTGTCGACAACATCATACAACAAACTATTGATGAACTGTTTACATTCCAAACACAACAAGGCGACTTTAACAATAGCATATACAGCATAAAGCAAAATGAACTATTTAACTGCTTTGCCGGATACTTTCTTATTGAATGTTCAAAAAAAGGCTATTATATAAATAACAGAAAATACAATAATTGGATAAGAAACATTGAACTAAATATTAGATTTTCCAATTTCGAAAACTCAACTATTGAACAACACAGCCTACCATTCAAACTATATCTTACCTCATTGGTTAAAGTACCCGACATAAGTATAATACACTCAATACTTACAAACAATAATATTTCCCGTATGTCAAAGCTCTATTTATCACTAGCTTTAATTGAATCGGGTAAGAATAAAAATGGAAAAACCATATATGAAAACATAACAAAAGCAAATAGTAATTATTCATTTGCTGAAAATACATTGCGCTTAGAAATTACCCGACTACTTAAACAGAATGCAGAAAATGAAAACTTAAGAAAGCTTTTACTTAATGAATTAGACAGCAATAAACTCATTTTAGTAAATGATGTTGGTATGGGACTTTACTTTATGGAAAAGAGTATTTTAAGTATTAAAAACCCGCATAAATTCAATATTCAATATAGAATAAATAAAGGTAAAGAAACCAACATCACCGGCAACTCATTATATTCCATTAAAAACCTTCCTTTCGACTATACTTTACCAAAAACAGTTGACATTACTAATACAGGTAAGCAGCTAATTCAAACAAGTATTACAATGAGTTCTATAATACAAAAACCTGAAAGTATATACTCATTAAACGGTTTAAGTATGAAAATAACATATTCTGACTCAACCGGTCAAAAAATTGACATAACAAATCTAAAAAGGGACAATATTATAACAGCAACCATCGAGTTATCGAACAATAGCAAAGAACAATTTGGTAATTTATTACTAATATTTCCGGTTATAAGCGGATGGAAAATAATTACTGAAGCAAACCATAACTATCTGAATGAAAATAACAACCTGATATATAAAGTATCGCTTAACTCAAATGAAAATATTATAATAAACACTTCATTTAAAGCTGCATTTGCCGGTAATTTTTATCACTCACCTTGTCGACTTATTAACTTAAACACTGGAAATACTCTTATACAGTTTCCCGTAAAAGAGATTACTATTAAATAATAAAAATCCTGCAGCCAATTACCACAGGATTTCATATTTATTCATTATCTCATCTCTATTTTGGCGATATATCTATCAGCAACTGGTCTTTCAGAACTGTGTCTGATTGGCTTACCATTAATCGGCTAACTTTTCCGCTAATTGGACTAACTATTTCATTTTGCATTTTCATAGCTTCCAATATCATTAAGGCTTCACCTTTTGCAACCTTATCGCCTTCCTTAACCATAGTTTCCAATATAGTACCGGGGAGCGGTGCAGTTATTTTCACATTTGAGCTTACCCCTTTCTTTGCAAGTTTCTTCTGACGCTTTAGCGACTTCTCTGTTTCTATCGAAAATTTATAGGTATTCCCATTTACATTAACTGTACATACATTTTGCTTTAAGCTAACTATTTCACCAAAGTGCTCCTTACCCTTAATTTTAATGGTAAACTCATTTGAAGATACTTCAGTTATCTCCGGAACTATTTCATCTCTGCCAGCTTGCAACTTATCGCTTTTAAGCGTTAATACAGGCTTTGTCCCTTCTACAACAATAAACTTATCACTTCTCATAATTTAACCTTTAATTATACTTTTCATTACCCAAGGGCGTACTTCTTCACGTGCGGCATCTGCTCCTATTTCATCTATTTCATCGAAATATGCTTTCAATGCCAAACAGGCAGCTGCAACTTGCTCATCTTCCTCCTGATGATACAATTGCTCTATATCTTGCTGAATAAAGTTTGTATAATATTCACCCGATACAAATGAACCTGTTTCAAGCACTTTTTTAAAGAAAGGTATTGTAGTTTTAATTCCTCCGGTTCTAATTTCTCGAAGTATTACACTTGCATTCTTTATAGCTTCTTTACGTGTTTTTCCGGTTACTATAGCCTTAGCTACTAATGAATCGTAACAAGCCGGAACAATTTTACCTGCTACATATCCGGTATCGAATCGTAGATTCTTACGTTTAGGTACATCAAGTTCTTCAATAATACCCGACGATGGTGCAAAATCGGCTTGAACATCCTCAGCATTTATACGAAATTCAAAAGCACAGCCGTCAATTTTAATATCTTCCTGCTTTAATTGTAATGCTTCACCGTTTGCTATACGTATTTGCTGTTCAACTATATCAACACCTGTTATAGCCTCTGTAACAGGATGCTCTACCTGTATACGGGTATTCATTTCCATAAAGTAATGGTTATTTTGCTCATCGAGCAAAAACTCCACAGTACCTGCACTATAATATCCGGTGGCTTTACACAGCTTTAGTGCATCGGCTCCAATTTTTTCACGAAGCTCTTGTGTCAATGCCGGCGAAGGAGCCTCTTCCATTAGCTTTTGATGCTTGCGCTGAATACTGCACTCGCGCTCATACAAGTGTATTACGTTCCCTTTTTGGTCGCCAAGTACTTGTACCTCAACGTGGCGAGGCTTCATTATATATTTTTCAATAAATACTGTTCCGTTTCCGAAAATAGTTTGTGCTTCGTTTATTGCTGCTTTAAACTGCTTTGGCATATCTTCTTTATTGGCAGCTACACGCATACCTTTACCTCCGCCTCCGGCTACTGCTTTTATTATTACCGGATATCCTATTTCGGCAGCTATTTTCTCACCTTCGCCAAGCGACGATATTATACCCTTACTCCCTTCCAGTACCGGAACACCACATTCTACAGCAATTTTACGAGCTACACCTTTATTTCCCATTTTCTCAATATGGTCGTGCGATGGCCCTATAAATATTACCCCTTTTGCTTCACACTCTTTCGGTAAAAACGGATTCTCCGATAAGAAACCATATCCGGGGTGTATTGCATCAATATTATGATTTACTGCATGCTGAACTATTTTTTCAACATTCATATAAATATTGGTGAATGTATCTTCCGAAACATCGATTACTTCATCGGCAAAGCCCAAATTATACGCATTAGGCTCCTGATGTGTAAGGAACATATATGTTTTTATACCCATCTTTTTTGCAGTAGCTGCAATACGGATAGATATTTCACTTCTATTGGCTATTAGTATTGATTTAATCATATAAAGTCTGTTTTACATTGGAATATTACCGTGCTTACGCGGCGATGGCTGCTCTACTTTATTTTTAAGCAATGTAAATGCCGATATTAAAACCTCGCGGGTTTTCGACGGTTCTATTACCTCGTCGATATAACCTTTTTCCTCGGCTATAAACGGATTGGCAATATTATCTTTATAATCGGACACTAGTTGTATTTTTAGTGCTTCAGGATCTTCTGCCTCGGCTAACTCTTTACTGTTAAGAATTTTTATGGCTCCTTCGGGACCCATTACCGCAACCTCGGCAGTAGGCCATGCAAAGTTAAAATCGCCTCCCATACCCTTACTGTTCATAACTATATATGCACCTCCATATGCCTTACGTATTATAACAGTAATTTTTGGCACTGTTGCTTCCGCAAATGCATATAAAAGTTTTGCGCCATGCATAATTATACCATTATGTTCCTGATTAGTTCCGGGCATAAATCCGGGTACATCTTCAAGTACTAATATTGGAATATTAAATGAATCGCAAAAACGAACAAAACGAGCCGCTTTACGCGATGCATTTATATCGAGAGTACCTGCCATTACTTTGGGCTGGTTTGCAATTATACCAATTGAATTACCATCTAAACGGGCAAAACCGGTTACAATATTTTGCGCATGATTCTCTGCATTTTCAAAGAAACTACCTGAATCAACTATTCTTTCTATTACATCTACTATATCGTAAGGTTTACCTGCATCTTCGGGCAATACAAACGATATATTCTCCGGATTCTTTGGCTCTACAACATTCTTACTCTTTGGTGCTACTCTTTCTAAATTATTTGATGGCAAATAAGAAAGTAACTTCTTAACCCCTAACAAACAATGCTCTTCATCGTTGTACACAAAATCGGCTACTCCCGATACCGATGCATGCACATCGGCACCACCCAAATCTTCGAATGTTACATCTTCATTAAGTACCTCTTTTACTACCTGAGGTCCGGTAACAAACATATGCGATGTGTTTTTAACCATAAAACGAAAATCGGTAAGAGCAGGTGAGTAAACTGCGCCTCCGGCTGCAGGTCCAAGTATTACCGATATTTGAGGTATAACCCCCGACGATTTTACGTTATTACTAAAAATACCTGCATATCCGGCCAAACTCGCTACACCTTCCTGAATACGCGCACCGCCCGAATCAATAAGCCCAATTATAGGGTGCCCCATTTTCAGTGCAAGCTCCTGTACTTTTTGTATTTTCTTTGCATGTACAAACCCTAACGAGCCGCCCATTATACTAAAGTCCTGTGCAAATGCCATAACCTGACGGCCATTTATGGTTCCAAAACCACAAATTACACCATCGCCATATAAATTTTTCTTCTGATTTGCTGGTTTTACAAAAGCATCTATTTCATGAAAACTGCCTTTGTCAAATAGAATATCAATACGTTCACGTGCTGTAAGCTTGCCCTTTTCGTGCTGCTTTTGTTCATAATCGCCCGAATACTGACGTTCTAGTTTTTCCTTTCTCGCCTGAAAAGCTTTGTAAGGTTTTCTGTTTTCTACCATATTATTTGTTTAAACAATCTTACTTTCCCCTTTAAAAATGCGGGTCAAAATTAAAGCTATTTTTTAATAATCATGAACAAGAGGTAACAAAAATCATTTTTTTATATTCAAAATTTTATATATATTACAACCCGCCCACAATAATGCAATTACCTAAAATACAGCAACATAACACATTGAACTACTTTTGCATTCAACTTTATTCTCATAAAATATGAATGTAAAAACAATCTACCTGTTAAAATCGAATACCTGCTGTAAGTAAAAATGTCCCCTGAGTATTTTTTATATCTACTGTTGTATTTGGCATATCGTACAAATAATGCTTTTCATTCTTAGTTCGGTACAAATAAGCGATATCGAAATATACTCTTTCTGTTTTCATACCTGCTCCACCCGATATTTGGTATGTATGCGCATAACTATTTTCATATTCCGGCTTATACGGACTTTGATAAAATGCAAACCCTCCGCGCAAAGTTAGCAACCCTGCTCTTACCTCTGCCCCTGTTCGTAAATTATACGTACGCTCAAATGTTTCCTTTATAACACGGTTTTCCGATTTAAAGTCATAATCATCTGACGAAAGATTCATTTTACCATAGTCTAAAACATCTATCTCAGCCGATACTGTTCCGTACTTTCCAATTACAACAGCTCCACTTCCGGTAAATACAAATGGCTTTACTGCCATCCACGACGATTCATACTCAGGGCTCAAATATTCAGGATAATAAATGTCGGGGGTAGCTATTGCTGCTGTTAATTCTTCATAATACAAATCGGTCAAATGATATATAGTAGGCGTACGTAACGAAGCTCCAATTCTTAACTGCTGAATAGGTTTGTATATTAAACCCAGCTTTAAGTTTGCTCCACTCCCTTTTGTGTAAAAATGCTCTTTGTAGCTAAAATTAACCAAAGCTATATTCGGTACTCCAGCCGTAGGATATTCTGAATATATTGATGTTTGCCGATAATTAATACTCTCTACTCCTACTGACGCCCCTATAAATAATATGTCGTTATAATTGGCACTAATATTAAAATTCCACTCACCTATTCGCCCCCTCTCCTGTATCGATTTTGTAATATTGGCACCATATAAGCCACTTCTGTTATAATCATTATAAAAACTTATCTCACCATTTACTGTATCGAGAAATATTACCGTAGAATTAAAAAAAGGGCTTTCGTCGGGTTTCACATATCCTTCATTCAATTCATAAGTTTCTATATCTAAATATGAATTATCGCCGTTATATCCTTCCATATCTACCATACGGTCAAAATTAGCAAGCTGGTTATACGATATTCCTATATTTACAAATTTCCACTCCGAATCATCTCTCAATGGATTTGCCACAACAAAACCAATATTCGATAAATGCATATTCATATTATCGGCTTCTATTACCGTTCCATTATAGGTTGACTCAACATTAGTACTCGTCCAACCCAAAGTTAAACCTATATCACTTCTGCGATATATTCCTGTACCTGCCGGGTTATATGCCATTACCGACATATCGCCACCTAAAGCAGAGAATGCTCCACCCATTGAAGTAAAACGGGCTGTACCCAATGGCATTGCATTTGAATACCTGAGTATATCTCTGTAATCTTGCCCGCTAACTATTAAGGCAAATACTGATAAAAAGCTTATTAATAGTGCTTTTTTAATCATAACTGAATATTTTTAAAGGTTAACGTCTACGGCTTCCTCCGCTATTACCTCCCGAAGGTGCGGAATAACCCGACGACGATCTGCTTGGCGATGAATAACTACTACGCGGTGCACTACTTGCAGGAGTTGAATAAGAACTCCTTCCAACTTTGTAATTACTATTTGAGTTTGAATTATACGACTTATTTGTATCTCCCGACTTCTGATTTGTTACAGGTGCATTATTATAATTTTGCGACCTGTTGTAAGTAGTAGTTGAAGCCCCCGACGAACGTCTGTAACTTGGAGTATATCCTGAACGGGAATTTGTACCTGTACTTGGTGTTACACTAGTACTTTTATAAGTATTCCTTCCCGATTCGCTATTTGCATTAGCCTGACGGGTATATACCGTACGACCTAACTGGGGAACTTTTACTTCCGGCACATTGTTAACTGTTCCACTTTTAGTAGTAGAACCTCCACCAATACTATTTCTATATGTGGAAACTGCTTTATACTCAGGCGACACACCTGTATTGTTTACCCCACGACTGTGCCCGCCGGTAGTTCTGTGCCCCTTTTGTACTGTTGATACTGTATAAACCGGATAATGAACCGGATACGAATACCATGGATACCAGGAATAATGATGATAATAATGCGGATAATGCCAGTTGTAAGAGTACCATGAATCGTAATACGGATATCCCCACCCGGAATAATAACCTAATCCCCAATACGATCCATAACCTGAATAACCATAATTAAAACGCCAGTTATAATCCCAATGCCTGTCTCTGTAACCTTCATAATACCCTTCGTTATATGCCTCTTCCACCTCTTCATCGGTAAAATATGTTCCCGAATAGTCATCAGAATGAAAACGACGTAATCTGTCGGCATATTCATAAGTATCATAATCAGTATTTTCTCCCTTTATACTGTCTGAAATATGCTTTAGCTCCTTATTAATATAAATAACCTCATCGTTCCTATCAGGAACCAACATGGGGCTCTCTCGCTTTTGTTCTTTCGAAACATTTACAACCTTTACCGGATTATCAGTTTCCGGATTATAATATATATCATCGGTATAAGCATACTCAAGTGTTCCACACGAATATCCCCACACCAAAACCGATGCTACTAATACCGATATTAAAAACCTTTGCTCCATAATTTAAAAAATAAAAAATGAGATTAAATAAAGCCTCACTCATATAACTATACAAGCCGCAACTTAAATACCCCCTTTTTATGGTTTCTTAAATGAAATATATTGCTTTTATTTGCAAAACTTTAAAAGCTGGTATGCATTTTCATGCAAATGAACCTTCTAACAGAGTAATAACAACAAATTTTATACCACAATATAAGAAATGGGAAAATTTTTAACAAAAAGAGAAGAAGATTATTCGCAATGGTACAATGAGTTGGTTATAAAAGCCGACTTAGCTGAAAACTCTGCGGTTCGCGGATGTATGGTAATTAAACCTTATGGTTATGCCATATGGGAAAAAATGCGCGATGCACTTGACAAAATGTTCAAAGACACTGGTCACGTAAATGCTTATTTTCCGTTATTTATCCCAAAATCGTTCTTTAGCAAGGAGGCCGACCACGTAGAAGGATTTGCAAAAGAGTGTGCTGTAGTAACCCATTACCGTTTAAAAAACGGCGAAAACGGCGGTATTGAAGTTGACCCCGATGCAAAACTCGAAGAAGAACTTATAGTACGCCCTACCTCTGAAACTATAATATGGAACACATACAAAAACTGGATACAATCATATCGCGACCTTCCTATACTATGTAACCAATGGGCTAACGTAGTTCGATGGGAAATGCGCACTCGCCTGTTTTTACGTACTGCCGAATTCCTGTGGCAGGAAGGTCATACTGCGCACGCTACTAAAGAAGAAGCTATTGCCGAAACCCGACAAATGATAAACGTATATGCCGATTTTGCGGAAAACTTCATGGCTATGCCTGTTATAAAAGGGCATAAAACAGCCAACGAACGTTTTGCAGGAGCATTAGACACTTTAACAATAGAAGCTCTAATGCAAGATGGCAAAGCCCTGCAATCGGGAACTTCTCACTTCTTAGGACAAAATTTTGCTAAAGCCTTCGATGTGAAATTTGCAACTAAAGAAGGAACTGAAGAATATGTGTGGGCTTCATCGTGGGGAGTTTCTACCCGTTTAATGGGAGCTTTGGTAATGGCTCACTCCGACGATAACGGACTTGTACTACCTCCAAAACTAGCACCTATCCAGGTTGTGATAGTTCCAATATATAAAGGCGACGAGCAACTTGCTCTGGTTCGTGAAGCAGGTAACGCTATAATGGACGAATTGAAAGCTGCCGGAATATCTGTAAAGTTTGACGACCGCGACACTCACAAACCGGGTTGGAAATTTGCCGAATACGAACTAAAAGGAGTACCTGTACGTATTGCTCTAGGTGCACGCGACCTGGAAAACGGCACTATGGAAATTGCCCGACGCGATACTCTTGAAAAGAATACTTATAAAAGAGAAGGTGTTACCGAAATAATTAAAAACTTACTAAACGATATTCAGAATAACATTTTCCAAAAAGCTTTAAAATATCGTAAAGAGCATACTTTTACAGCAAATAATATGGATGAATTTAAAGAACATATTGAAAAAGGCGGATTTGTTAATGCTCACTGGGACGGAACAACCGAAACCGAACTAAAAATAAAGGAAATGACCAAAGCTACCATTCGCTGTATACCTATTGGAAATACTCAAGAGAATGGAAAATGTATATTAACAGGAAAACCATCGAAAGAACGTGTACTATTTGCTAAGGCATATTAAAAAACAAATTAAATGCTAAAAAACAAAATACTCAGCAAGGAGTCAGGTATTATTTTGTATGGCCTTACGCCACCTAAAATAAATAACGACGAAGAAAAGATTCAATCTATTGCCGATAAACAAATAGAACGAATCGAAGATATTGGTATCGACGGATTAGTACTATACGATATTCAGGATGAATCGTCGAGAAATAATACGCCAAGACCATTCCCTTATATGCAAACCCTTGCTCCCGATGAGTATAGCAATAGATACCTTACAAAACTAAACGTTCCAAAAATTATTTACAAAAGTGTAGGAAAACACAGCTCTTCGGAGTTCAAAACATGGTTAAACCAAAATTCAAGAACAATTGATTGCTCTGTGTTTGTAGGTTCTCCTTCGAAAAACCAAATACCTGCACTTTCACTTGCCGATGCTTACTCTGTTTATCAGGAAAGCAAATCGGACATAATTCTTGGCGGTGTTACAATACCTGAACGACACTATAAAAAAGAAGATGAACACACCCGCTTATTCAATAAAATTGATAAAGGGTGTAACTTCTTTATTTCACAATGTGTGTATAACATTAACCATACAAAAGACTTTCTTTCCGACTATTACTATGGCTCTTTGAACAGAAACAGAGAGATGAAACCTGTTATTTTTACACTTACCCCTTGCGGTTCGGTAAAAACAATGCAATTTATGGAATGGTTGGGCATAGATATTCCAAAATGGCTTAAAAACGACCTGAAACACTCTCATGACATTCTTACCAAATCAATTGACATATGTACGCTCATAGCTACTGAAATAGTTGATTACTGCAAAGAAAAAAATATTCCGTACGGATTCAATATTGAAAGTGTAGCTATAAGAAAAGAAGAAATAAAGGCATCAATTGAGCTTGTAACAACAGTTAAAACAATAATGCAGTAAATAACTCATTACAAAATATTTGAAATAATATTTCCTGAATAAGTATTTTTATTTGTACTTTGTGGTGTTATAAAACAACACAATATGAAGACAAGAAAAGTTCTATTTCTACTAATACTACCTTTTGTTGCAGAATTCATTATTGCCTGCTGCAATTGCAATCTCGATACACAATACGGCTATTTCTCAAACTGTAATATTAACATTAGCGAACTCGACAATAGTGGAGAAAAAGCAGTAGTAACAACTTCAAATACTATACCAAAAGAAGCTTTTGGTATACGTATTTCAATAGACAGGGTTGATAATACTTGTTATTTTAATAGTACACCTTCCTTTTTATACTCGGCTTTTGCCACTTCGTGCGACTGCCCTCCAGAATTTGAATATTTAGCTAAAGACAGCATTGTTGATATTGAAATAATAACTACAAACAGCTACAATACTATTGTAAATGGTGTGAGTACAAGCCACAATGCCGGCTCTGATATCTCAAAATTCTTTTATGCTTACAGCAATTACGAATATATTGAAATAAGCAAGTATATAAAAAACATGAACTATGGAATTAAAAACAATATTATAGAACAATATACCTTCGACCTGCTTCTAATGTCGCCACCTGAAGTTACCTCACAACACCAATTTATTGTTAATATTGAATTATCTGACGGCAGAGTTTTAAGCGAACAAACAAACTTAATTACACTACAATAATGAAGAAGTTTTTAATAATAATAGCAATATTAATATTGTATTCGGCTTCTTTTGCACAAGAGAACCAACGAACTTATTCTGAATGGTATTACAAACCATCGGTAGGTATTAATATTCCTGCATCAAATATGCTATCAGGAGAAATAACCGACAACTTAATTGGTTACGACGATAACTCTGTTTACTGGCAGTTTATTTCAGCCAATTATTTCTTTTCACCCAAATGGGGTATTGAATTTGCATTTCAGGCAAACACATCATCACGGTTTTCAAAAAAAATAGATCAGCTAAATAATGAATTAAACAATGAATTTGGCAACAAAAATTACATCAACACCAATACAGGCACAAGATACGACCGATTTAATATTATAGGTGGTAATATTGAAAAAGGTTTTCTAGGAGTTGTTTATCGTTATGAAACACCAAAAATTGTGATTCTTCCTAAAATGTTAATTGGAGTAACCTCATTCCATTCAACATACGGAATTATATATTTGAAAGAGAAGAATACTAACAACATATCGCAACTGTCGTACGACCCCAAAACATATACCAACAATTACTTTACATTAGCCCCCTCACTAACATTCGGATACAGATTGTCGGAGAGAATACTGGCTAATATTGATTTTACCTATTCATTCTATCAAACCAATATTGAATACACAAAAGAACACACCAACCTGTTTACACAAAATAAAACAACTGAAAATATAAGCTACAAAAAAGGCATTAGTACAATATCGGTAGGTGCAGGAATAATTATTGAGCTTAGAAAAGTTTATTATTAACGTGAGTTCGATTTAAATAATTGCTCAATGTATTGATATTCTAACCTTTGTAATTATCACTTTTAGTATCAAGCCTGCCTGACGGCTAGGTAGTTACATTGTATCAAGTATCAATACTTATGTAGTTTTTTTCTTAAATATACTTTTGAATAAAAGAGTCAAATTATGAAACATGAATGGAAAAAAAGCGAAAAGCAATTCTATCTACCTAAAAATAAGCCTGAATTGATAAATGTTCCGAAATTTAAGTTTTACACAATTGAGGGAAAAGGAAATCCGAATAATGACTCTTTCGCTGAATATATTGGCGTTTTATATTCTTTATCCTATGGCATAAAAATGAGTCCCAAAAAAGGAATTGAACCAAAAGGGTATTTTGATTATACTGTTTATCCTCTTGAAGGAATATGGGATATAAGTGAAAAGGCTAAGAAATCATACAATGGAACAATCAATAAAGACGACCTCATATTCAAGTTAATGATACGCCAACCTGATTTTGTAGAGAATGATTTTGCATTGCAAATACTTGAACATACAAAAAAGAAAAAACCACATGATTTATTAGATAAAGTTAATTTTGAAGAAATTATAGAAGGAGATTGTGTTCAGATGTTGCATTTAGGAAGTTATGACAATGAACCTGAGAGCTTTAAACTTATGGATAAATTCGCAGATAACTATAATTACAAACGAAAAACAATGACACATAAAGAAATCTACCTTAGTGATGCAAGAAAAGTATCGCCCGACAAATTAAAAACTGTTTTAAGATTTAATATAGAGGAAAAATAAGCTTAAAAGAATATTTGAGGTTTATGAGTCAATATTGTTGTGAAATTACAAACACTATATTCTTCATATCCAACCTTTCAGCTTATAATAAGCTAAAGCAATATACTCGCGACACACAATTATTTGATACTTCATATGATTCCAAAATTGATACCTTAAATTCAAATTTTCCCCTACATTGGGAATTGCTTTATTCCCACCTACATCACTGCTTTTAAATTCAAGTTCTGATTCCAAAGCTTTTTCAAATGCAGCACTACCATATATTTTCGTATAACCAACCTTTGCAAAGGTTTTTACAGCACGCTTTGTATGCTCAGGCGACGTAATAATATATACCGATGAATAACCTGTAATTTTTTTAATATTTATAGCCTGCATTCTTGTATTTGTCCCTTCGGGCTCTAATATTATCCTTGTTGAATCAATACCCCTCCACACAAGTTCATACTTCATTAAATTAACCGAACTTAATGAATCATAAATATTTCCCGGTAAGGCAATAATAACTTTAGAACTATCGAACTTCACTGCCTCCTGATAAGCTCTGTACGTTCGCATTAAACCCGACTCGCTAGGAATACCGCCACCGCCAAGTACTATAATATAATCGGGTTTACCACTCCATCCGGTTGTAACATTACCTAAATTGTAATACATCCAAAATGGTGCAGCAGTAAAGCTCAGAATTACAAACAAAGTAAAAAGAACTCCTAAAAAAGCAAATACAGGTATTAGCACTTTCTGCAAAATCGTTTTAAATACAGCAATTATATTTATTCTCATATGTAAAAATCTGTTTTATCTTTGCAGTCAAATTTAACAGAAAGAAATGGGAAACAAAAGAATTGCCGTAATTGGCACCGGAAATTTAGGACTAAGCATAGTAAAAGGTCTGTTAACAAAAATTGATGGTCGATTTATAACTGCTACCGACAAAGACACTTCACGAATTGCATACCTTAAAGAACAAGGTGTAAATATAACATCAAACAATGAAGAGGCTATAAATAACAGTGATATAATCCTTTTTGCTGTAAAACCATGGATAATATTGCCTTTACTTGAATCGCTAAAAAATAGCTTTACACATAATCATGTTATTGCATCGCTTGCAGCTAGTGTGCCCTTAGATGAACTTGAAAAAAGCGTTGCGCCGTTTACAAATATTGTACGAGTAATGCCCAATGTTGCTGCCGCAGTTGCGGAATCGGCATCATGCATTAGTAAAAACAATGCTTCTGAAGAATCATTACAAGCAGTTGTTTCTGTATTCAATTTGGTTGGAACATCTTATGTAATTGAAGAAAAGCTTATGGGAGCAGCAACAGTAGTAGGAGGCTGTGGAACTGCTTTTGTTCTCCGTTTTATTAGGGCTATGGCTCAGGCCGGTGTTCAAATAGGGTTCGATGCACAAACTGCAACCAATATAGCCACACAAACAGTAAAAGGGGCTGCAAATATGCTTTCAGAAGCAGGAATACACCCCGAAGCTATGGTAGATACTGTTACTACTCCGGGTGGAATTACCATTACGGCATTAAACGAAATGGAGAATAATGGGTTTAGTTCTGCAATTATTCAAGGAATGCTTAAGGCAAACGACAAAATTAAATAACAACTAACCTTATAGTTACTAAGCTATTACAAATAGACTACAAAACTTATTTCAAAAAAAGGCTTTTTAGGTTTGGAATTTTAATTTAAGTCCGTATATTTGCAACGCTTTTTCAGGGAGGCATTAATACAAAAAACTAGCTGTTATAGTTTATCGTTAGCCTAGCAACAATAAGCCCTGAAAAAACAAAGTTCTTTATTTGAAATATTTATTTCACTAAATATTCCAGCAGTTCGTTCCGGTTATTTCGGATTTTGAACATAAAATGATTCAGTAGCTCAGCTGGTAGAGCACATCCCTTTTAAGGATGGGGTCCTGGGTTCGAGCCCCAGCTGAATCACACGTTCTCAAAATATTTGATTTTAAACAAAAATCAACGATTCAGTAGCTCAGCTGGTAGAGCACATCCCTTTTAAGGATGGGGTCCTGGGTTCGAGCCCCAGCTGAATCACAAAAGCTATCTCTTATTGAGGTAGCTTTTTTCGTTTATACATATCTGATATTGACTAAAACTACACTAACTAATTTACAGTACTTATAGTTGTAACACTATTATTATGAATTATATGCAGCAACTGATCGTCGAGATACTGGTTTTCAAAATCGCTCAACATATCGCGCAGCATAAAAAGTGTAAAACCTTTGGTAAATAAAACCATCTGCCCTAACCTTTTTCCTCCTATCATAACCGGAATAACAAATGCTTTGCGCCTTTCTGGCAAATCTATTATTTGAATATCGTAATATTCTTTCTTAACTATTGAGTCAATATCAAAATCGATATTCATATATAACGGCTCTGCCCCACTGAATTTAAAATATCCCCCTCTAATATCGAGTGCCGGAAATTTAAAGAAATCAATAAGTAAGTATGCTACATCGTCCTGAAAAGCTTCAACACTTTGATATTCACGCAAAGCTACCTTATTTTTTATTGTATCGAACCTATATGTTAATTCAAAAGGGATGCGCAACAATATCCACACATATCCTCCGGTTAACACCCCACATATAATGCCTAAAAATAAAAAAGGTACTTTCCACGAGAAACTCTCAATGAAGCTAAACCCAACATACCACCATACCGATAGTTCAAGTAATCCGGCTAAAAAGGCTGCACCAGCAAGAATTATTTTATATATTGAATTATATGTTGAAACCATAATATATTTTTATAAGAAGTAGCAAATCAGTATTTACATAAAGTTAAGAATTAACCTACTTATTTCCGAACAACGAGTATGAAAAAAGGGATGAAAACTTTCGTTATCACCCCTTAAAGTCACCGTCAAAAAACAAAAATATCATTAAACTACTTCTTCATAATTGAAGTATAAGTCATTTTAAAAATATGTCGGGAAACTTTAAGTGATGGATTCTGCCAATAATGCATAACCTGTCGCTTCTATCCCGAAAGCATAGCTTATAACACTTTGGCAGGTCTTCTGACTTACCCGGTTCTCAACTCCTTCCCGCCAACAAGTGTCGGCAGTGGTTTTTTTATTGAAAACACAATACTTTTTATCAGTATCGGGATTACAGCAGCGGGAACTGTTGCCGATTCTCACGGCATTCCCTCTTAGTCCTTTCCGCAAAAACGGACTGGAAACCAAATGCAATTCAAATGTATATCTATTTACATATATAACAAAACTAAGTTATTAACACTTTTATAACAAATAATCATAACTACATCTTAACTGTCAAAAAACCTTTAGCTTCAACTATTTCCGATTTTCCAAAAATAATCACAGGTAGTTCTACATTAGTTTTGTTCATAATAGTTACGTTTTGTTTCGAGGCCGTTACTTTTAAAACACTTCCTCTAAAACGAATTGTAAACGAATAACTCTTCCACATATCGGGCAGTTTTGGCGACAAATACAATTTATTATCAATAACCCGCATACCGCCAAATCCCTGAACTACCGACATCCAGGTTCCGGCCATTGATGTAATATGAAGTCCTTCGGCTACTTCATTATTATAGTCGTCAATATCGAGGCGCGATGTTCTCAAATACAAATCATATGCCTTTTGCATATCGTCAATTTTTGCAGCCAATACCACATGAACGCATGGCGATAATGATGATTCATGAACTGTGCGTGATTCATAAAACTCAAAATTGCGACGTATAGTATCTATGTCATATTTATGTTCAAACAGATATATTCCTTGTAAAGTATCGGCCTGTTTTATAAAGCAAGAGCGCAATATTCTATCCCATGACCAATGCTGATTAATTGGTCTCTGCGATTGAGGCAAATCTTTAACTAAAATTTGCTCTTTATTCATATAATTATCTTGCTGTAAAAATATTCCAAGCTCCTTATTTTCAGGAAAATGCATATTTTCAACTATCCCTCTCCAACGAGCCTGTTCTTCACTTTCGTTAAATGAAATTTTGCCGGAAAGAACATCATACTTTCCCGGCTCTTTAGTTTTAACATATTCTATTGCCTCCATTGTATATTCCATACACCAGCAGGCAATTGTATTTGTATACCAATTATTGTCAATATTATTCTCGTATTCATTAGGCCCGGTAACGCCAAGCATTACATACTTATCTATTTGTTGTGAATAAGTTATACGTTGACTCCAAAATCGGCTAATGGCTATTAATAGTTCCAAACCATAATCGACCAAATACTCTTTATCACCGGTATGACGAATGTAATTATATACTGCAAATGCAATAGCTCCGTTACGGTGTATTTCTTCAAATGTTATTTCCCACTCATTGTGACACTCCTCACCATTGGCCGTTACCATTGGAAATAACGCAGCACCGTTGCTAAAACCTAATTTAGTGGCATTTTCAATTGCTTTATCCAATTGTTTATATCTGTATATTAACAATTGCTTTGAAACTTTTGGTTCTGCTGTTGCTAAAAAAAATGGCAAACAATAAGCTTCTGTATCCCAATATGTTGTACCTCCGTACTTCTCGCCTGTAAAACCTTTTGGCCCAATATTTAAACGCTCATCTTCGCCGGTATAAGTCTGATTCAATTGAAAAATATTAAATCTGATACCCTGCTGAGCAGCTACATCGCCTTCTATTGTTATATCACTCTCCTCCCATTTTTTTGCCCACGCTTGCGAATGTTCATCAAACATTTTATTATAGTGCTTACTCTGTGCTTTGTCAAGTTCTGCTTTTGTTACATTTACTAAATCAGACTCCGAATGATTAAATGAAGATATATTTGCAGCAAATTTATAAATAACAATCTCATCGCCAGGCAATACCGCTACCAAAGTCTTATTCTCTGCATATTTTTCCTTAATCGATGAATCAAAATTAAGTGTAAGCTTTTCTCCATTCTTCCATACCTCAACTCTTGCTCCCGTAGTAACAACAAACCCTGTTTTTTTTGTTCTAACAGTAACAATCGATTCATTTTCTAATGCCGATTCTGATACTTTATCCCAAAATTTTTCATTATAGTTTGAATCTTCATTTTTTACATCACCATCAACATACGATGCAATTGAAATATTTCCTGTATAATCAACCGACTTAATAGAATATTTTATTACTCCAATATTATCGTCAACAATACTTAGAAAACGTTCTGTTTCAACACTTACACTTGAACCGCTTTGCAGCTCTGCTGTAAATGAACGCAATAGTAAACCGGTATACATATTTAGTTCCCGTCTGAAATCAGATACTATTACATTATTTAAGTCAAGAATCTCTCCATTAAAAACTAACCGTAATCCTATCCAATTGGTTGCATTAAGTACTTTTGCAAAGTATTCAGGATAACCGTTCTTCCACCATCCTACCCTTGTTTTATCGGGATAATAAACGCCGGCTATATAACTTCCCTGAAGTGTTTCTCCGGTATAGTCTTCCTCAAAATTGGCTCGTTGGCCCATCCGTCCGTTTCCAATACTGAATATACTCTCCGAAGAGGTTACATTTTCTTTATTGAATCCTTCTTCTATTATTTTCCAATGGTCTGTTTTTAGATATTTATTCATGGCTTAGTCATATTAGGCTTTGGGTTTATACTTTCAAAGTTACTTCTTATTACTTAATTCTTTTAATCTTCCATATTTCATCTGATGTAATCCGGCAATTACTATATCAGCTCTATTTAATATATCAGGTTCTCCAATCCCAACACATAGCATTCCACCTGCTTTAGCTGCTTCTACACCTGCTATTGCATCTTCAAACACTACACATTCACTTGCATTTACTCCAAGAGCCTCTGCTCCCATTAAGAATACCTGAGGATCGGGCTTTGCTTTTGTAGTTTTTGTTCCGTCAATTATTACATCGAAAAAGTTAGCTATATTCAACTTATTTAAAATAGAAACAGCATTTTTACTGGCAGAACCAAGAGCAATTAAGATTCTTTCGTTTCGTATCTCCGTCAAAAAATCAATTACGCCGGGAAGTATCTCATCTGCCGACATTTTATCAACCATCTCTTTATACCAATCGTTCTTTAATGCCGCATACTTTTCTTTGTCATTGTTACTAAGCTTTACTTTTCCCAGCTCCAATAATATTTCAAGTGAATCCATTCTGCTAACACCCTTTAGCCTTTCATTTTGCTTTTCGGTAAAGTCAAAACCTAATTCATTACACAATCTTTTCCATGCCAAATAATGGTATTTAGCAGTATCAACTATAACACCGTCAAGGTCAAATATGCAAGCTTTAATATTCATAGTATTCCGATTATTTATAATTCTCAATTTTCACTAAAGATACTTCTTCATAATTATCAAAATATTAACTTAACCAAAAAAAGAATTAATTTTGTTCAAAAACAGTAAATATGATAGCACTTGTAGCAAAATGCTTTGTAAAGGATGGAAAAACCAATGACTTTATGGCTTTAGCCAAAAGTATGGTAACGGAAACTCAGAAAGAAAATGGTTGTATATTCTACAACATTTTTAAGAACAATGAAACAGACAATGAATTTGCCTTTATTGAACAATGGGAGTCGGAAGAATCGCTAGAAGCACATAAAGTATCAAGACATTTTAAAAATTTAGTTCCCGAAATTGCTAAAATTGCTGACTTTGAGCTTAATTCATATTCTATATGTTAGGTATCAAATATAATAGAAGGTTGTTTAAATAAAAAGGTTGTTCCCTTATCTATATATTCGGTTTTTATTCAATGCTCGCTGATACTGTCTTGCATTTTCATTATGCTGAACTAATGTTTTTGCAAAAGCATGATAACCTGAAAAATCGGGCTTTGCACAAAAATATAAATACGAATGTTTTTCGTATTCCAGAACTGCATCAATAGTTTTAAGCGATGGTAGACAAATTGGCCCCGGAGGCAAACCATTTACACGATAAGTATTATATGGGCTTTCAATATCCAAATGCTTTGTTAGTATTCGTTTCACCTCAAAATCGGCCAATGCAAATCGCACTGTCGGGTCTGCCTGCAAACGCATTCCTTTATTGAGCCTGTTCATATATACTCCGGCAACTTTTGAAAGCTCATCTTGCTTTATAGTTTCCTCTTCTACAATTGAAGCCAACACATATACCTGTTCGGAAGTAAGACCTAATTTCCTTGCTTTATTTAACCGTTTTTCGTTCCAAAAACGCTCACTTTCCTTATTCATCCGATCTATAAACTTTTCTTCACCGGTATTCCAGTACAACTCATATGTATTTGGTATAAACATAGTTAAAGCTGTATGTAAATCTTTATTATATTTTAAGAGAAAATCACTGTCATTTAACATATTAAGTAGCTTAACAGAATCTACTTCTAATTGCTGCGAAATTACTCCAACAAATGCCTCCTTGGTTCTTACCTTATTGAACACAACCTTTACAGGGGTTTGCTTTCCACTACGCAACAAATTCACTAATGAGTTATTACTCATTCCATGTTTCACCTTATATTTTCCTGGCTTTATTGCATTTTTATAATTCTTTTTTTCTACAACCCATTCAAACGAATTTACATTTATTAAATAAGGGGTGAGAATATCTTTTACTTCATCATATTTACTTCCTGTTGGTATATATATAAATATACTATCAGCACTACCTAAATCAACATTCGGCTTTTTAACATTCATATAAAAGCTAAAACCTATAATTCCGGTTATTATAACTACTATTACCAAAATTATAACTACTATTTTGTTTTTATTTATCATAAAAATTAATATCCTATTCTTAGATTATTATTAAAATTATAAATATACAAAAATGCCTGCCGTATATTGGGCAGGCATTTTTGTATTATATGGTAGTTTTTACCTAACAACAGTAGCTTCTCTATCTGCTCCAACCGATACTATTTTAATAGGAACACCTGTTTCTTTTTCTATAAAAGCAATATAATCAGACAATTCCACAGGAAAATCATTCTCTGATCGTATTTTAGATATATCTGTTTTCCAACCTTTAAACTCTTTATAAACCGGCTCAATATTCTGCTCTATATCATATGGAAAAGCATCAGTTTCAATTCCATTAACCTTATACTTAACTGCTATTTTAATAGTATCAAAATCGTCGAGTACATCGGCCTTAGTCATTATTAATTCTGTTACTCCATTAAGCATTACTGCATACTTTAGTGCAACTAAATCCATCCATCCACATCTACGCGGGCGACCAGTTGTACTGCCATACTCATGACCTATATCACGTAGTTTTTGCCCATCGGTATCAAATAACTCTGTTGGGAATGGTCCAGAACCTACACGAGTGCAATATGCTTTAAATATACCTTTCACCTCTCCTATTGCCGATGGCGCAATACCCATTCCTGTACAAGCTCCTGCACAAATAGTATTTGATGAAGTAACAAAAGGATACGAACCATAATCTACATCGAGCAATGACCCCTGAGCTCCCTCAGCAAGTATACTTACATTGTCTTTTTTTATATAATCATTTACAATATGCTCTGCTTCTATAATCTCAAACTGCTTTAAAGCCTCAACCCCGGCAAACCACTCAGCTTCCATCTCTTCAACATTATAATCATAATCGTATAACGAAAGAGTTCTAAGGTGCGACTGTTTCAATTTTTCATACTTATCTCTAAAATCGGGCAGTAGAATATCTCCAACTCTAAGACCGCAACGACTTGTTTTATCGGTATATGCCGGCCCTATACCTTTTAGTGTTGAACCTATCTTTTTATCACCTTTTGAAGCTTCCATTGCTCCATCAAGTATACGATGTGTAGGTAAAATCAAGGTTGCTTTTTTTGCCACCTGTATTCTTTCATTTGCAATAATTCCAAATTTTTCTTTTAAACTATCGCACTCTTTCTTGAAGATAGCCGGGTCAAGAACTACACAATTTCCTATAATATTTACAATACCATCATGAAATATTCCCGATGGTATCAAGTGTAATATATGCTTCTGATTATTGAACTCAAGACTATGTCCGGCATTTGCCCCTCCTTGAAATCGTGTAATTACATTGTAGTCAGGAGTAAGAACATCTACAACCTTTCCTTTTCCTTCGTCACCCCACTGCAATCCTAGTAATACGTCTACCTTCATTTATATATGATTTTTAACTCTCTGATTTATCATTATTTACACCACGCAAATATTATAAAACAGTCCTTTTCAAAACGACCCCGAAATTAGTAATTATTTTAATTAAACTAGAGCATTTTTTATTAATTGTTAATAAAAAATAAGAAACACTATACTCTCTTTAATATTTCCAGCAAAAACTCCCAACACTTTAGTACCGATTCTATATTTAATCGTTCATCAGGGCTATGAACCCCTTTTATAGTAGGTCCTATTGAAATCATATCCATATCAGGGTATTTCTCCAAAAATAAGCCACACTCCAAACCTGCATGAATTGCTTTAACTTTTGGTTTTACTCCATACAAATTCTCATAGCACCTTTCACCCAACTTCAATAATTCCGAATCAGTATTAGGCTTCCACCCCGGATAACCATCAGTATGGTTAACATTTGCTCCATTTTGGCTAAATACATTAAATACCACATTACAAATGCCTTCCTTTTCACTTTCAACCGAACTGCGCTGACTTGTAACTATTTCTATAATATTATCTGCATTAAATTTTATTGAAGCGAGGTTAGTACTTGTCTCAACAAGCTCTGGTATTTCTTCACTCATTTTAATCACTCCATTCGGACAGCTATTGATAGAATTGAGTAATTTTTGTTGAGAGTTTTTTTCCATTCTAAATTCCGGAAGCTTTGTTTCTGTAATGCTAATTGAAACATTTGGTTCTCTATTGCCTAATTTGTCCCTTATTGTTTTTTGATATTCTGAAACAATTTTATAAAACTGTTCTTTATCACATTCTTGAATTGTAACTATTGCATTAGCCTCACGTGGTATTGCATTTCTAAGATTCCCACCATTAAACACAGATATTTGCAGGCTTATTTTTCTTAATACATCCAACAAAAAGCTATTTAGTATTTTTATTGAGTTTCCTCTCCCTTTATTTATATCATCGCCCGAATGACCTCCTTTTAGCCCACGTACATTTACATTAAATGATATTGAATTTTTATCGCATACCTCTTTATCATAAAACATTGTAATAACTGTGTCTTTCCCACCGGCACAACCTATATATACTTCTCCCTCATCCTCCGAATCGAGATTTATAAGCTTTCGCCCCGACAATAACTTAGTCGATAAGCCAAAAGCTCCTGTTAAACCAGTTTCCTCATCAACTGTAAACAAACATTCCAATGGCGGATGCTCAATATTATCAGAAGCCAGAATTGCAAGTTGCATAGCCATTCCTATTCCATCATCAGCTCCTAAAGTTGTACCTTGTGCCATTACCCAACCATCTTTTACTATTGGTAATATGGAATCATTATAAAAATCATGAACTGAATCGGAATTTTTTTCACAAACCATATCCATATGACTTTGTAATACAATTGCATTTTTTCGATTATTATTTCCTACCCCTTGCTTTTTTATGACAACGTTTCCACAATTATCTTTTTCAAATTCAAGTTTATGTTTTTCAGCAAATTCTTTCAAATATTTAGTAATCTTTTCTTCTCTTTTCGATGGTCTTGGAATACTTAAAATTTCATTGAAATACTTCCAAACCAATATCGGCTCAAGCCCATTAAATACTGACATAAACAAAATATAAATTCATAAATAACACACTTACTATAAAAGTGTTCGTAACATAAAACAATTAAAATTACTTACATTAAAATAAATGTTATTTTTTTCATTTATTTTTCAACAAGTTTCTTAATTTAGCTAAATAATAAATATATACTTAACGAAAAAAACATACTCTCTGTGTAGTTGATATAAAAAAAACAAGTATGTTTGGATTGTGATTATTTATTGCCCAAAAACCAAAAAGTTCTTAACTGTTAAACCAAATAAAAATCGATCAATCACATGGAATACCTATCTCTTGACAAAACCAAACTGGTTAATCTTGAATATTCGCTTCAAAGAGAACTAATACGAACAAACCGTGCAGGTTCTTATAGCAGCTCAACACTAATAGGCTGTAATACAAGAAAATACCACGGTCTACTCGTAAGCCCCCTCGATGAGTTCGATGGTACCAGGCATGTTCTTTTGTCAACTCTCGATGCAACTGTAATTCAACATGATCAGAGCTTCAATTTGGGACTACACAAATATGAGGGCGATAACTATGAACCCAAAGGTCATAAATATTTAAGAGACTATATCAGCGACCCTATTCCCAAATTACAATACAGAGTTGGAGGAGTTATTCTTTCAAAAGAAATGATTTTTATAAAAAACGAACATCGTATTCTTATTAAATATACTTTAGAAGAGGCCAACAGCCCAACAAAACTCCAATTCAGGCCATTCCTTGCTTTTAGAAACATTCACTCGTTAAGCAAAGCAAATATGGATATTAACAGAAACTTTTCAGATATACAAAACGGTAATTCGTTCTGTTTATATAATGGCTATCCAAACCTATATCTACAGTTTTCTGTAAAACCTGAATTTGTTACAGCTCCCGATTGGTATTACAACGTAGAATATATTGAAGAACAAAAAAGAGGCTACGACTTTAAAGAAGACCTTTATATGCCCGGTTATTATGAATTACCCATAAAAAAAGGTGAAAGCATAATATTTAGTGCCGGTTTAGATGAAATATCGCCACGTTCATTAAAAACAAAATTTACCAATGAACTGAAACTACGAACTCCGCGTGATTGTTATTCTAACTGCCTGTCAAATGCGGCTTCACAATTTTTTATTACAAACACCAAAGGAACATTTATATATGCCGGTTATCCATGGTTAGACATTCGAAACAGAGATATGATTATGTCTTTACCCGGCTTTACTCTTCCAAATGGAGATTATGAAATGTTTCATAGAGTAATGAAAAATATTGCTTCTTCAATGAACGGACATTTAATAAGCGAAATACCTTTCAGTACAAATGGCGGACAATACTACCCCAGCGATATACCTTTATGGTTTATCCATTCACTTCAAAGGTTAAAGTATGCCAATGACAATGAAGATATTTGGGATACATATAAAAAACCACTAAAAACAATTTTTGAAGGATATCTTAAAGAAGAAAATCTTTTCAAAATACACGATAACGGTCTCATATTCAATCATGAAAATACCAAGCCTCATTCATGGATGAATGGAATGCTTGACAACTCACCTGTTGTTAACAGAACCGGATATCTTATAGAAACCAATGCTCTGTGGTATAACGCATTATGCTTTATAAATGAAATTACTTCAGAGAACAGCATAAAAAATAAAACTATTAAGCTTATTGAAACTATCAATGAGCACTTTGAAAACATATTTTGGAATAACGATGTAGGTTTCTTTGCTGACTTTGTTAACGGAAACTATCAAAATTTACAAATGAGACCTAATCAGGTTTTTACCTATGCCCTTCCTTATTCGGCTATATCTAAAGATAAAGCTGTTATAATGCTCGATAAAATTAAACATCAATTAGTAACAAACAGAGGATTACGAACACTATCACCTGCCGACTCAAACTACAAACCATATTACGAAGGAGATCATTACCAAAGAGAATATGCTGCATATAACGGCAGCGTATGGACATGGCTATATACATATTACATACAAGCACTACATAAAACAAGACCAAAAAACACAACAAAAATTGCAAAACAATTCATTAAAAATTTTGAATTAGAACTTCAATCGAGAGGAATTTGTTCTGTTTCCGAAATATATAACGGGGATGCATCAGCTGAGGGAAACGGTTCAATATCTTTTGCACTCAATACAGCCGAGTTACAATACCTTACCTGGTTTATTGAAAATGAAGAACTTAAATAAAACATTTTAATCTTAATTATATAATCAAATTTATTAACAGCTCAATTATTAACTCAAATTCAGCCCGGGTAATTTTACTTATTGCAGCAATTAAAATTACCTTTTGAATAAAAAAATCTTTTATATGAAGGTATTGATGTTTGGATGGGAATTCCCCCCCCACATTTCCGGCGGGTTAGGTACAGCCTGCTACGGACTTACAAAAGGTATGTCAAAGATCGACAATTTAGAGATCTTATTTGTTGTTCCCAAAGCGTATGGTGATGAAGAAAAACAAACTATTGAACTAATTGGAGCCGGTAACATTCCAATAAAAGTTACTAAGCTCGGAATAAATGCTCCATGGGTAAAAAAACTGGAGTATATTGAAGCCAATGCAACACTTATTCCTTATGCTACTCCTGAAGAATACTTTAAGCTTACCCGCGAAAAAACTGAGGGTCGACACCAGTTTATTCATCAAGATGAGGAAGGGTATATTCAATTCTCAGGTAAATATGGAAAAGACTTATTCTCTGAAATTTATAACTACAGCATTGTTGCTGCCAAAATTGCAGAGCAGTACGATTTTGACATTATCCATGCTCACGATTGGCTAACGTATCCGGCTGGAATGGCCGCAAAATATGTTTCAGGTAAGCCCTTGGTTGTTCACGTACACGCAACCGATTTTGACCGAAGTGGCGGCAATGTTAACCCCGACGTATATCGAATTGAACGCGAAGGACTAGCTGCTGCAGATCATGCTATTGCTGTTAGTAACCTTACCAGAAATACAGTTATAAACAACTATGGAGTTCACCCCGACAAAGTTACTACCGTATATAATGCTGTAGAACCTTCAAAAGTAAAAAATAACGGTACACGTGATTCTAATATGGACGAAAAAGTAGTTACTTTCCTTGGTCGTATTACAATGCAAAAAGGTCCTGAATTCTTTTTAGAAGCTGCAAAAAAAGTAATAAACAGGATGGATAATGTACGTTTTGTTATGGCCGGCAATGGTGATATGATGCAACGTATGGTTGAAAGAGCTGCTAGTATGAATATAATGCACAAATTTCACTTTACAGGATTTTTAAAAGGCGACGATGTTTTTAAAATGTTCCATCATAGCGATCTTTATATAATGCCTTCAGTATCGGAACCTTTTGGAATATCACCACTAGAAGCCATGCAATCGGGGGTTCCTGTAATTATATCAAAACAATCGGGTGTAAGTGAAATACTCAAACATGCAATAAAAATTGATTTTTGGGATATTGATAAAATGGCAAATGCAATTTATGCAATGCTTAACTACCCTTCGCTTTCTGACACAATACGTACTAAAGGTCAAAAAGAAGCCAATAACCTTAGGTGGGAAGAATCGGCCAAACACGTGTATAATATATATAAACAATTTGTAAACTAATAAACCCTATTTAGCAATGAAACATATTTGTCTTTATTTCCAAGTACATCAACCTTTCAGGTTAAGAAACTATTCATTTTTTGAAATTGGTAACGACAGTTATTATTACAATGATTTTTTGAATGAGTCAATACTACAAAAAGTAGCAAAAAAGTGTTACTTGCCTGCTAACGAAGTTATCTATGATCTTATCAAAAAACACGGCAATAAGTTCAAGGTTACTTTTTCCATTACAGGTTCAGCATTAGATCAATTTGAACTATATGCCCCTGAAGTATTGGAAAGCTTTCAAAAATTAGCCGCAACAGGAAATGTTGAATTTTTAGCAGAAACAAATGGACATACACTTGCATCACAAGTATCGCCTGAACTATTCAAATCACAAATTAAAGAACACTCAGAAAGAATTAAAGAGTATTTTAATCAGGAGCCTAAAGTTTTTCGCAATACCGAACTTATATATTCTGACGAAATAGGCAGAGAAATATACAATATGGGATACAAAGGCATGATTACCGAAGGTGCTAAACATATTTTAGGATGGAAGTCGCCAAACTATCTATATTACAATACATTAGAACCTCGATTAAAGTTGCTTTTGAAAAATTATAAACTTAGTGACGATATCGCTTTCCGTTTTAGTGATCATGGTTGGGAACACCACCCTTTAACTGCCGATAAATATGCAAATTGGCTAAGCAATCTTGATGAAAAAGAAGAGATTGTCAACTTATTTATGGACTATGAAACTTTTGGAGAACACCAATGGGCTGATACCGGTATTTTCAATTTTTTAAAAGAGTTTCCTCAAGCTGTAATGAATCATTCTGATTTTACGTTTGAAACCCCTTCAAATATTATTGAAAAACACCAACCTGTTGCAGGCATTAGTGTACCTTACCCAATTTCATGGGCCGATGAAGAACGAGATATTACTGCTTGGCTAGGAAACGATATGCAAAATGAAGCTTTCAATAAGCTTTACGAATTAGCTCCAAAAATAGCACATATAACTGATGATGATATTCTTCAAGATTGGGACTATCTACAAGCATCTGACCATTTTTACTATATGTCGACCAAATGGTTCTCCGATGGTGAAGTTCATGCTTACTTTAACCCTTATGTTGATCCTTATGAAGCATTTATTAACTACATGAATGTTTTAAGTGATTTTACTATCAGGGTGAAACAAAATGTGCCTGACAATACCGACAACAAGCAGATTGAGGCTCTTAACGATCTGATGATTAAAAAAGAAACTGAAATTAATGAGCTGAAGGTTAAAATTAAAAAACTTCAAGAGCAAAATAGAAAATTAAAAGAAAAAGAGAATTTAATGAACTCTTCAAACTCCAAAAATAATGCAGGCAACAAAGTACTTAACTAAATAATAGTTTAAAATATTATATTTAACGTGAAATTATAACAAAAAGGATATGTCATACAAACCGGATTTTCTATTTGAAACCAGTTGGGAAGTATGTAATAAAGTTGGAGGAATTCATACAGTAATTACATCAAAGCTTCCGGAACTCTATAAAGAACTGGGTGATAATATAGCTTTTATTGGTCCCGACTTAGTAAAAGAAGATAAAGAACACCCTGAATTTAAAGAAGATAAAGACCTGTATTCCGACTGGCTAAAACAAGCTAACTGTATGGGTGTAAGGGTAAGAGTAGGACGATGGCAAACCATTCATAATCCGGTTGCTATACTAGTTGACTTTTCACCATTGATACAACAGAAAGACCAAATATTTGGAAAGCTTTGGGAAATTGGTCGTGTAGATTCCCTAAGTGGCTCTTGGGATTATGCTGAAGCTGCTTTATTTGGATATGCGGTTGGTATGGTAATAGAGAGTTTTACAGCATATTATTATGCAGGCAAAAATGTTGTAGCTCAGTTTCACGAGTGGATGACAGCAGCCGGAGTTCTTTATTTAGAAAATAAAGCACCATATATAGGTACAGTATTTACTACACACGCTACAGTGCTTGGTCGCTCGTTAGCCGGAAATGGATATCCATTATATAATATGCTTGGAACTTTCAACCCGGATCAAAAAGCGAAAGAGTTAAATGTTTCATCAAAGCATTCTCTTGAAAAAGCTGGAGCCGACATTGCCGACTCATTTACAACTGTTAGTGAAGTAACAGCAAAAGAATGTAATTACCTTCTGAATACAGAACCAGATTTTATTACACCAAACGGTTTTTCATTAGATCACATTGCTCCTATTACTGATGAAATACGAGCAAAAGCCCGAGAAACACTTTGTAAGGTAACAAAAGCACTTACCAATACCGATTGTGATGAAAACACAGTATTCATGGCAATAAGTGGAAGGTATGAGTTTAAAAATAAAGGTATTGACATATTTATAGATACGTTAAATAAAATAAATCAAAGAGCTGACCAAAAGCAAAATGTAATAGGTTTTATTTTGGTTCCAACCTTAAACTATGGACCAAGAAAGGATTTGTTAGATAATATTAATAATGGAAAGTTCAAATCGCTGGAAGAGCCTGTTTATACCCATACATTAAATAAAAATAATTTTGACCCAATAATTGATAAGTGCAAAAAACTAAATCTGCTTAATTATCAGGGGCAAAAAGCTAAGTTAATTTTTGTTCCTGTATATTTAAATGGTGATGATGGTATATTTAATATGCACTACTACAACCTGTTAAGTGGTTTTGATTTAACTGCATTTCCATCGTATTATGAACCATGGGGATATACCCCGCTTGAAAGTGTTGCTGTTGGTGTTCCTACATTTACAACTACACTTGCCGGATTCGGTCAATGGATGAAAGGTATGACCTCTGGTATTCTTGACGGTCTTGAAGTACTTGAGCGTAAGGAAAACAACTACAACGAAGTTGTAGACAAACTAATAGAAGCTATTGACCAAATATGTAAAGCCTCGAAAGACGATAAAGCTTTAATAAGAAAAAGAGCAACAGAGCTGGCAAAAGAGACTGTATGGGATAAATTCAAAACACACTATTTGAATGCATACGACAAATCAATAATAATATCATTAACTAAAGAAAAAACAGCTAACACTAATTTAAGTGCGCGTACTATGGACACAAAACATCAAACTAACGAACCAAACTGGCGCAAGATGAAGATAAACTCCAACTTGCCTGAAAGATTAAAAGCCCTTGAAGAATTATCAATGAACCTATGGTGGTGTTGGAATTACGAAGCTATTGAACTATTTGAAGAGATATCGCCAAGTTTATGGTTAAAAAGAGAAAAGAATCCTATTTCTTTACTTAATATAGTAACATCTACTCGTCTTGAAGAACTGGCTAAAGATAAAAAATACCTGGAAAGACTTGACAAGGTATATAAAAAATTTAGCGACTACATGAATGAACCTGCCAGAACCGATATGCCAAATATTGCATATTTTAGTATGGAATATGGTTTAACCGATAATTTAAAAATATTCTCGGGAGGTTTAGGTATTCTTGCCGGTGACTACATAAAAGAAGCGAGTGATTGCAACATACCAATGAATGCTTTCGGATTTCTTTATAAATACGGATACTTTACACAAGAACTAACAATTTCCGGGGCACAACAAGCAAATCTTGTAGCTCAGAAATTTTCATCGTTGCCTCTTAATCCTGTATACGATGAAATTAGAAGACCACTAACAATAGAATTAAACTTACCCGGACGTATAGTTAAAGCAAAAGTATGGCGAGTTGATGTAGGTAGAGTTAAACTATACCTTTTAGATACTGACCATGGCGATAATTCTCCTGAAGATAAAGCTATTACTCACCAGCTTTACGGTGGCGACTGGGAAAACCGTTTAAAACAAGAAATGTTCCTTGGTCTTGGAGGTATAAGAGCAATAAATAAAATGGGGCTTAAGCCTGATATATACCACTGTAATGAAGGACATGCGGCGTTAATTAATGTTGAGCGATTAACAGACCTTGTTCAACATGAAAACCTTACATACGATGAAGCTCTTGAAGTTGTTAAAGGTTCTTCATTGTTCACAACACATACACCTGTTCCTGCAGGTCACGATGCTTTTACCGAAGATCTTATTAGAACTTACTTGCGTCATGTTCCTGAACGCTTAAAAGTTGACTGGAATACCTTCCTTAACTTAGGTAGAGGAAATAAAGATAACCCTGAAGAAAAATTCTCAATGAGCGTGCTTGCAGCAAGAACTTCGCAGGAAATGAACGGTGTAAGTAAACTTCATGGCGATGTAAGTAAAGATATGTTCCAGTACTTATGGAAAGGTTACACTCCCGACGAATTACACATAGACTATGTAACCAACGGTGTACATTATTATACCTGGACTGCAAAAGTATGGCAACAACTATACGAAAAAGAATTTGGCAACGGATTCTTACAAGATATGTCAAATAAGAAATACTGGACTAAAATATTTGATGTTGCCGATAGTAAAATATGGGAGATAAGAAACGAACTACGTGCCAACCTAATTGATTATATTAAAGATCGTTTCGAAGAGACATATATTCGTCGTCATGAAAGTCCGAAATTAATTGTTGATATTCAAAATACAATTAACCCTAAAACACTTACAATTGGTTTTGCTCGTCGTTTTGCTACATATAAGCGTGCTCACCTAATATTTAGCGATATAGAACGCTTAAAGAAAATTGTTAATAATCCGGAGCGTCCTGTACAGTTCTTATTTGCCGGTAAGGCTCACCCTGCCGATGGAGCAGGTCAAGACCTAATAAAGCATATTGTTGAAATATCGCGTCAACCTGAATTTGCCGGTAAAATTATATTCCTTGAGAACTATGATATGGAACTTGCCAAGCGACTGGTTAGAGGCGTTGACGTATGGTTGAATAACCCTACCCGACCGCTTGAAGCCAGTGGAACCAGTGGTCAAAAGGCTGAAATGAACGGAGTTCTTAACTTTAGTGTTCTTGACGGATGGTGGGTTGAAGGTTACAGAGAAAAAGCCGGATGGGCTCTTTCTGAAAAACGGGCATATCATAATCAGGATTTCCAAAACCAATTAGATGCAGCTACTATTTACAGTATTCTCGAAAACGAGATAGTTCCATTGTATTACGATAGAAATAAAGATGGTGTTCCTGTAGAATGGGTTCAATATATTAAGCGTTCAATTGCCGATATTGCTCCAGACTATACTACAAAACGTATGCTCGATGACTATATTTCTAAATTCTATTTAAAACTTAAAGAAAGAAACACCTTAGTTACCGGCAATAATTATAAGAATGCTATTGAACTTACTAACTGGAAAGCTAACTTCATTAATAACTGGGATAATATTGAAGTAGTTTCTGTAGACTTCCCTAATACTCTTAAAACACCATATAAAACAGGTGAAAATTATAGAGGCGAAGTTACTCTTGACCTAAAAGGACTTGATGAAAATGAAGTAGGCATTGAAATGGTATTTACAATAGCCGGTAGAAACAGAACTATTGATTGCAAGCCATTGAAAGTTACTAAAAAGGTGGATTCTTTAGTGTTCTATGAAGTAATTTTTGAATTAAATAAACCGGGGTCATATGATTTTGGATTGAGAATATATCCTAAAAATGATTTATTACCTCACCGTCAGGATTTCCCGATATTACGTTGGATATAGTATCTTTCATATCTCAAAAAGCTGTCAATCTTAGGTTTGACAGCTTTTTTTTGCATCCTATGTAACCTTTATCAAATTATTTACATCTAACTTACATTAATTACTTTTTAACAAAACATAAACTATGGACAACAGAATTGGATTTGGAACACGACTTGGTGCCTTTTTACTTGATCTAGTTTTTACTTTAATGGCAACATATATTGTAGTAAAACTATTTGAATCAACATTTGAAAGTATGGTTAATTTCAACAAATTTGAAGAACAACAGTTAAACTTATTATCGTCGAATGACAGTTTGTGGTTTTTTACTGTTTTATTACCAATAGGAGCTGTAATAATTGGATTTATATACAACATAATAGAAGGAATTACAGGACAAACTCCCGGTAAAATGCTCCTTAAAATAAGGATTTATAACCAAGACGGAACTAATGCAGACACCAATAAACTAATGATAAGATTTATACTTAAAAACATTGGTTCTATTGCCGGAATTATAAGTTTAGTTATTTCATATAAATCTATTGATATTACAGGACAGTTACTCGGTATTATAATATTTATAGGTTGCTTTTTTGTTCTTGGCGAATCAAAACTTGCGTTGCATGATATGATAGCTAAGACTGCCGTTTATAAAACCGTAAAAGAAGAACCTCAGCAAGAATAAATAGCAATACAAGCCAAAGCATTAGTCTATGTATATAAATACCACTCTCCCATTCTTTTGCTTTGGTTTCTATTATTTCTTCGCTTGTTATTGTATTTATGTTCAACTTAGTGAGTTTTTCTTTTAGCTCAGACTCTGAATATTGCGCAATTTTTGATTCTTTTCTATTATCATTTACTGATACTATTTCAGATACTCTCTCATTTGAAACTATATTATAGTGTCCGGCATTAATGTATTCAGAATGAATGCCTATTTTAGTACCCGATGTAAAAAGCTCAGGGTAAATAGTTTTATCACCTCCTTGCTCCCTTATAATTACATTACCTCCATTATCATTCTTATCTATCTCTAATACTATGAGTGGTTCTATAACTCTATACAATGAAAATATACCGCCACTCTGCAAAGCACTATTATAAAGGAAAGGAACGAATACCGGATGAATAATTATATTGGTACACTCTTCGCTGAATGGTAAAGCTGATAAATACACCTCACCCTTGCCTGCATTATAATGATTTAGAACAGATATACCTGACTCTGATTTCAGAAGTACATCTGAAACGGTTCTGCTATTTGAAAAAATATTAAAGTATCCTGAAAAATATGGAAGATTAGCTTTATCGGGATGTTTGCTAAAAGCATTTTCAAAAATTCGATGCTGATAATTTATATAAGATACCTGACCTTTATTTTGAACAAAATCTCCCAAACAAGGTATACCTATTCTATTGCATAATTGACAGTACTCCTGAATATTTATTTTATCGGAAGGAGCTATTAATACACTCCCTCCATTCAAAATATATTTTTCCAAATTTGTTGCCAGCCCATTTGTAATACTATATAGCCCATCAACTACAATCATTTTATATGAATTAAAAGTATTGTAAGGAATTGTTAATGAACTTGTAATATCTGCATCAAAATAACTATCTGATTGAAATAGCTTAAATGGATAACTCCCTGAATTATCAGAAATGACTAATACTTTCAATCGTGGGGAAATACTATAATTAAAATAGAGTGTATTATCAAATGTAACCGGAAAGTCACTTATTGATACTTTTCCGTAAAAATTACCATATCTGCGATGTATAAATGGTATACTAACAACCGAATCGTTATTGGGTTGAATATTAACATTTAATGCTCCTTTCAATGTATCGTTTATAAAAAGCTGAACAGGCAAATCGATTAATTCATCGGGAGAGTCATTGGTTATTCTTATTAACAGTTTCTCTTCTTTACCTATATATTGCCCGGGACTTTCAAACCATAATGAATCTACAATTACATTTGAGCTAATATTCTGTTTCAAAAAAATTGCAAAATAACTTACCTCCTCATTAATATTAAGTTTATCAATATCAGATGTGCTTTTTTGAAAGTCGGAAATCATAAATAATATATGCTCATTAAGTGAGTCGTTACTAACTATTACATTGTTATGATAATTAATTATTTCTGAAATATTACGTACACTTTTTGAGATTTTCACACTTTGCAACCAGTCAATAATCTGATCTTTTTCAACTACATTTTTGTACTCAGAATTAAAATCATTTGTAATTAAGTTAAACTTTGTGCCCGGAGAAAAGGAGTGAATGCTTTCTATGGCTTTAATTTTAGCAAGCTCTATTAATGGCCCCTTAACGCCGGTATTTTCCATACTAAATGAATTATCTATATATAGTGACACTACTTTATTTCTTCCTGTTTCAACTTTATAATTATCCGGAATATATGGTCGAGCAAATGCTAATACCAAAAATACAATTGCCAATATTCTTGAAACTAGTACCAAAATATTTCTGAGTGTCGATTTTGATTTTGAATCTTTCTTAATGGATTGCAAAAAACTTACATTGCTGAAATATACAAGCTTGTAACGTCTGAAATTAAAAAGATGTATTAATACCGGTACTATAATCAGGCTCAAAGCCCACAGGAATTGAGGATAAATAAATTTCATAATAAAAACTTATAATTCTACCATAAATTTTAAGTTAAACCTTCGCCCTGTAAGCCCGTTTTCAACTGCATACATAGCTCCACTATAGTCGCTTACCCACTCGTACGACATGGTATTTCTACGGTTAAACATATTGAATATTTCGACCGATAACCATGATTGCTCTACATAATGTAGTATATGCCCTTTAGGATATTTTTTATCGACGCTTTTAAGTATTCGCGAAAAACCTAAATCGACACGTTGATATGGTTTCATTCTATTCTTACTGCTATAGGACGGCGACAACGGAAAACCAAAAGGTAAGCCTGAACCAAAATTTATTTGAATATTCATTTTATATTTCGGATTCATAGGCAAATAATCTTGAAAAAACACTCCAACATTAACTCTCTGATCGGTAGGTCGCGGAGTAAAACCGGGCTCATTAAAAACTGTATTGCCATTTGCGTCGGTTGTGTATTCTCCATCGTTACGGAGGTTTTCTTGTGTTTGCATAACCGACAAACTAAACCATGACTCTACTCCGGGGACAAATTCACCGTTTAGCTTCATATCAATACCTGCGGCATAACCGTCGGAATTATTGTATCCCTGATACATTACCCTAACGTTGTCCATTGAATAAGGTATCAGATCGTTCAATACTTTGTAGTAAACCTCGGTTACTAGTTTGAAAGGGTTTCCCCATTTTGTGAAATTATAATCGCTACCCAATACAAAATGTATTGACTTTTGCGACTTAATATCTTTATTGAGGCTAACCTCTGTTAGACCGTAATTATGAGTTGTTAGAAGGCGAATTTCTTTATAAAAAGAGGGCTGATAGTACAAACCTGTTGAAAACCTGAAGAGTATATCTTTCTCCCAATATGGTTTATAACTAATATTAGCTCTTGGACTTAATACAAACTCATTACTAAAATCCCAGTAAGTGCCACGCAACCCTATTGAAAAGCCCACATCGCCCGATACTATATTATACGAGTAACTACTCTGAACATAAGCTGAATAACGATGCGAAAGCAGATAGTTTTTACCTTTTATTGAATAATTAAGCTGAACTATTGAATCGGAAACAGGTACTGAATAACCGGCAGAATCTACAAATTTCCATTCGCTCAAGTCGTCTTCAATTTCTTCACGCTGAGCCTTAACGCCCCAATTCCATTTTAATCCACCTTTATCGAATTCTCCTTTGTGTTCAACACTATAAACATTTGCTATTAAATAATTACGAGCATGTTCTAAATACGATCCCTGACCAACATTAAGGACACTATCGCCGGCTTTATCGGATGTGAAATCCTGACTAACCTCGTTTATCCAGTAATAACTGTGTATGTCGAATGTCTCTTGTTCATTGGTATGAAATGCAGAAGTAATGAGTTTTAATTCTAAATTATTGTTAACATCATAATCGAATGAAACTGCTCCCAAATATGTATTGAACATATCGTGTTCATTGCCATCGAAGTACATTCTCAACTCTAAAGGTTTGCCAATAGTTCCAAACTTTGTTCTTCGGTTCTGTGGTACAAAGTTATACTGATTCTGTGTTATATTACCAAGTATTCCAACTTCAATTTTATTGGTTATTTTACCTGTAAGGTATGTTTGAAAGTCGATAAACTTTGGGGTATAATCGCCTTCTGTTTCCATTGTGTTTAATACATATTCTGTCGATTTATAACGAAATCCGCTAATATGAGTAAACCGATTATTTTTTGTTGCTCCTTCGAGCATTACTGATCCTCCCATTAGATTGGCCCACACTTTTGCTCCAAACTCTGTTGGCTTTTTATATTTAATATCAAGTACCGACGACATTTTATCGCCATATACTGCTCCAAAACCGCCGGCTGAAAATAGTATCCCCGATACCATATCGGAATTGACAAAACTCATTCCCTCTTGCTGTCCTGAACGGACAAGAAACGGACGGTATATTTCTATATCATTTACATAAACAAGATTTTCATCGAAACTACCTCCGCGAACTGAGTATTGTGAACTTAATTCATTGGTTGATGATACTCCCGGTAATGTTTTAAGTATACTTTCAAAATTTCCCGAGGCATCGGTTATTACATTCATAACCTTAGGGTCGAGCCTGGAAAGTGTTGTACTACGCACCATTTGGTCTTCAATTACTACCTGTCCCAACTCTTTTGAATCGGTCTGAAGCTTTATATCAAGATATTTTCTTTCATTAGGATGTAAAATTATCTCCTGCTTATAAACCGCAAACCCTACGCTCGATACTCCAATAGTTATAGCTTCATTAGCCGGTATCTGAAATTCAAAACTACCATCGTTTGCCGATGATGTTCCTATTGTTTTACCCACAATTGTAATATTTGCAAATTCCAGGGGTCTGTTATTGTTATCAACTACTTTACCATGCAATACTGCATTTTGTGAAAACAAATTAACTGAACTAATAAATAGTATAACGAATATTATAAAAGGCCTCACTCAGTATGTTTTTTAAAGAAAAGCAAATGTACTTTTTTTATTGGTTTTGTAAAATGAGAACGTGTATTAAGTATTAAGTATTGTTAACAATTGGGAAATTGATTTTCACTTGTCATAAAACAGGAAAAGTATTTATTTCAATTCAGTCTAAATTAAAAAAGAAATTATTATTTTTGATACTCATATATTCATAAACTAAACAATGAACTTATCGGAGCTTCAAAAAGGAGAAAAAGGGGTAATAACTAAAGTAAAGGGTTATGGCTCTTTTCAGAAACGCATTATGGAAATGGGCTTTGTAAAAGGGAAAACAGTTAATGTAATTAAATGTGCCCCTTTTAAAGGTCCGGTTGAATACAGCATAATGGATTACCATGTTACACTCCGACGCAGCGAAGCTGACCTTATAGAAATAGTTACTCCCGAAGAGGCTATGAGTATTCCATCGCTAATATACGAAGGTACTATCGACGAAAATATTCAAAAAAAATCGGCTCAACAGCAGCAAAAAAGGATAAATGTTGCATTTGTTGGCAACCCCAATTGCGGAAAAACAACACTTTTTAATTATTTATCGGGACTCAGACAACACACCGGTAATTACAGTGGTGTTACTGTCGATTCGAGCCATGCAGCATACACACACAAAGGTTATAACTTTAATTTGGTTGACCTGCCCGGAACATATTCTCTAACTGCTTATACTCCCGAAGAGTTATTTGTACGTAAGTATATATTCCGCGAACACCCCGATATTGTAGTAAACATAGTTGATGCTACCAATTTGGAACGCAACCTGTATCTTACTACACAGCTTATTGATATGGATATAAAGGTTGTACTTGCGCTAAATATGTACGACGACCTTGGAGAATCGGGCGCAAAACTTGAAATAAACGATTTGGCTAGTTTATTGGGTATACCTATTGTACCCACTATTGCTCTAAATGGTACCGGAGTAAAGGAATTGTTTGATGAAATAATTGAGGTATATGAAAACCGAAACCCCATAGTTAGACATATACATATTAATTATGGCAAGGAAGTAGAAAAATCGATTGCCCGAATAAGAACTGAAATTGAAAGAGTACCACAGCTGTTAGTAAAAGTGTCTCCTCGTTTTTTAGCACTTAAACTGCTTGAACAAGACAAACAAGCTATAAGAATGGTAACTAAGCTCGATACCGAAAGTAGTATTTTAAAATGCTCATATAAAGAAATTGAAAGAATTGAACTACTTAGACAAGAAAAATGTGAAAGCGTAATTACAAATTCGAAATACGGTTTTATTAATGGTGCATTAAAAACAACGTATACTCCGGGTAAGGATAAAAGGCGCAAACACAGCAATGCTGTTGATAAAGTTCTAACTCATCCGGTATTCGGATTCCCGCTTTTTCTTTTTTTTATATTTCTTATGTTCTTTTCAACCTTCAATATAGGTGCTTTCCCTATGGAATGGATTGATTCCGGAATAAACATTCTAAACAGTTTTGTAAAAAGTTCACTCCCCGAAGGCATGCTTAACGACCTTATTACCGATGGTATTATTAGTGGTTGTGGCAGTGTGTTAATATTCTTACCTAATATTGTTATACTGTTCCTTTTTATTTCCTTCATGGAAGATTCGGGCTATATGGCACGGGCATCGTTTATGATGGATCATGCAATGCATAAACTCGGTTTGCACGGACGCTCATTTATACCTTTAATTATGGGATTCGGTTGTAATGTGCCTGCAATAATGGCTACCCGAACCATTAGAAACAAAAACGACAGATTGCTTACTATACTCATAACCCCATTTATGTCGTGTAGTGCAAGGCTTCCGGTGTATATATTATTTATTGGCACTTTTTTTCCACAAAGACCAACTTTAGTATTATTCGGAATATACTTAGTGGGAATTACAATGGCTGTATTATCGGCCAAAATTTTCAACAAATATTTCTTTAAAACCAAAGAGACACCTTTTGTTATGGAACTACCTCCATACCGTCTGCCATCGCTGCGTTCTATTATTATACATATGTGGGACAAAGCAGGGCAATATTTAAAAAAGGTTGGAGGAGTAATTCTAATTGCTGTTATAATAATATGGGCTTTAGGCTATTTTCCGCTCAATAACGATATAGAATTGTCATACAACAATAAAATAGAACAACTCAAATCTGAGCTTAACGCAAATAACTCTGATTCCGACGCTTTAAACACTGATATAGAACAACTCAATTTTAGAAAGAATAAAGAATTACTTGAAAATTCATATTTGGGCAGAATAGGTAAATTTATTGAACCAACCATACGACCTCTGGGCTTCGATTGGCATATTGGGGTAACTTTACTCACAGGAACCGCAGCCAAAGAGATTGTAATAAGTACATTTGGAGTATTAATGCAAACAGCTGCCGAAGGCGATGAAGGCGATAAAATATTACAAACAAAACTTCAAAACCTGAAACACGAAAGCGGAAAACTAAAAGGAGAAAAAGTATTTACTCCGGCTGTTGCCCTTGGATTTTTAGTTTTTGTGCTAATATACTTCCCCTGTATAGGGGTAGTGTCGGCAATAGCGCGTGAAGCAGGTTCGTGGCGCTGGGCTGCTTTTACAATTCTATATACAACAGGTTTGGCATGGTTTGCAGCTTTCTTTATAAATATAGCTGGCAAGTTTATGTAAACTACAAGGCAAAATCGGAGACAGGAGACAAGCCGGATAGAAACTTTCAGATACTAACTAAAATGAGTAAAAGTATATACGATATAATAGCATACGCAATTCTAGCTATTGCTTTATTCTTCATTGTGAGAAATATTATTATGCGCTTAGGTAAAAAAAAAATATCTGACAACAAATGCAATTCGGGGTGTACAGGTTGCAATACACCGTGTGAATTAAAAGAAGCTATAATGAATCAGAAAAAGTAGTTATATTGCTCTTAACGATATGCTTAGTTTTTTTTAACAGCATCGTTATTGTTTTTATTATTATCGGAATAATACTCATATACATAATTGATTTTATGAGTAGGTAAGTCAAGGTCAACATCCCAATATATATCTTGCGATATTAACCCGCGCTCATTATAAGTATAAGTATTTTTTCGGAGCAATACACCTTTCCCATCGGTTTCTTCAATTGCGGTTAGCATACCGTCAGTATTAAAGCTTTTAACAAGCTTGCTAATTAACAATCCGTTAGGATTAAGCTCCTTAAACTCAACTGTTGTATCTTTATAAGAAACCATATCGGGAATCGGGAGCGGACACTCATTACCATCTATTTTAAAACGCCCAACAATTTCACCATTAAAACCGTAACGAACCATTTCACATACAAAACCATGGCCGTTGAACTCAAATTTCTGTATTAACATACCCAAATCATTGGGGTCGAGTAATGCAAAATCAGACGTATAAACCATACACGATTGCACTTGCTTATACATATTATGGTTCTTTTTATTATCGGCACAGCCTACTAACAGGCACACTATTATTATGTAAATTACTGGTCTCATTACTTTATTTTTTTATGTATGGTAATCATACATATTCATGGGTAAATATATAAATATGACCTAAATATAACACAAATGAGTAAAGTAAAACATTAATCGCATAAAAAATATGGAAACATTTTAATACCGTATCTCAATTATAACTACCCAACAAAGTAGCTAATACCAGCTATACTGTTTGCCAGCGAGTAGTATTGCAGTAATAACCGTTATAGTCAAAATTTGTCTTTTTGTTCTTTTTATTAGCTTTATTACCATTTTTACCATTAAAGAAATATTTCTTTATTTCTTCTTTCACGTTTTCAATTAGTTGTCTCATGATTTCTAAGTTTTTAAGGTTATTTAAAGATTTTTTTCTTTATTTGAAATTAAATTTTTTTGTTAGCTATTCAGCTTATGTAAAAGAACAGCTACGTCGGAATACATTGCAGTGTCTTGCACTATAATATTGGAGGACAAACGAAGCTTTGCCGGTGTAAGGTTCCAAATAGCTGTAATACCGCTTTTTACCATAGCCTCAGCAGCTTCCTGAGCTGCACTTCCGGGTACCGTAAGAATTCCTATACCTACACCAAGCCTTTTGGCCAATTCACCAAGCTTATCGAAATGGAGTATTTGAATATTACCATATTGAGTATCAACTTTACTCTTATCAACATCGAAAGCCGCAATAATATTAATGCCAAACCCCTGCAATGCATGATATGAAAGAATAGCCTGACCAAGCTTACCTGCTCCTATAAGAAATGCTTCATTTTTTTTATCGACACCAAGATACTTTTCAATAGAATGTATCAACTCTACAACACTATATCCAACCTTTGGCTTTCCCTTTACTCCTGTAAATGCAAAATCTTTTACTATTTGTGTTGGGTCAAAATGCAACTCCTCGCTAATAGCCGGAGCCGAAATATTAACTACACCCTGCTGCAACAAAGCTTTTAAATGCATAGTGTACGTAGGCATCCTTTTTAAGGTTGGCTCCGGTACATCTACCTTTTTTGTTCGCTTTATGTTCTTTGTTGTATTCACTTTGTATAGTTTTTACGATACAAATGTAGCAACACTTTTTAAATAAAGAATTTTTTCTTTAATGACATTCGTCATGTTTATTTTTTAACCTCTTATATTGTAATTCAGACCTTGCAAATAAAGGGCTTAAAAACATCATTTTAGCCACAAAAACGTTTGCGCAAAATATTTAAACTTTTTTTCATGTAATTGCGTTACTATTGTAAAAAAAAGCAGATGAACAAATTAAACAAGCGAGAAACACATAAAGTTGTTGACATAAAACATTTGACAAATTCTACATTCATTATATACATAGAAAGAAAAAACATTGTTTTTAAACCCGGACAATACATTGTACTAGGAATAAAAGGGAATAACGATTTCAGACAATATTCCATATACAGCGGCACAAATGAAAAGTATTTATCGATACTTGTAAAAGAGGTTGAAAATGGGGAATTATCGCCACTTTTAAAACATTTGGAAACAGGTAACGAAGTTGAAATAGAAGGTCCTATGGGGCATTTTTCCATATCAAACAATCATAAGGGAGGCATAGTAATGATAGCTTCAGGTACAGGTATTGCACCATTTCATAGCTTTGTGGTATCTAACCCAAATGCAAACTACAAACTGATTCATGGAATTAGAACCATAGACGAAGCCTACGAACATTATCACTATAAAACAGAAAACTATATTACGTGTACATCGAGCAATAATACGGGTGCATTTAATGGTCGTGTAACAAAATATCTTGAATCACAATCTTTTAAAGCCGATACTTTATTTTATCTTTGCGGCAATAGTAATATGATATTTGATGCAATGGATATTCTCAAAGCCAAAGGGGTTGAGAATAGTAATATGTTTGCCGAAATATATTTTTAAAAGAGCAAGGAACGATATAGCGATGAAGTATTTTTTAATGGTTTTAGGCTGCCAGATGAATTTATCGGACAGTGAAAGGGTAAAGGCAGTAATGGAGAGTATGGGGTATTCCCTTACGGAAAATGAAGACGAAGCCGACATACTTGGGATAATATCATGTAGTGTTCGCCAAAAACCAATCGATAAAGTATACGGGCGAATACATAAATGGAACAGACTTAAAAACCGCAAAAGCCTTATTACCTTTGTTTCGGGCTGTGTATTACCCGACGATAAAACTAAATTCCTAAAACTGTTCGATTTTGTATTCGACATGAGTGAACTGTATGAGTTCCCTCAAATGCTTAGAGAATATGGTGTAACAACCCCTGCCCTATTGAAATTGCAGCTTGACTCTAATTATGATTCACACAATACAAAAAACATTGATTTAGGCTATACCATTGACAAAAAAGAAGCCAATGGAGGCGCAACTCTAAGTCACACTCACAACAAGCCTGCTTTCACTCCGGTAGGAATTACAAAAGATACAAAGCCAGACCCTAAAGCAATATTTACCCTTTGGGATATTCAACCACAATACGAATCGGAGTTTGAAGCTTATGTTCCTATACAAAATGGTTGCGATAAATTTTGTACATACTGTGCAGTACCATATACACGGGGTCGTGAAGTTTCTCGCCCAAGTAATGAAATAGTTGCCGAAGTTGAACAATTAATTAAATCGGGATATAAGTCAATTACTCTTTTGGGACAAAATGTTAACTCTTATGGGTTAGACAACAATGAAGAGATTACATTTGCCGAACTTTTAACACAAATAGGAGAACTAGGCAACAAACTTAATGAAAAGTGTTGGGTATATTTCACATCGCCACACCCGCGCGATATGACCCGCGATGTAGTAGAAGCTATTGCAAAATATAAAATATTGGGCAAGCAAATACATTTACCATTGCAATCGGGCGACAATGAAGTACTTGACAGAATGAACCGTAAATACAATCTTGACAAGTATCGTGAAAGTATTGAGCATATACGAGAATTAATTCCTCATGCTACTTTATTTACCGATATTATTGTTGGCTTTACAGGCGAAACCGAAGAACAATTTATGAACACGGTCACTTCGTTCAATGAATTCAAATTCAATATGGCTTACATTGCTATGTATTCGCCTCGTCCGGGAGCCAAAAGCTTCAAGTGGACCGACGATATTTCCATAGAGATTAAAAAAGAGAGACTGCAACGGCTTACCGATAAGCTTGAAGAGCACTCTTATGAATATAATAAGAACCTGATAGGCAAAGAGATTGAGGTATTAGTACGAACTACAGAAAGAAAAACAGGATACCTGAGTGGCCACAACGAAGGAAAGATAGTTACACGTATTTTATCGAAAAACACCTCGCTTATTGGCCATATTGTTAGAGGAAGAGTAACTGAAGCTTCAACGCTATCTATTACCGTTGACTTATTTTAATCTACAATACTCTTACTCCCATTATCAATATGTCATCGGTTTGCTCTGAATCTTTTTTCCAATTTATATACTCGGTTTCAAGTAGTTCCTTTTGAGTATACATAGGTTTTTTATGTATTTTCTGTAGAAAGTCTTTAAAATTACTCTTCATATATTTGGTATTACTATCGTTTCCAAGTTGGTCGTGAAAACCATCAGAGAATATATAAAATACGTCGCCTATTTGAAGTTGTAGTTCGTTATTTGAGAAAGTATTAATATCAGTCATAAATACACCAATAGGCATTTTGTCGGCTTTAATTTCAGATAGTTCTCCATTTCGTATCAAGTAAAGGGGGCTATAAGCTCCTGCATATTGCAATTTATTGTTTTTAGGGTCAAGCACACACAGAGCTATATCCATTCCATCGCGGGTTTCGGAATTTTTGCTTGTTTGTCGTAAGGCTCTCTTAATCTCTTTACGAAGTTCATTTAATATTACATTGGCTTCCGTTATTTCACGTTTGTAAACAATATTATTCAAAAATGAGATACCAAGCATACTCATAAATGCTCCCGGAACACCATGTCCGGTGCAATCAGCTACGGCTATTACTATTTTGTTGTTTACTTGTTTAATCCAATAAAAATCGCCACTTACTACATCTTTAGGTTTGAAAAAGATGAAGTTCTCAGGCAATAATTCATCAATATGGTATTCATGTGGAAATACTGCATTTTGGATACGTTTTGCGTAAGCAATACTAGCTGTAATTTCTTTATGTTGCTTATTGAGCATATCACGCTGGAGTATTATTTCTTCATTTTGTGCATTAAGTTCATTGTTGCGTTCCTCCACTATTTCTTTTTGTTCATTGAGCGAATTATTTATAGTAAGTATCTCTTCGTTCTGCTGTTCCAGTTCCTGTTTTTGCAGTTGAATCATATTGGTTCGCTCTTTTACTTTATGTTCGAGTACAACATTATAACGCTTTAAACGAACTGTTCTCCATTGAATAATTATCCAAACGGCTATTATAATTAAAAAGGTATAAATGAAATAAGCCCACCATTCTCTCCACCATGGCGGGTGTACTTCAAATGAATATTCAACAATATCACTCATTATTTTTGAAGCACCCACAGCTCTAATCATAAAAGTATATTTACCGGGAGGTACATTTCTATATTCGGAATAGTTGTGCGACACTAGCTTGCTCCATTCGCTTTCATACCCATGTAGCTTGTATATATAATGAATACTATTAGGAGCATTTAATTCCAAAGTAGAAAAATAAAACTTCAGATTATTCTTGTTATATGGTAATTCAAGATTCTGCGGGCAATTATAAAATTCAGAAACCCCCGAATATATAACTGATTCATTGCGTAATATGCTATCAGTTTGCTTAGAACGATAATCGCAATAATTATCATTAATAACTACATTAATTAAATTTACAATAGGTGTATATTCTGATAAATTATAGTTGGAAAGGTTAAGCATTGTTAAGTATTTATTACCACCCCACCATATTCTGTTTTTACTGTCTATAAATGCAGCATTCCAGTAAAAACTCAGGTTTTTAATACCATCGGCTATTCTAAAATTGTAAAAATAGGCTCTTCTTCCATCGATATAAACAGGTTTTTCGCCTGTATAATAATCGGTAGTGTCGAATATAAGATAGCTGAGTCCGTTTCTTGTTCCTACCCAAAAGTTACCTAAACTATCTTCAATAATTGATGTAGCATCGTCGTAAACTAATCCGTTTCGAGTATCGAAATTAGTAAATTCTCCGTTGAAATAACAACTCAAACCCTTTCCGGTACATATCCACAGCCTCCCTTTTGAATCATGCAATAATGACTTTATTTCATTACTAATAAGCCCGTTACATTCCATATAATTTTTTAATATAATACCATCATAACTATACAATCCATGAAATGTACCAAACCAAACAACATCATTTGAGTCGACACTAATAGAGGTAACTGCGTTATATTCTATTCCTTCCCATCTAAAAAAAGACTTTATTACGTTATTATTCAACGAATTAATACCATTGTCGGTTGCCAGCCAAATAGTTCCTTTACTGTCTTCTGCAATATCTATCACATTATTGTTATTTAGTCCCTGCTCCATTAAGTAAAAATGCATATAATTACCTTTAAGTAGAGCTAATCCGCGTCCATGTGCAGCAATCCACATTTGCCCCTTTTTGTCGATATGGAAATTTCGCACACTAAATTGCCCCAATGAGCTTAACGGTCGGTAATTTTTAAATGTTTTACCATTGTAAATTGAAAATCCATCGGTTGTACCAAACCATATATTACCTGCGTTATCTTCGGTAATTGCATTTACAAACTGAACAGGTAAACCTTGTTCTGTGCTAAATGTAATAAATGAACCCGGAGTGAAGCATTTTAGACCGTCACCGGCTGTACCTATCCAAATTTTACCTGATTTACTTTTTTGTATATCAAGAGCAATATTTGAGTTAAGGTCGTTTTGAATATATACTTTAGTAAATGTTTTTCCATTGAAGCATATAATACCTGAGCCTTTTGAACCAAAACACAAATTACTATCATTGTTATAAAAAAAATCGCCTTGCTCTCCGACAATACCTTGCATATCGGAGTAATATGTTATTGTACTATCATTTAAATAGCATACACCTTTAGCGGTGCTAAACCATATATTGCCATTTTTATCTTCGTGTATATCGTTTATTTGCTTTCCAAAATAATGTCCGTGGTTATAATAATTAGTAAACGATACACCATTAAAACTCTGTACTCCATAAAATTTTGAACCTAACCACATTATTCCTTTACTGTCAATATGTACAGCTGTTATATTTTTACCGTATAAATCTTCTACTACCTTATAATTGATAAATGACTTTCCGGTATAGCACGAAATATCTTTCCAACTCGAAAAAAACCATAGGTTTCCATTGTTATCATTTATTATTTTTGAAATAAAATTGTGGCATAAGCCTTGTTTGGTAGTGTATAAAATAATATGTTCACCTGTAAAACAGTACACTCCCTTGCCTTCGGTACCAAACCATATATTACCTGCATTATCTTCAACTATTGAAGTTATATTAATGCTTCCAAAACCATTTTGTTCCGAAAACAGATAGTAGTTTCGCCCATCGAACATACATACTCCGGGATAAGTGGACAGCCATAAATACCCTTTACTGTCTTGATATACGCACGAAATATTGGGTGCAGCTATATCCTTACCCATATCGAGCGACGATATGTTCCACATTGAATTGGTATATTCAAAATCTGAAGCCTGCACTATTTTAGGAAACTTATAATCGTATACAATAGGTGGTAAAACAGTGTCGTTATTTTGAATTGAATACCCCTTTAAATTAAGATTAGAATCACCTTGAAAATATACTATATATGTTACCGGTAATGGGAATGAGTCTTTGCCCAAAGTGCATACTATCAGACTATCGGGATTAATCTTTTGAACATAAGGGAGATGTGATTTTTTTAACTGCCGGTTGTTTTGTGAATTAGCGATTGTAATATAAGAAACCCCCGATTCAATGCTTTGCTCAGGCACATTGCTTATTTCACATTCTCCGACAGGTTGTATCCACACTTTAGTTACTCCGTTTTTACCGGGTATAAAATCAGGAATACTATCACTGTTTATGATAAATTCTTTGGGTTCTAAAGCCTTAATACCACAAGGGAAAGATGTAATTTCTGATTTCTTCGGGGAATTAGAACATGATATAAATAAAAATGCTACAAGTATTAGTGTTATATACAGTTTGAAGCATTTCATTTACAACCCTATTTTTAGAGTTTGTAATTTAAAAAAAATCGGTGTGATTAGCAACTACCTAATTCTTCTTAATCTCAATAAACAATGAGTAGTAAAATCTATCGGCATTGGTCATACTCTCTATATACAACCCTTGTTCTGAAAGTAAGCTTTTTAGTTCATCCCATTTAACAGCTTCAGCAAAAGTATCTACAGAGTCGTTCCAAAGAGTATTGGCATACAAAACCTTATCGCTGTAATACATCTCTATTTTTTTCGATACAGAATAATCACCTTGTTGCTTTGCAAGCTCTTTTTTCATATGCTCAATACCCGACATATATTGGCACAAAATGATAGAACCATTATTATTTAGTATACTTTTAGCTTTTCCCAATACACGTTGTTTTTCTTCTTTTGTGAAGTAAAACAACACATAATTCATTAGTAAAACATCGTACTTTTGGTTGGGATTGTAATTGAAAAAATCTTCATTAATTATTTCTACATTTTTTATTTCCCTAAACTTATTTACTGTTTCTGAATACACTGCCGGGTTTATTTCAACACCTGTTACTGTGTAATTATCAAATGCTTCATGAACGGCACCAATATAATCGCCGTAACCGCAACCAAGGTCAAATACCGATATACTGTTCAAGCTATTTATACCCTTACTTACTTTGCGTAAATATGTTTTGAATATATAGCGGGTATAATTTTTAAATGCATTACGACCCGATTCTGTATAGAAATCTTCATCGAACGGGCTTTTTATTTTTTTAGGTAATCGCAGATTAACTAAATTGAAAAATGTCTTACATAAACGTATTTCATAATCGAGTTTTTTATCGGCAAGCAGCGATTCCCACTTTTCATAATTTAATCCAATGTATTTAAATCTATAATCAGTGTTATCGTATTTTTCAATCAAATCAGAGATAAACAAAAAGTCGTTTACAAGTTTTCTTTCATAACAGGTAAGTTTTAAACCCAATGGTTTACCATTCGACACTATAATTTCGCTAACAATGTTTTTATGTATTAGGCGAGAATACTTTTTATTTACGTTAAGTTTATTCGATTTAAATTCCAGAATATGAAACTGTAACATAAATTCCACGAACGATGCTATATCTTTATTATTCGATATTTGTTCAAAATCGGAGTATGTTTCCGATATTATACTTTCATAATTATTATTGGCAAGAGTTTCACATGCTATTACTTTAATATAATTAAGCATCCGTTCAAAAAAATCGATTTTATAGGCAGTATCGCTAGTTTTTAACAAGCGTAATATATTTACAAGAGTTAATGACACAAAACCCTTTTTTACAGCTTTATATCCTTGCGAAAATTTTAAAAAATCTATTTGCTTTTTTGTAACCATAAGTAATAAACAACGACAGTATTTTTTCAGAAGCGAATTTAATTAAAAACCTCAAATAGCAAATGAATATTTTTATAATTATTTACCATTGATACTTAGTACTAAAGAGTGATTGTGCAGCTTTTACCACTTAATTAATCAACTTTAAAATATGATATAACCTCTTTGAAATGCTCAGCCTGCGAAGCCAGCTCTTCAGAGTTGGAAGCCAACTCTTCGCTAGATGCTGCTGTTTGTTGTGCTATACTGTTAAGGTTAATCATTGCGCTATTTATTTGTTCTGCACCATTAAGTTGCTCTTTGCCCGATTCTGCAATTGCTTTTATTAATACTGTTGCTTTTTCAAATTCGGTTGAAACATTATTCATTTCATTGCCGGTGGCCTGAGCCATGGCTATACTTTCGTTCGATGACAGCTGAATGTGATCACTTGCTTTTTTGCTTTCATCGGCAAGTTTTCGTACTTCGCCAGCTACAACAGCAAAACCACGACCATACTCACCTGCACGAGCTGCCTCTACTGCAGCATTTAAAGCAAGTATATTGGTTTGAAAGGCTATGTCGTTTATTATTAATACTTTTTGCGATATCCCTTTTGTCGATTCCAGCGAATTCATGGCATTCTGAGCCATTTTTTTCATACCCTCGAATGCTTTACCTGATATACGTTCTGTTTCGTTGGCACTTTCTGAGCCGTTTTGAATAGCCGAAACCATTTGCTCAATAGTTGCCGACACTTCTTCGACTGACGATGCCTGTCTGTTGGAACTCTGAGATAGTTCACTTGCGGTACTATTTATTTGACTGCTAGCCGAAACTATATGGTCCGCACCCTCAACAATTCCGGAAACTACCACACGTAACCTGGCAACCATTTGATTCAGAGCATAAGCCATTTGACCTACTTCATCGTTTTGATTAATATTCAAATCGGAATTGAGCTTACCATTTGCTACTGAAGTAGCAAATGCAACTGCTTTTGACAAAGAACCTGTAATAGAACTACTTATAAATCGGTTAACTAATATAAATACAACTAAAATTACAATGAGTGCAATAATTATTATTACCCTTATACGGGCTACACTCTTCATTATTTCATTTTTATATGAAGCTACTATAACATAATAATCGCTGTGCGATTCATAGAAGTAATGACATAGCATATCGCTTCCGTCAATATTTATCTCTATTTTACCCTCGTTATTTCCCGATTCTACTATTTTACTGTACAATTCGGTATTTTTAATGCTTTGCCCTGTTTTTTGAGGATGTAATTTGTATAATCCGGCTGGTGTTAAAATAGATGCATAACCATTGCCGGGGAACACTTTGGTATTTATTGATTCCGACATAAAATTCATATCTATCTCTTTTACCAATGAACATATCATACCTTCAACTCTGCCATTTATTTTTATTGGAAAATAAGCAGCCATATACTGAACGCCGTTAAAAACAACCGGTGGAGGGTTCAACTCGCCTCCAATATATGGCACAGTATCAATTACTTTAGCAACAAAATGTTCATTGGGCAGGTAAGTATGTACAATTCGGTTACCAGTTGTATCTTTTAAGTCGGATAGCACACTTACAAAACCACCTTCAAATCTTTGGTAAAACATGGTATGTCCATAACTTAAGAAGCAAATTCGGTCAACCAGTGCAGTATCGTTATTTATTACTACTTCATTCTTTGTAAGCTCAGGTAACTGTACCTGTTTTTGTTCGCCGTTTTCCTGATTTGTTATTGTATATGTGTATTTAACTCTGTTATTTATTTCATAATTAACTCCCGATGTAAAAAAATCGACCCCGGTTCTGAATGCTGCACTATTGGCATATAATTTTTCAATAGTAAGAACTCTCATAACCTCGGCAATATCTTCAGTTTGCTGTTTTATAAATGCATCGGTACTATTCAAAAATTGCCTTTTCTGCATATTATACACAAATGAACCAAGTATTATTATACTTACAGCAACTACTGTTCCTAATATAAGATTAAGCCGGGTGCCAATTTTAATGTTATTTAAAGCTTTCATGCAATCAGAAGGTATTTGTTGTTTTATCCACTAATTACACGAATTTATGTCAAAAAAACATAAGATTCAATATACCTATTGTAATGAAATATTAAACATTTATCAGATGGTTACTTTTTGTGAAAATAATAGTATACTACCATAAAAAAGCCCCCTGTAATAAACAGGAGGCTTAAATTTTATATTCAAACAAACTTCTCTATAAATCAGTTATATGCTCTTTACTATTTCTAAAGCTTTTGCATAATTGGGCTCATCGGTAATTTCTGGAACATACTCTACATACTTTACTGTGTTGTTTTTATCAACAATTACAGTTCCACGTGTAAGTAAGCGGAACTCTTCAATTACAAAACCGTATTTTTCGCCAAAATCAAGTGATTTGTGATCCGACAATGATATAATGTTATTCAATCCCTCGGCACCGCAAAAACGTGCCTGAGCAAATGGTAAGTCGCACGAAATAGATAGAACTACAACATCGCCTAACTTATTGGCTTCCTCGTTGAATCTACGGTTCTGTGCTGCACACACCCCTGTATCAATAGATGGGTACACTACCAAAATCTTTTTTTTACCATCAAAATCGGACAATTTTACAGGTTGCAACGATGAGTTTAATACAGTAAAGTCCGGAGCTTTATCGCCTTCCTTAATCTTATTACCTACTATGGTTACAGGATTACCTGCAAATGTGATTTTTAAATCTGTTTTATTCATTTTACAAAAATTTATTTGTCAATAATTATTCAGATACTAAACAATATAAACCCCAAAAGGTTCAAACAAAAACAGCAACTATTTCAGCTGCTGTTTTAATATATTCTAAAAACTCAATTACATTATTATCTCTAAGTGTTCTTTGTCAGTTATTTTTTCGCAATAGTTACAGCGCAATTCCAAACCATTAATAGTGTTTACGTCAAAGCGAGTTTCAATATTTTCATGATTTGTAATACATTTCGGATTCATACATTTTGCAATTCCTGTAACAACACTTGGAACTTTAACATCGCGTTTTTCAATTACCTCGTAGTTCCGTATAACATTAAGTTTGGCATTAGGTGCAACTAATGCTATACGGTCAATATCCTTGTTATCGAAAAAGGTATTCGATATTTTCACAATAGATTTCAGGCCTATTCTGTTACTAAGCAGGTTTGCTCCAAATGTGAGTTTATTGTCCGAAACTTTATCGAGACCCAAAATTGAAATAACGCTAAAAAGGCTTGGCACCGGAATATGGTCAATAACAGTACCATTTTCAAGTGCACTAACTTCTAATATTCTTTGCTTATTCATACAATTACTCTCTTATTTTAACCCCAATATCTTTGAAATAATAGCCTGACGTGTATATACACCATTTTGTGCCTGTTGAAAATAGTATGCTTGTGGAGTGTCATCAACATCGGTACTTATTTCATTTACACGCGGAAGCGGATGCAGTACTTTCATATTCTCCTTGGTTCCGGCAAGCATACGTTTGTTTAAAATATATACATTTTTAACCTTTTCGTATTCCAATGTATCGGCAAAGCGTTCACGCTGAACACGTGTCATATATACTATATCAGAATCTTTTATATTTTTTGCAAGATTAGTATGTTCTTCGTATTTTATCCCTTTTGAGTCTAAAAACTTAAGATATTCCTGTGGCATTCGTAACTCTTCGGGGGCAATAAAATTAAAAGTAGGATTAAAACCACTCATGGCTTGCAATAAACTGTGTACTGTACGCCCGTACTTTAAATCGCCCACAATTGATATTTTCAGATTCTCAAGTGTTCCCTGCGTTTTTTGAATAGAGTACAAATCGAGTAAGCACTGTGTAGGGTGCTGGTTTGCCCCATCACCGGCATTAACAACCGGAACCGGTGCTATTTCGGCAGCATATCGCGAACTACCTTCAAGCGGGTGGCGCATCACTATCAAATCGGCATAGTTACTTACTGTGAGTATAGTATCTTTAAGCGTTTCTCCCTTTTGTACACTCGACGACGAAGCATCGGAAAACCCAATTACTTTGCCTCCCATACGGTTCACGGCACTCTCAAAGCTTAAACGCGTTCTTGTCGATGGCTCAAAAAATAGCGTAGCAATTACCTTCCCTTCAAGAATATTCTGTACAGGTTTATTTTCAAATTCTGAAGCAATACGAAGAATTTCAAGGTATTCCTCTTTTGAAAAATCGCTAATTGAAATAAGGCTTCTGTTTAGCATTTAATTTAAAATAACGTTGTTGATATATTAAAAATCACAAAAAAAGCACTTAACGTGCTTAATTATTATATTGTGTAATCGACACAAGCTCTTTCTTTTACAATAGTTTTGGCAAATTCAACAACCTTTAAGTGATCCGGATGGTTTGCATAAACAGTAAGGTCGTCGAAAGTATTGAAAGTAGTTGAAAGTACTATGTCGGAATTTTTGTCGGGATGAATTGCATTTAATCCAACCTCTATTTCAATTAATTGCGGAATTAAGGTTTTTAATGCCAATAACTTCTCTTTAAACTCTTGTGCTAATCTATCTTTTGTTTTTCCGTCTTTTTCATCGACAAGTTTCCACATCACAATATGCTTAACCATTTTACCGTCAGTTTTATTTATTGATTTTTTATTTTACTCTAAATTATTTTTAATACTCAAATATGGATATTGCCTATTCTTCTTCGTCAAATTCATCATAATCATCAATATCGGCATCATCTTCAATTTCAAAATCAAGATCGCCCATATCGGGCAATTTATTATCGTTAATAAACTCTTTTATCTCTATATAGCTTAATGCCTTTACATTAGTAACTAAAAAGTTTGACTTCAAAAAATTACCATATTGATTACACTCCTCAACAGCCTTTTTGAATAAATCCTGAAAGGGTATATCAAAAGGTATAAGCACCTTCATAGTTACTATTTCGTGTTCAAAATTCAACTCTTCAAGTTCTGACTTATATTCCTGTATTGCAAATTCAAATTCCGACTTTATTCTCCCTTGCTGAAACTCACTAAACTCTTCAATATTGTTACCTATAAGTACTACAAAATATCGCAACATATTGCCTTTTCCACCCATTCCTGTTGATATAAACACTTGGTTTTCATCAAGCAATGAACTTTCTAAAAGCATTTTACTTTCTTGAAGGGCAAGTATTGACCATTCGTAAAGAGTATCGTGCTTATTTGCAACAAATTGCTCTATCATTCTGAATGCTTTGGGGTCGTCGATTGATGCTAGCAGGGCAAGATTTTCTTTTAATTCATCGTTGGTTAATTCGGAAGACAACATTGTTTCTACCGGTTCTATTTCCAAAAGTTTATCACGCCCTATTCTCTTTTTTAAACCTCCCGAATACTTAAAATAGTCCATCTGAAGTTTCACATCTACCTGTTCTTCAAGTATATTAAGCTTTTCGGGTGAGTTGCCCGACATTGATCTGAGTTTATCGAATAAGTTATCTGCCATAAGTTCAAATTACTTGCGCAAGGTATAAAAACCGACTTATATTACAGTATGTTTTTAAAAAAAACTCCTTTTTTTGTGTTCTTTTGCAATTAATAAATTTGAGATTGTTATATAAAAAAAGCACCCTCAGGTGCTTAATTTTTTAAATATTCGATTGTTCCTATCTGTTCCGACTTATTGAATTCATAAGCATCGGCAAAGGCTCGAATATTGTTTAATGTTTTTTCAGAAGGGCTAAAACCGTCAGATAATCCTTTTCTTAAAAGCAAATCCCACGACTTATTAAAGGTGCCCACAATTTTATGTTTTAAATAAATTAATAGTGTAAATTTATAACCCATAGGCATAGTTTTTTTGTTTCTCCTTTATAACGCATCTACAAATTACAATATTGCATTTAGTTAAAAAAAGTTAAGGAAAAGTTAAAGAAAAACAAAAGTTTCAGGTATAAAATTCAGGATACAAGTTAAAAACAGTTCAGAAAAATTCAAAAAAATAAAGGCTAAATAGTTTCCAGCAACCTGAATACGGCATCTAAAACACTTAATTAACCTATTACTTACTTGCTTTTACAATATAATTATCTTCCAAATCGCATTCTAAAATTATTTCTGATAAGTTTTCATAATCATATCCACAAGCCATTTTAATATCGTTAAAACCGGCATTTTTCAAAAGGTCTTTTATATTTTGAGGCGAATAATATTTTCGTTTACTCTCTACTATTGCACTATTACCATTTACTATAAAATCGAGCGATCGGGTTTCAATATTGTCATTTACGGTACGCGTATCATAAACATCCATTTTTATCCCCTCTGTTTGAAAAGCTTTATGAAGCTTATTTTTATAAATAACTGGGTTTGATAACGACTTGGGATAAAACAAATCGAGTAAAATAATACCACCGGTAGAAAGCGATTGTGCAATATTAATTAAAAACTGTTGTGGATTATCAAGTATATAATTAAAAGTATAAAATGAGATGATAATTACCTCAAATTTTTGATTCAACGTTGAATTGCAAAAGTTATGATTAAGAAGAGTAAGGTTACCATTATCTATAAAACGGCTAAGCTTTTTCGATGCCCGCTCAAGCATATTATTAGAAATATCAACACCTGTAACACTACAACCTCTTTCGAGCATATTTCGTAATACTCTACCGGTTCCACAACCTACTTCAAGTATTTTTGCCGATGAATTGCAATAGTTATTGTAAAATAAAAAATCAGAATTGAACCCTGCTACATATACATCATACAGAGTTGCAAATTGTTGATATGTTTGAGTAGAGTTTGTCATTACTATATTTTACGCAAATCGACTTTACTCTCGTCCGATATTTTACGCAAGTTGATAATTGCATAGCGCATTCTACCTAAGGCAGTATTAATACTTACCCCCGTAAGGTCGGCTATTTCCTTAAAACTCATATCGTAATAGTAACGTAGTTTTACAACTTCCTTTTGTTCGTCGGGAAGTTTTTCAACCAAATGCTTAATATCTTTATGTATCTGTTCAACCACCATATTCTGTTCAACGGTAACTTCAGCGAACTGTACTGTATCTAACAATGGAACTTCTGAATCGTCGTCGGAAATGGTTTTTAGCTGTTTGTCTTTTCGGTAATGGTCTATAATAAGGTTATGTGCTATACGCATAACCCACGATACAAAACGTCCTTCATCGTTGTATTTACCTGCATGAAGCGAACGTATTACTTTTATAAATGCGTCTTGAAATATATCTTCGGCAAGCTCACGGTTTTTTACTACCATAAGTATATACGAAAACACCTTGCTTTTATGCTTATTTATTAATGTGTCGAGACTTGCTTTATTGCCGTCTAAATACTGCTTTATTAGCTCACAATCTTGCTGACTATTGTTCGCCATAACTACCTCCGTTTTTTTTTGTTTTTAGAGTAATTATTTATCTATAAGCATTCAGTTTTTGTTATACAATAAATTTCCGACTTCTCAAAAATAGAAAAAAAATATCCTAATCCTAATGTAATCGTTAAAAAAGAAACATTTGTAATTATTTAATACCCTACTTCATTAATAATAATAATAATAATAATATAAATGAAAACAAATTAATTCATAAATAAAAATGAAGTAAAAATATTTGCCTGCCGATACCATTACGACTAGTAATAGTTATATAATTGCAAAGTTCACCTTTGAACATTATACCAATAATTGGTATCTTTGCATAAAGCATTTATCATGAATAAGAACACATCAATAACGCTCGGTTCACACTTTGACACTTTTGTTAAGAGTAGTATTTCAAGAGGACGACACAAAAATGCCAGCGAAGTTGTAAGAGCAGGCTTAAGGCTTCTTGAAGAAGATGAAAGCAAAATAATTGCTTTAAAGTATGCCATAAAAGAAGGTTTGAATAGCCCCAGAATTGAAGACTTTGACTTTGATAAGCAACTTGAAATGCTTAAAAAGAAATAAAATGGCTAAAATTGTTTTCAGACAAAAAGCTATTAATGATTTATCTGATATTTGGGATTATACAAACAATATATGGTCGGAGAAACAGGCCGATAAATGCTATCAATTAATAAAGTCTGCTTGTAATAAAATAAGTCTTTATCCGGAAACAGGAAAACGATATTCTGAAATCAGCTCAAGTTTACTTGGGTTTAAAACCGGAATAAATATTGTTTTTTATCATAGAATATCCGAAGTAGAGATAGAAGTAATAAGGATTTTGCACGAACAGATGGACTTAAAACACTTAAAAAACAGAATAAAAGAATAAACCAACACAATGCTACAAACTAAAAATATAGAAGTAAAGGGAGCGAGAGTTCATAACTTAAAAAATATAAATGTAAATATTCCACGCAATAAGTTTGTTGTAATTACCGGATTATCGGGCAGTGGAAAGTCGTCGCTGGCATTCGATACATTATATGCCGAAGGGCAACGCAGGTATGTTGAAAGCCTTTCATCATATGCCCGTCAGTTTCTCGGAAGGGTTCAGAAGCCTGAGGTCGATTTCATAAAAGGTATACCACCGGCAATTGCCATAGAGCAAAAAGTAAATACAACCAATCCACGCTCAACAGTTGGCACATCGACCGAAGTATACGACTATTTGAAACTGCTGTTTGCCCGTGTAGGCAAAACATATTCTCCCATTTCGGGCGATTTAGTAAAAAAACACAGCACAGAAGATATTGTCGATTATCTTTCAAAATTTCCGGAAGGGACAAAAGCTATAATATTTGCTCCAATTCAGTTTTTAAAAGACAGAACAATAGAGCAAACCTTTGATGTATTACAAAAGCAAGGTTTTTCAAGAGTTGAATACAAAGGCGAAATAATTAAAATTGACGAACTAGAGAAAACTGAGAATGCAAAAGATGCACTTTTAGTAATAGACCGTATAAGCATTAGCAATGAGCAAGACAGCCTGAGCCGAATTGCCGATTCAGCACAAACAGCATTTTTTGAAGGACATGGATATTGTACCGTAAAAGTATTTCTGGATAATGGCATAAAAGAACAAATGTTCTCAAATATATTCGATGCCGATGGCATTACTTTCGAAGAACCGTCGGATTTAATGTTCTCGTTTAACAATCCTGTTGGCGCCTGTAAACGTTGCGACGGATTTGGTATGACTATTGGAATAGACGAAGATTTGGTAATACCAAACAAAAACCTTTCAATATACGAAGATGCTATTGCCTGTTGGCGTGGCGATAAAATGACAGAATGGAAAAATAAGCTTATATACAATGCCGACAGAGCGGATATACCTATTCACAAACCGTTTAAATCGTTTACCGAAGAACAAAAGCAACTGCTTTGGAACGGTAATAAGTATTTTAAAGGGTTAAATGATTTTTTTGCATATTTGGAAGAACAGAGTTTCAAAATCCAATACAGGGTAATGCTTTCGCGCTATCGCGGTCGTACTATATGTCCTGAATGTAAAGGGACAAGGCTAAAGAAAGAGACTAATTATGTAAAGGTGGCAGGTAAAACCATTTCTGAAATAGTACTTATGCCTATTTCAGAACTTTCGGAATATTTCAATAATATTGAATTTGACGACCACGACAAAAAAATTGCTAAACGGTTATTGATAGAAATACAAAGCCGGCTTACATTTTTACTCGATGTAGGTCTTGGTTACCTTACTCTTAACCGTTTATCGTCATCGTTGTCGGGTGGTGAATCGCAAAGAATTAATTTGGCAACATCGCTGGGCAGCAGCCTTGTAGGTTCGCTTTACATACTCGACGAACCTTCAATAGGACTACATTCGCGCGATACAGAAAGGCTTATTAAAGTACTGCGAAATTTGCAAAAACTTGGCAATACAGTAGTAGTAGTAGAACACGATGAGGATATAATGCGTGCAGCCGATGTTATAATTGACATTGGTCCCAAAGCCGGTTTACATGGTGGCGAAGTGGTATTTCAAGGAACACACAGCGAATTGAAAAACAGCAACAACAGCCTTACGGCTAAATACCTAACCGGCGAGCTTAAAATTGCAGTTCCTGAAATTCGCCGAAAATGGAGAAACTATCTACAAATAGAAGGGGCACGAGAAAATAACCTTCAAAACATTGATGTTAAATTTCCATTGGAAGTTTTTACCGTAGTAACAGGAGTATCGGGGTCGGGCAAATCGTCGTTAATAAAAAAGGTTTTATATACAGCTCTAAAAAAACGATATGGAGGGTATAGCGACGAATCGGGCAAATTCAGCAATTTAGGAGGCGACCTGAAAATGATATCGGATGTAGAGTTTGTGGATCAAAATCCGATAGGAAAATCGTCGCGTTCTAATCCTGTTACCTATATAAAAGCATACGATGAAATACGTAAGCTCTTTGCTGACCAAAAAGGAGCTAAACTAATGGGCTATACTGCATCACATTTTTCATTCAATGTTGACGGAGGACGATGCGATGAGTGTCAGGGAGAAGGAACCATTAAAGTGGAAATGCAATTTATGGCCGACATAGAGCTTGTATGTGAAAGCTGCAATGGTAAGCGCTTTAAACAAGATGTACTTGACGTAAAATACCAAGGGAAAAGTATATTCGATGTACTGGAAATGACTATTAGCCAAAGTATTGAGTTTTTTAATAAAAAACCAACCTCGCTTACCAATAAAATTGTTAAAAAACTTCAAACCCTTGTTGATGTTGGGCTGGGATATGTAAAACTGGGACAATCATCGAGTACATTAAGTGGTGGTGAAAGCCAAAGGGTAAAACTTGCGTCATTTTTGGGTAAAGAAAAAAGCGACCCTATTTTATTTATATTTGATGAACCTACTACCGGGCTTCATTTTCACGATATTGAGGTACTTCTGAAAGCATTTAACGCACTTATTAAAAACGGTAATTCACTAATAGTAATTGAGCACAATCCCGATGTTATAAAGACCGCCGACTGGATAATAGACCTTGGACCCGATGGTGGTAACAAAGGAGGTAATATAGTATTTGAGGGAACTCCTGAAGAGCTTGTTAAGTGTGAGGAATCGTATACCGGAGTGCATCTTAAAGGTAAATTAGTTAATTAGGTCATTTTTATTTCAGCGAATCTAAAGTTTTCTGAGATACAAGAAATACAACCGGATTATTAGACAAGGGGTTGGTTTTGGTAATAACCACAGTATCGTACACTGCTTCAATATTTTCGTAATTAACTATTTCATTTGGAGTACCTTGTGTATATTGAGTGCCATTTTTCATCATTATTAGATAATCGCAGTATTCGCTGGCAAGGTTCAGGTCGTGAATAATCATGAGTACAGTAAGCCCCAGTTCATCATTGAGTTTTTGAATAAGATTAAGTACTTGCACCTGATGAGTAATGTCTAAGTACGATGTAGGTTCATCTAGTAGCAATAGCTGCGGTTCTTGTGTAAGTGCCCGGGCTATGCTTACAAGCTGCTGTTCTCCACCACTAAGTTCATTCATATATTTATTACGCATACGCCAGGTATCGGTCATTTCCATATACTTTTGGGCAATAGCGTGATCATATTTCGATTCAAAAAAATTCAGATGCTTTTTGTGCGGTATACGTCCCATAAGAACGTACTCGTATGCTGTAATAGCTTCGGCATTAATTTTTTGTGTAACTATGGCTATATTGCGGGCTTTTTCTTTATAGCTCATATTACTAATATTAATGTTATTGAGTAAAATTGAGCCTTTATGTGCTTTAAGTTCCTGGGTAACACCTTTAAATAATGTACTTTTACCTGAACCATTTGGACCAATTATTCCTGCAAAACTTCCCTTGTGAATTGAAAAATTTACATTCTCAATTTTAAAACCGGTACGGTATCCACATGAAAAGTTTTCTATTTTAAAAAAGTTCTTCATAGTATTAGGTTGCAAGTTATAGGTTATAGGTTACAAGTTGCTGGTTGCTGGTTTAGTTTCTAGCTTTCGTATCATTTTTCATTTCAATATTCTAAGTTCTTACTTCAATATTCGGTATGCTGACTTATGATTTTAGCATTCTTACTTTTTCAGGCTAGTTTTTGCCAAAACAACAATAAATACGGTTCCTCCAACTATACCGGTAATAACTCCTACCGGAAGTTCATTGGGCGATATAATGGTACGAGCCAAAGTGTCGCATAGAACTATAAATATTCCACCTATTAAAAATGAACTTATTAGTAGCATTCTGTAATTGTTTGATATTATTAAGCGAACCATATGAGGAATAACTAATCCAACAAAACCTATAACTCCTGCTACTGCAACACTAATACCAACAAGCAACGATGATATTATAAACAATAACCGTATACTCCATTCAGTATTAACTCCTAAGTGACGTGCTTTTTCTTCGCCCAATCGCAGCGCATTAAGCGGTTGTACAAATAAATAAGTTAACACAAGTCCGGCAATAGAAGCTATTGCTGCAGTTTTTATAAGTGTAATGTTGGGCTCATCGAGTGACCCCATTATCCAAAATACTATACTATGCACTTGTTCCGATGTTGAAGTAGACATAATAAACATCATGGCTGAGGATGAAATGAAACTTATCATAACCCCTATTAGCAGCATACTTTGAATTCGGATACGACCGTGTCGGATACTCAGAAAATAAACCATAAACACAGTAATAACAGACCCGGCAAATCCGGCAAATGGCAATAGGTAAGTTGTTGCAGTATGTGCTACTCCAAACACTATAACCAAAGCAACCCCCAAAGCTGCTCCACCCGATATGCCAAGAGTGTATGGTTCAACAAGCGGGTTGCGATATATACCCTGAAGTATTACTCCTGCAAGGCTCAATGCTCCACCAACAGCAAAACCCAGTATTACCCTAGGTATTCGTATATGAGTAAGTATTGTATACGACATAGTACCTTTGCCGTTTTTTAAAATAGATAGCAGCTCTGAAAAGCTGAGTTTTATTTCGCCTATGGTCATAGAATAGAATATGGTTATTGTGCTAAGTATAACAAGAATAACCAGTATTATAATCCATTTCAAATATTGCTTTTCCAATAGTATGTTCTTAAATATTTATATTCTATAATTCAGGAAGTTGCATTATGTGTAACTACTTTTCCTTTCCATTTGCCGGTAAGGTAATATATACATGCCCCAATAAGCCCTGTAAGCCAAGCTACAGGAACCGACCACCATATACCTGTTTCGCCATAACCCATTCGGTGCGAAAATATTTCAGCCAAAGGCACCCTAATAACCCATAGCGAGAACAAACTTATAAACATAGGTATAAGTGTAGCTCCGGCTCCTCGAAGCATACCATACATTATAAACATACATATAAAGAACATATAAAATATATTTACAATAGTAAGATACTCCGAACCAATACGAATAACCTCAGCGTCTTTATTAAAAAGCATTACAAGCTGTGTTCTGAACGCAATAATAACAGCTGTTAAAACTATTCCAAAAATAACTCCAATACCCATTGTTGCAATTAACCCTTTTCTAACCCTCTCTTCTTTTCCTGCTCCAAGATTCTGCCCAACAAATGTTGCTAAAGCTCCCGATAATGCAATTGCAGGCAATGCAGCAAATGAGTCAATACGTCCGCCAACGCTGTATGCAGCAATTACATCGGTGCCAAATGTATTTACTATACCCATAAGAGCCATCATACCCAAAGCAACAAATGTTTGCTGAAGACCTGTTGGCATACCTATTCGTACCCCTTGTTTAAAAATTTGCTTATCAAACCACATTTCAGAAAGGCGTATTTTAATAATTTCATGAGTTCGGTTCAAATATACCACTCCCGACACAAAAGCTCCTGCCTGCGATATTACTGTAGCCCATGCTGCCCCGGCTATTCCCCAGTCAAACACTAATATAAAAAGCATATCGAGTGCAATGTTCATAACCGTAGATATAATAAGAAATACCAACGGAGTTTTTGAGTCGCCTAAGCCGCGCAGAGTGGAACTTATTGCATTAAAGCCAAACATAGGAAATAACCCGGCCATATATATTATAAGGTATATAACGGCATCGTTCATAAGCTCGTCGGGTAATTTCAGAAGTCTGAATATAGGTGTACTAAGTGTTATTCCAAGTATTGTCATTACCACTGAAAGTACAGAAAGGGTTATAAACATAGTTGAAATAGTACGCTTTACATTCATTATTTGCTTTGCACCAAAATATTGCGAAATAACTACACCAAAGCCCGAACCTAAACCAATAATAAGGGCAATAAGGGCAAATATTATAGGAAACGATGCGCCAACAGCGGCCAAAGCTCCTTTGCCAAGTATATTACCTACTATAATAGAGTCAACTATATTATACAATTGCTGAAATACATTGCCCAATAACATTGGCATTGCAAAAATCAATATCTCCTTCCACTCCTTACCTTTTGTTAAGTCTCTCATTATTGTGTATTTGCAAATGTTGGTATATGAAACCTTGTAATATAATTACCTATTTTGTACAGAATTACAAAATAAGCGATAAAAAACTAAACACTATTCTATTATTCGTATTAAGTTTGCACTCCATGAGTAATAAGGTGAAAAATATACATATTCAACTATTTTGGTCATTTCTGAAAGTTGGTTGTTTTATGTTTGGTGGTGGATACGCAATGTTACCGTTGCTTGAACGGGAACTTATATATTTCAGAGGGTGGATTACCAAAGAGGAACTTTTGGAACTGCTGTCGCTTTCGCAAATGACTCCCGGTACTATTGCCATAAATGCTGCTACAAGTTTAGGTAATAAAAAAGCCGGTATTTGGGGAGGTATTATTGCTTCTGCAGGTATTATTATACCTTCGCTTGTGTTTGTTATGACTGTTTACTATTTGCTAGGCGAATATATTGAGAATGAATATGCAAAAAAAGCTTTTCTTGGTATTAGAGCCTGCCTTGTTGCAATGATTATTAATGCCACTTACAAGTTATTTAAATCGGGAGTAAAGGGATATATTTCATTTATTATATTTCTTTCATTTACATTAATGTTATTTATGAATGTAAATCCAGTAATAGCAATAGTTGGCGGCGGCTTATCCGGATTTATTATTTGGTGGCTGCTTCCTATACTATCGAAGTCAGAAATTCGATTTAAGAAGTAAAAATAATACAGAAACAATAACTTGCAACTTGTAACCTGTAACTCAAAAATATGAAAGACCTTATATCACTTGCCGCATCATTTTTTAAAGTTGGGTTATTCACCTTTGGCGGAGGAATGGCTATGGTTCCATTTATAATTGAAGAACTGGAAAAGCATGGTTGGATGACCAGCGATATGTTTTTCGATTTTCTATCTATGGCGCAAATGACCCCCGGAGCTATTGCCATGAATTCTGCAACATATGTCGGATGCGATGTTGCCGGAGTAGCAGGTGGTTTTGTTGCTACATTATTTTTAGCTATGCCATCGGTAATAATTATGCTAATACTCTCTTCATTTATGCGAAAGGTAAAAGAGAGTAAACTCAAAGATGCACTGATGAATGGTTTTAAACCGGTAACTATTTCCCTTATTGTATATGCAGGATGGCAAATAGCCGAAAAAACATTATTTATACCAAAGTCGTATTATCCCGACTGGAAAGTTGTGGCAGTTTGTATAGCCTGTGTTATTATTTTATTTACTATTAAAAAAGTACACCCTATATTGTTGATAGTTTTATCGGGAGTGGTGGGAGTGTTAGTTTTTTAAAAAAACAGCGGGAGAACTATGTCCACCCGCTGACTATTAATATATTTTAATCAATATTTATCTAATATTTAAAAATCATTTCTCTTCTTCAATGGCACAAAGTGCATTTCCTTGGGAGTAATGTTTTTATATGCCGGACGAATAATTCTACGTGAAGCAAAAGTTACCTCTTCCATACGGTGAGCAGCCCAACCTGCCATACGCGATATTGCAAAAATTGGAGTAAACAACTCTCGCGGAATATCTATGGCCTCATATATAAAACCAGAGTAAAAGTCGACATTGGCACAAATGGTTTTCTTTGATTCTTTCAACTCTCTAAATACTTGTGGTGTTAACTTTTCAACTAAATTATATAAATTAAATTCGTCCATTAAACCCTTTTCCTTTGCAATACTTGCAGCTCTCTCTTTCAACAAAATAGCTCTAGGGTCGCTCAAAGTATATATTGCGTGTCCCATTCCATAAATCTTACCCGATTTATCGAATGTTTCACCATTCATAGTTTTTGCAATATAGTTTTTCACTTCCTCTTCATTGCTCCAGTCTTTAATATTGGCTTTAAAGTCTTCCATCATTTCAAGAACTTTGAAATTAGCTCCACCATGCAAACGTCCTTTCAGAGAGCCTATTGCCGATGCTGTTGCTGAGTAAGTATCGGTTTCGGCCGACGATACTAATCGCATAGTAAATGTAGAGTTGTTACCTCCACCATGTTCAGCATGAAGAACCATAGCAAGGTCAAGAATTTCGGCTTCAAGCTGAGTATAATCTTCACCTCTCAACAACCAAAGTATGTTCTCTGCTGTACTCAATTCGGGTTTCGGGTGACGTATTATAAGCGACTTTCTATTATATAAGTGTCTACGCCCATGATAAGCATATGCCATAATTACCGGTAGCTTTGCAATAAGGCTAAGCGACTGACGAAGAAGGCTTTCATGCGAATAGTCTTCGGCAGTGTCATCTAAAGTATATAGTATTAGAACCGAACGCGAAAGCATATTCATAATATTATGCCCCTTTATGGTTAAAATAACATTAGTAAATGTTTCATCCAGGTCGCGGTTATCGGCCAAATAACGTGTAAAATTCATTAGTTCACACTCATTTGGCAACTGTCCGGTTAGTAAAAGGTATGTTATTTCATCGAATCCGTGACGACCCGACTTTTGAAAACCTTTCACTATTTCAGATATTGAATAACCTCGGTATCGTAAATTACCCTCTACCGGTTTCAACCCTTCAGGCGTTCTTTCGTAACCTACTACATCGCCAATATTGGTAAGACCTACAAGAACCCCCGAACCATCGGGATTTCTAAGTCCGCGTTTTACATCGAATTTTTCAAATAATTCTCTGTCTATCTGACACGATTTGGCAATTTTTACTGCCATATTATCAAGAAACTTGTCTATTCCCATAGTTTTCTTTTTTTTGTTAAAATACCAAATTTTCCAATTAAGGAAATAACATACATAAAAAATTATGCTTGCTGCTTACGAATTAAATTTAATGCACTACCGGCTTTAAACCATTCTATTTGGGCTTCGTTATATGTATGGTTCAACATTATTTCTTCTGCTGAACCATCGTTATGTTTTATTACAAGTGTTAATTTACTCCCGGGTGCAAAAGTTGTTAATCCTTTTAAATCGAAAGTATCATCTTCCTTTATTTTATCATAATCGGCCTTATTGGCAAATGTTAAGCCCAACATACCTTGCTTTTTCAAATTGGTTTCGTGAATACGTGCAAACGATTTTACAATAACAGCACGTACTCCTAAATTACGTGGCTCCATAGCTGCATGTTCACGTGATGATCCTTCACCATAATTCTCGTCGCCAATAACAATCGAACCTAATGCTTCGGCCTTATACTTACGTGCCGAATCGGGTACTTCCATATACTCTCCTGTCAACTGATTTTTAACCTTATTTGTTTCTTGGTTAAAAGCATTAACAGCTCCAATAAGCATATTGTTCGATATATTATCAAGGTGTCCTCGGTATTTTAACCATGGACCGGCCATACTTATATGGTCAGTAGTACATTTGCCCTGAGCTTTTATAAGCAAATTTAAGCCTATATAATCGCTACCGTTCCACTCGTCGAATGGCGATAAAAGCTGTAAACGGTCACTTTCGGGGTTTACTACTACTTCAATATTAGAACCATCTGCAGCTGGTGCCTGATAACCATTATCTTCAACTGCAAACCCCAGCTTTGGTAATTCCCAACCCGTAGGTTCGTCAAGCTTTATTTGTTCCCCTTTTTCGTTTGCAAGAGTATCGGTTATTGGGTTAAAATCCAATCGTCCGGCAAGAGCTACGGCTGTTACTATTTCCGGCGAAGCAACAAAAGCGTGCGTATTAGGGTTACCATCGGCTCTTTTTGCAAAGTTACGGTTAAATGAGTGTATTATTGAGTTTTTATGCTGCTTTTCGGCATCTTTACGAAACCACTGTCCTATACATGGGCCACAGGCATTTGTAAAAATAGTAGCATCAGAATTAGTAAAAGTATCTAACAAACCATCACGTTGAGCAGTATAGCGTACTTGCTCCGATCCAGGATTTATACCAAGGCTTGCTTTGAACTTAAGTCCCTTTCCGGTGGCATTTTCGGCAATTGATGCAGCTCTTGATAAATCTTCGTACGATGAGTTGGTACATGAACCTATTAATCCCCACTCTATTTCAACCGGGTAATCGTTCTCCTTTAACAACTCCTTCATTTTTGAGATAGGTGTAGCTTTATCGGGCGAGAAAGGTCCATTAATATAAGGTTCTAATTCGCTTAAGTTTATTTCTATAAGTTGGTCGAAATATTTTTCGGGGTTAGCGTAAACTTCGTCATCGCCTGTCAGGTGTTCTTTTACAGTATTGGCAAGGTCTGCAACTTTTTCACGGCCTGTTGTACGTAAATAACGTTCCATACTTTCATCGTAACCAAAGGTAGATGTAGTTGCTCCTATTTCAGCACCCATATTACAAATAGTCCCTTTTCCGGTAGCCGACATAGACAATGCTCCTTCTCCGAAATATTCAACTATACAACCTGTTCCTCCCTTTACTGTAAGCAAACCGGCTACTTTAAGTATAACATCTTTTGGCGATGCCCAACCGTTTAATTTACCTGTTAGTTTAACTCCAATAAGTTTTGGCATTTTCAGCTCCCAAGGCATACCTGCCATTACATCTACGGCATCGGCTCCACCAACTCCAATAGCTATCATACTCAAGCCTCCGGCATTAACTGTATGCGAATCGGTTCCTATCATCATACCTCCCGGAAATGCGTAGTTCTCTAATACTACCTGGTGAATAATACCTGCACCTGGCTTCCAGAATCCTATTCCATATTTATTGGTTACTGACGATAAAAAATCGTAAACCTCTTTATTGGTTTTATTGGCCCATGCCAAATCGGGTGCAGAACCTTCTTTTGCAGGTATTAAATGGTCGGCATGAACCGTTGATGGAACGGCTGCGGTACTCTTTCCGGCCTGCATAAACTGTAGTAATGCCATTTGGGCTGTTGCATCCTGCATTGCTACCCTGTCGGGATTAAACAACACGTAATCATCGCCGCGCTTATAGTTTTTCATTTCGCTAAAGTCGGCTAAGTGAGCGTATAGTATTTTTTCACTCACGGTCATCGGGTGGCCTAAATATTCTCTCGCAGCCTTAACTTTGTCGGGGTAAGACTGATAAAATTTCTCAATAACTGGAAAATCAAACAGCATATTTACTTCTAATTTTTATTATTTAATTATTACAGGAGGTAAACCGCTTATTAACAACCGTAACACAATAGTGTTCAGATTAAAAAAACACTTAATAAAGCTTACCTATTGCCAAAAGAACCACAAAATTAGTTAAAATATTCCTATTATAAAAGCTGTATTTAACCCGCATTTGCATAAGCTTTTCATAAATTATGTTCTCAACTATACCACTTCTGCTTTCCATTTGCCTTTACGGAAAAAATATAACGAAAGCAGTGTCATACCTGCTTCAGCTATTATTATTGAATAATAAACCCCCTGCTCTTTTAAAACCGTATGGTTTGAAAGAAAATATGCCAGTGGTATTTCAACTATCCAAAACGCTATTAAGTTAACCAATGTAGGGGTACGAGTATCACCGGCTCCATTGAACGATTGTACAAGAACCATTCCCAAACCGTAAAACACAAAACCATACGATATTATTCGCAAAGCGGGTATTCCCAATTCTATCATATCAGCATCATTGGCCAAAAGGCTGACAAAAAAACCGGGCAATGAAATAAATAGTACACAAATAATCCCCATAAACATCATATTTATAGCGGCAATTCGCCACACTGCCTTCTCGGCTCGCTCCGGCGACTTTGCCCCAAGATTCTGCCCCACCAATGTCGATGCTGAATTACTCAACCCCCACGATGGTAATATAGTAAATACAATTATCCGTATAGCTACCGTATAAGCAGCAACCACACTACTGCCAAACCCTGCCAGTATTCGCATTAAAAACACCCAACTCATAGTAGAAATAAGCATTTGCCCCATGCCTCCTACCGATATTTTCATTAAGTGAAGTATGCGCTTAACATCTATTACAAATGGAACTGCGCCAATATTTATACGGCTTTTGCCGGTAAACAAAACATATAACTGGTACAATACTGCTACCCCCCTACCTATATTAGTAGCTACTGCAGCTCCGGCTGTTCCCATTTCAGGAAACGGACCGTAACCAAATATTAACAACGGGTCGAGAATAATATTTAAACCATTGGCCAGCCACAATACCCGCATTGCAATGGCGGCATCGCCTGCTCCGCGAAATACGGCATTGAGTATAAACAATAGCATAATTACAATATTACCGCCAAACATTATGGTGGTATAACCGCCATGCTCCGATACTGCATTTGCTGAAGCTCCCATTAGCTTTAATAAATCATCGGAAAATATAAAGCCGGGTATGGCTATAACTATTGATATTGCGATGCCGGCTATAAGCGATTGCAGCCCCTCTTTCGATGCTTCCTCACTGTTCTTCTCTCCTATTCGGCGCGAAACCAATGCTGTAGTTCCCATGGCAACTCCAAATGCTATGGCATATAACAGCGTCATAAGCGACTCTGTTATACCTACAACAGCAACTGCATCGGCACCTAAACGTGAAACAAAGTAAATGTCGACCACCGCAAATACCGATTCCATAACCATTTCCAGTACCATGGGTACTGCCAATAAAAATATCGCTTTGTTAAGCGAAATAGTTGTAAAATCGCGCTCTGTTCCCATTACTGCCTCCTTTGCATCGGAAAGCATTTGCCTTATTAAACCTTTCCTGTAAGCCATTAGCTTACTTATTCCGAAATTTCTCATTACTGAAAAACATTTTATCGGTTACACATACACATAACCTAAATTATATACTGTTAAATTTTTTAATTGGAAATACACATTATGTGCCTGCCTTTATATAAAAAGCAGAAATGGGGAGACCAGTGCAAATATTGTATTTAGTGTGCTCATACTTTTGCAAAGTAAATAATAATTTGCAAAACAGGTGCAAACTATTTTCTATTATTTGCATATATTGCATTTATATATTAAAGCCACATATATGTCACATTCAAGAAAAGCAATAGAACTATTCAACAACGACTATAATTGCTGCCAGGCAGTATTAGGTGCACTCCATTACGAGTTACACATTGACTATGATACTGCAATAAACATAGGTGCGGCATTTGGCGGAGGCATTGGCAGGCAGGGGTTAACCTGCGGAGCTGTAAGTGCTGCATATATGGCTATTGGTTTACACACCGGTAAAAACATATGTGAAGTAAATGATACTAAAGCCATTACTCTCAACCTTACAAAAAAATTCAACCTATTATTCATTGAAGCTCACGGTTCGCTAAAATGTAACCAATTGCTTAATGCCGATATTAGTACTGATGATGGATTCAACTACTTGCGTGAATGTGGAAAATTTAAAACACACTGCCCTAAATTTGTTGAAACCGCAACCAACATTACTATTGATATAATTAAAAAATAATATATTTTATATATTATTTTACTCTTCTACCAAACAATACTTTTTTAGCCATTAACTATGTACAGAACCGTTCATAAAAAGAAAGCATTACCTCAAGATAACATTGCTTTATTTATCGCAGTCTCTTTTTTTATCGGCATATTCGGAATTATTTTTTTCGGTTCCCGAACATTGGTTTCAACTATGTTTTTAACTCGGCTATTTGCCGGAACGGCTGTTATACTTTCCTTAATTCCGCGTAAATTTTTCCCAACTCAGGTTAGAATAAGAAAATACCTAAAACCATTGCTTGTTGTTGCCGGCCTTTCTCCTGTTGTTACATCGCTAATTTTGGCTACCAATTTTTTAATTAACACAGAACAAACCGACGAAACTTTATATGTAAAAAGTATGCAGTTGTTCGACAGCGGAACACTTATGGAAGTAAAACTGGAATATGGTAAATTCGCAGAATACAAACAAATACGACGCTTTGATGTTCCAAGAACCCCTGTTATGCCCGATGCTATTGACTATAAAATAGGAGAAGGAATATTTGGAATGACAGTAATACGAAATAAGGAGATGATTTACGACAAAGATTTTAGTAACTAAACAAAAACTCTCCTTACTCTTTAAATATAAAATACATTTAGTTACTAAAATATCAAAACGCAATACATGACAGAAAAAAGCCAACTCTTAAAAAACTGATTTTAAGCAAAATAAAACTAAAGAAAAAAAATATCTGAAAAATAATTTCCAGAATAGTTTGACGTATTAATATTTTACCTATATTTGCACCCGCATTTGGCTCCTTAGCTCAATTGAATAGAGCATCTGACTACGGATCAGAAGGTTGGGGGTTTGAATCCCTCAGGGGTCACTTTTTTGAAAGCCACTTACAATTAATTTTGTAGTGGCTTTTCTTATTATTGTAGCTTATACTAATATTTATATTTTTGCATATACAAATAAATAATAATTTAGAAATCAATTTTATTATAAAAAGTTGATTGAGTCTATCTATTAAAAATAAAAAATGATAACCTATTCCATAAAAGATCTGGAACGTATATCGGGTATTAAAGCCCACACCATTCGAATATGGGAAAAGCGTTATAATTTATTATCACCTTCGCGTTCCGATACCAATATTCGTTCCTACACCGACAACGATTTAAAGAAGCTACTAAACACATCAATTTTACTTAGCAATGGGTACAAAATATCGAGAATAGCTGAACTTTCTGATACGGAAATACCCGCTTTAGTAAATAACATTAGCTCAAATTCTAAAGAAACTAACGATTTACTCCAAGGATTACTTATAGCAATGATAGATATTGACGAAGCTGTATTTGAAAAAATAATGCTAAAAACAATGATTCAAATGGGCTTTGAGAAAATGATGAACGAGCTTATGACTCCATTCTTTGATCGCTTATCATTACTTTGGCAAACAAATGCTGTAAATCCGGCTCAAATACACTTTTTCAAAAGCCTTGTCAGACAAAAACTTATTGTAGCAATTGATGGTTTGGTTATTCATGAAAATGAAAAAACCAGAACATTTCTAATATTCCTGCCACCCAAAGAAAACTGCGAAATAGAAATGCTATACATGAATTATCTGCTACGCAAGAAAGGTCACAAGGTTATTTACCTTGGCGGTTGCACCCCTTCTGATTCAATACATACTATTATTTACATAAAACCGGTTGATTACATTGTAACAAGCATAAACGAATCAATGCAAAAAGAGGAAGCAGAATGCTACATTGAATCATTAAAAGGGAAACTGCCAAATAAAACTATCTTTATTAATACTAAACTCTCAGGAAAATTTGAATCGCTACCCCAAGATATTATAACTGCCCCTTCAGTTAACAAGTTAGCTGAAAACATTGAAAGCTATTTGCAGTAATTACAAACAAGGTACAGTTACAAAAAAAGCACTACCCTTTCCTACCTCACTTTCAACCCATATCTTTCCACCATTCTTATGAACAAATTCCTTACAAAGCAGCAAGCCTAAACCCGAACCTTTCTCATTTTCGGTTCCCAACTTATGAAAACTTTTCCCTTCATCGAACAGCATATCTTTCTCTTGCTCTGCAATTCCTATCCCCGAATCTTTTACCGCAATCAATGCAAGCCCATTTTTGTAATTTGATATACTCACCTCAATTTTTCCACATTTAGGTGTAAACTTTATTGCATTTGAAAGCAAGTTTCGAATAACTGTTGACATAGTATTCTTATCGACCAACATGGTTATATTTTCATCCGTCATCCTGTCAACTGTAAGCTTTTTATTTTCTGCAACTTGTTTCAGTAATTCAAATTCTTCGTTTAGCAATTCACCAAAACTAAGCTTTTCTCTATTAATCACAATTTTATTTGTCTGCGCTTTTGCCCAATTGAGCAAATTATTAAGCAACGAAAGTGTCGATTTCGAAGTTTCTGAAATTAACCCTATATACTCATGTATAGAGTTACTATCAAAATCACTAAATGAAGTATTAAGCAAATCGGTCATTGATGCAACTGAACTCAGTGGCGATTTTAGGTCATGAGCTATTATTGACAAAAATTTATCTTTCGACTCATTGGCAACCCTAAGCTTGTCTTGCAAAGAATATCGCTCAAGTACCGACCACAAATTGTCGGTTATAACCTTAAATATACTCTCATCGTGTATTGAATAAGGCTGATTGCTATTCAACACTCCCAGCATCATCATTATTTGTCCGTTGATATAATATGGCATTACCATATATCGCTCAATATTCAAATTAATTTCCTGAGGTGAAACAAACTTCTTATTACAATTATTAATATGTATGGTTCGTCCTTTTGTAGTATCAAGTACCAGCCCGTTCTTACTTACACAATCTGCTTTTACGAGTATTTCTCCATTTTCATTTACCCAATAACTTCCCGATACTAGTTCGTTATATTCTCCAAAGCATACAAAAGCCGACTCTGAATTCAAAATATCTGCAACTCCCAGTAAGCACTGCTTTATAATATAGTCCGGGTCATATTTTTCTATTAATTTGTTTATCTCAAGCGACAAAGAATAAACAGCTTCAACCTTTTTTCTGAAACTTACATTTCTAACAGAAACCACACGCATTTGCCTGTTGTTGAAATATATATCACGCCCTTCTAATTCTATATGAATTTTCTCTCCGGTTTTCCTAATCCCCTCACCCTCATATACCTCCGACGAGGGGTTCTTTAACTTATTGAGCAATACACTCTTGTATTCAACCGAAGTTAACTTGTCAATAACACACTCTCCAACAAGCTCACTACGCTCATAACCAAACATATTGGTAAGTGCCCTGTTCACTTCAACTATTATACCATTTTCATGAATAAGTAAGCCGTCGAGGCTTAAATCGGCTAAAAGATGGTTGCGCTCAACGCTTTCCCTCAACTCATTTCTGACCTTTTCACGTTCCCTCAAGTCGCGTATAATACTCAAATATCCATTATCGCCAAACTGACGGGTATTCATCTCTATAAGAATACGATTTCCTGTGGCATCAATTATGTGGCGTTCATTTACTATTGACTCACCTTTATCGACACCTTCAAAATTAATTGGCTTAACGGTTAATACATCTTTAGGAAAAAGTTGTGTAATATGCTTATTTAACAAGGTTTCTTTAGTATATCCGGTAAGGTCTGCAAAACTTCGGTTAAAATCTATTATTTCCCCTTTAGAATCACCTACCAGTATACCATCGGCAGCATAATTAAAAATAGCCTCAAAATATTCCTTACTCTTACTCAAATGATTATTTGACTTGTTTACGCCATTACCTTTTGTAAACTCAGCATCAATAATAATTTCATTATTTGATGCATTAAATATAACATCATCAATATTTTTAAAACTATTGTCAATTAAGGGAGATTTTTCACCTTTATTATTAGTGTTACTCTTGCCCACGGGTTTAGTTGTTAAATTTTCGATAATAAATATACAACTATTCGTTTAAATAATAGTTCACCAACATTAAACAATCTGACCAAATCATATTTTTAGTTGACTTAACTCAATTACCGTAACGGTATATAAAATAATAATAGGCTACTATATCGAAAATTTCACTTATGGCATTTCTATACCTTAATTTAGTTTCATAAATTTGCGTTCTTTAATAAAAAACAACATTATGCTTGAATCAAAAAATCCAACAACTACAAAAGCGTGGAGCGAGCTTGAAAGCCTCTACGACTCATTTGCTGATACTACAATGAAATCGTTATTCGAATCAGACCCTAAGCGATTCGATAATTTTTCTATAAAATTTGAAGATATTCTGCTCGACTATTCTAAAAATCTGATTGATAGTAAAGTATTAAAAAGTCTTACTGCTCTAGCAGAAGAGTGCAACCTTAAGGGTGCTATTAACAGTATGTTTTCGGGCGAAAAAATCAATAAAACAGAAGATAGGGCTGTTTTACACATAGCTTTGCGAAACCGAAGCAACTCTCCTATTATGGTTAACGGCAAAGATGTTATGCCCGGAGTAAATGCAGTACTTAACCAAATGAAAGAGTTTACAAACAAAGTACACGCCGGAGAATGGAAAGGGTATACCGGAAAAGCTATTACTGATATTGTAAATATTGGTATTGGTGGTTCTGACCTTGGTCCGTTAATGGTTACAGAAGCTCTTAAACCATACAAACCTGCAAACATTAATCTACACTTTGTATCGAATGTTGATGGTACTCATATTGCCGAAACACTTAAAAAAGTAAATGCTGAAACAACTTTATTTATTGTTGCTTCAAAAACATTTACCACTCAGGAGACTATGACCAATGCAAACTCTGCTAAATCGTGGTTTCTTGACATAGCAAAAGATAATACTGCCGTAGCAAAGCATTTTGTTGCGTTATCGACAAATGCCGATGCTGTATCAGCTTTTGGTATCGATACTAAAAATATGTTTGAATTTTGGAGCTGGGTAGGTGGTCGTTACTCGTTATGGTCGGCTATTGGTCTTTCTATAGCTTGTGGTATCGGATTCGACAACTACATTGAATTACTTGAGGGAGCCCACGCAATGGATAATCACTTTAAAGAGACTAATTTCGACAAGAACCTTCCGGTACTTATTGCATTGATAGGCATTTGGTATAATAATTTTTACGGAGCCGAAACCGAATGTATTTTACCTTACGACCAGTATATGCACCGTTTCTCAGCTTATTTCCAACAGGGCAATATGGAGAGTAACGGTAAAACAATAGATCGTAACGGCGATAAAGTAAACTACGAAACAGGACCTATATTGTGGGGTGAGCCGGGAACCAACGGTCAGCACGCATTTTACCAATTAATTCATCAAGGAACTAAGCTTATACCTTGCGATTTCTTGGCTCCGGCAATAAGCCAAAATCCAATCAGCGACCATCATCCAAAATTACTGGCTAACTATTTTGCACAAACTGAAGCTATGGCTTTTGGTAAAGATGAGACTACTGTTGTTGCAGAATTAAAAGCTCAGGGCAAATCCGATGCTGAAATAAAGGAACTTGCTCCGTTCAAAATATTTGAAGGTAACATTCCTACTAACTCATTCTTATTCAAAAAGCTTACTCCTAGAACCTTAGGTTCTCTTATAGCAATGTATGAGCACAAGATATTTGTACAGGGTATTATTTGGAATATTTTCAGCTTTGACCAATGGGGTGTTGAATTAGGCAAGCAACTTGCTAACGTAATTCTTCCTGAGTTAATTAACAATGATAAAATTACTTCGCATGATTCGTCAACAAACGGACTTATCAATGCTTATAAGGAGATGAGAAAATAATATTATTACATGAAATTGTGAGTTTTGCGGCTCATGATTTCATTCGCATATCAAAAAAAAATAAAAATGATTAAGGTAAACGAATATTTTGACGGAAATGTGAAGTCGTTAGGTATTGACAATAACGACGGAAAAACAACAGTTGGAGTAATGGCTCCCGGTAAATATGCATTTGGAACAAGTACTGTTGAGATTATGAATGTAATTACCGGCGAACTTGATGTTCAACTTCCGGGAAACAATGAGTGGAAAACATATAAAAACGGCGAATCGTTCCGAGTTGAAAAAGATGTAACTTTTAATGTAAAGTGTGCAAAAGACGTAGCTTACTGGTGTCAGTACTTATAATTCAATAAAAAGATCACAAAAAAAGCAGAGACCAATAACTCTGCTTTTTTTATGCTATCTATTTTGTGCCATTTCATGATGCATACACCCCAATTGTTGAGCTTATGCCTTACTACTTCTAATTGAGATAATTCTTTTTGTTCTAAACATTTTATTGATTTACAATATGGTTCTGTTATATTCGCATAAAAAAACAGATATGTATAAATTACTGATAATAGCCATATGTTCAGTGTTTTTCTCATGCAATAACACTAAAGAGAAAAAAACAAATAGTGATAAAGCTGTTAACATCGAAGTAAAAGAATTTGAAATTAATTATATTGGAGATTATAATATAGTATCTACCGGTGTAATAAGCTTTAATTATATTTCGAAAAATAAAACAAAACCCGATTCTGTTTCATGGAATATTGGAGGTAAAAGAGGTATGTGTTATAACATTACAGATAATACTTTTTCAATAGAATATAATAATGTACCTGTTGGCAGTCAAACTATTTTGTATACTATCCATTATAAAGAAAAAAATACTCAAACAGGGCGAAAGTTGGTTAAAATATTATCGGATACAAAACCTGAAAACTATACATATAAAGTTATAAAGGATTTCCCTCACAATACAAAATCATATACACAGGGGCTTGAATTTGATGGAGCTATTTTATATGAAGGAACCGGCTTATATGGTGAATCAATATTAGCAAAGCTAAATATTAAAAAAAACGAAACAATTCAATTGATAAACCTGCCTTCCGACAAGTTTGGCGAGGGAATAACAATACTAAATAATAAAGTATACCAACTAACATGGAAAGCATTTACCGGCTATGTGTACAACAAGCATACACTACAAAAAACAGATGAGTTTACTTACTCTACCGAAGGATGGGGCTTATGCAACGATGGCAAGCGCCTTATAATGAGCGATGGAACTGAAAAAGTATATTTCATTGATACTACCTATTTACAAGTAACAGGCAGTATTCAAGTGTACGACAACGAGGGTATGATAAGTAGTATAAATGAACTTGAATATATTGATGGCTTAGTATATGCCAACATATACGGGAGTGATAATATAATCGCATTTGACCCTGTAACAGGTAAGGTAATTAAAAATATTAACTTACAAGGAATACTGAAAACACAAGATAAAATCAGTCGTGTTGATGTGTTAAATGGCATTGCATATGACCATATTAACAACCGAATAATAGTTACCGGAAAATGGTGGCCTAAGCTTTTTGAAATAGAATTAATTAAACAATAAACTATCCTTTAACTATAAACTTATCATTCAACGACTTAAACCCTTGCCCAAGTAGCTCTTTTGTATTTAGTACCGATAAAAATGCTTCGGGATCTATTCTGTGAATATAATCTTCAAGAATTGATACCTCACGACGGTTTACAACAGTATATATTATTTTTTTATCTTCACCATTATACATTCCCTCACCTAGCAAAAATGTTCCGCCGCGGTTAAGGTCATTAACAATTTTATCACGTATCAAATCTGGCTTATCTGAGATTATTAACAGCATTTTATCGTACGAAACCCCCTCAATAATCATGTCAACTACCTTGCCTGCTATAAATATTACAATTGCCGAGTAAAGTGGCATTTTCCAATCCTGAAAAACAATTAAACCGCTAATTATTATAACTGTATCAATATATATTAGAAGTTGTCCAATAGGCCATTTATTATATTTAGTAATCATCATAGCAATAATATCAGAGCCTCCGGCAGTAGCTTTAGATTTTAAAATTAACCCTAAGCCCGAACCAATAAGGACACCACCAAAAGCACATGATAATAATATTTCGTTACTTAACCCAAGCGGATCGCTGTCTCCAACAAAATATATTAGTCCATCGATAAAAAGCGATGCTAAAAAGAAACCTGTTATAGTTCTGTAACCAAAGCGCGGCCCTAGTATCTTTAAGCCGGTAGCTGCCAGCAATATGTTTATTACCAGTGCACTTATACCTATGGGTATTCCATGCGGCCATATACTTATAACACCTCTGGTGGCTTCATGCAAAACTATGGATATACCAAATACCCCACCGGGTACTATATTGTACGGAATTATGAATAACACGTATCCTAAAGCAAAAAGGAAAGTTCCCACTGCAATAGAGCTGTATACCAGGAACCACTTACGTGTAAATGGTTTTTCTCGTTGTAAAAATGCCATAATTACTCGCTTTTATACAAACTTAGTTCAAATAGTGTATACAATCAATAGGAAAAAGTAAATACTCTGAGTAATATTTATTTTAACTCAAGCAACCACTCTTTCATTACCGGATTGGTTACTTTATAAATTTTGTCCTTTTTAAAAATATACCCTTGTTTTTGTAGCGACATTAAAGCTGTACGAATTGTTGATGTAGGTGGTAATTTATATTTAGTTCTATATTTCTCAGAAAATAACTCATCACCGTGCTGCAATTTTGCAACAGTTAATAATACAATTCTTTGATTAGTACTTAACCTGTCAAATATGTCAAGAAAGATAATTGATTGGCTGGCTACAATTCTCCCCATCCACTGTTGAGTAAAGTCTTCAGCATATTGGTCATAACCATTCACTATATGGTTAAAAACTACCGATGCAAAATATTGAGTAAAATGAGGATGTAACTCACTCTTATTAAGTATTGTATCAACATTTTGCCTTGAAATATCCAGGCTGTGTTTCTGAAACTTATTTTTAATATAATTACTAAAATCTTCATACGAAATATTTCCTATATCCATTTTTACTGCCGATTCATACAATGGAGAGTTTATACCGGCAAATAGTTTTTCCATCAACGATTGCTGACTTCCAAGAAATATATATGAAACTCTTTTTTGATGCTGAAACACTGAACGCATCCAGTGAATTATAAATGGATATATCCGTTCTATCTCCTGAAACTCATCAAAAGCAATACATATTTGAATATTCCTGCTTTCAGCAATAAGTTCCGGTGCCTGCAATATTTTTTCAATATCAGTTTGGTCTTTTATTTCACTTTTTTCAAGTGAAACTGTTGGAGTACCATCTTCGGTAAATGAAACCTTTGGATAAAGATTTTTGAAGTAATTTATTGCATTCTGCGTTATAGTTTTTACGTCATCTTTCCAGTTAAATAATTCACTTGAAATAAGATTCGCATATTTTCTACAAAAATCATCAACTGTTGTAACATTATAAAAATCGAAATATAATGTAAGCTGGTCTTTTTTATCACATTCATGAAAAACTCGTTTCACCAACGACGATTTTCCGTATCGGCGTGGAGAATAAAGCCAAACATTATAAAGATTGTTTATGTGTTGCTTTAATTCTTCTATTTCACTTTTTCGGTTGCAGAAAAATTCGCTTTCAACAACTTTCCCAAACATAAACGGATTTCGGTCATCGACTATTTCAAGTGCTTTCATGTCATGAATTTATAAAAAATATTAGAATGCGCAATGCAAAGTTGCGCATATTTACATTGCGTATTATTGCGCAATGTAAATATGCGCAATACTCATTCCTTTCTACTCTGTTTTAGTAAAATATTTACTTTGCACTTTGAACAATATTTTTATGATAAACGATAAAGAAAAAAGAGTTATTGAGCTCAGAAAAATTATAAATGAGCATAATCACAGATATTATGTATTGTCATCACCTGCAATAAGCGATTATGACTATGATATGCTCATGAATGAACTCATAGAATTAGAAAAGCAAAATCCTGAATTATATGATGAGAACTCACCGTCGCAAAGAGTTGGCAACGATATTAATTTAGAATTTAACCAAATAGAGCATAAATACCCAATGCTTTCACTGGGCAATACATACAACGAAGGCGAAATTAGAGATTTTGACACTCGTGTACGCAAACTTGCAGGCAATAATTTCAAATACATTTGTGAGCTTAAATACGATGGCGCATCAATAAGCCTTACCTATGAAAATAAAAAATTGAAATATGCTGTAACACGCGGCGACGGTACCAAAGGTGACGATGTAACCCAAAACGTAAAAACAATACGTTCAATACCACTTGATTTATCAGCAACTGATTGCCCCAATAATTTTGAAATACGCGGAGAGATATTTATACCTCATGCAGGCTTTGAACAAATGAATAAAGAGAGAGAAGAAGCCGGCGAACCATTATATGCTAATCCCAGAAATACAGCAAGCGGTTCATTGAAACTACAAAACTCAGCAGTAGTAGCCACTCGCCCACTCGATTGCTATCTTTATTATATACTGGGAGAAGGCCTACCATCCGATTCTCATTATGAGAACCTGCAAGAAGCTAAAAAGTGGGGATTTAAAATACCTGAAGAGCCACAATGCTGTAACAATATTGATGAGGTATGGAATTTCATTTCAGAATGGGATAATAAAAGGCATGAACTCCCTTTCGATATCGACGGAATAGTTATTAAAGTTGATTCATTAAACCTGCAACACGAATTAGGATTTACAGCAAAATCGCCGCGCTGGGCTATTAGCTATAAGTTTAAGACCGAACGTGTTGCTACCATATTAGAATCTGTAAGTTTTCAGGTTGGAAGAACGGGTGCTGTTACTCCGGTAGCAAATTTAAAACCGGTTAAACTTGCAGGCACAACGGTTAAAAGAGCATCATTACATAATGCCGACATAATAGCATCACTCGATTTACACTTAGGTGATACTGTTTTTATTGAAAAAGGAGGTGAAATAATACCCAAAGTTGTTGCGGTTGATAAAGATAATAGGTTAAATAATGCCCATACAGTTATATTTATAGAACAGTGTCCGGAGTGTGGAGCAAAACTAGTTAAAAACGAAGGTGAAGCAGCCCACTATTGTCCTAATGAGCAAAGCTGTGCTCCGCAGATTAAAGGTAAAATCACTCATTTCATTAGCCGTAAGGCAATGAATATCGACAGTTTAGGCGAAGAAACAATTGAACTACTTTATAATGAAGGTTTAATTAAAAATATTGCCGATTTGTATGACCTTAAAGCGGAACAGCTACTTCCCTTAGACCGAATGGCAGAAAAGTCGGTTAATAATATCTTAACCAGTATTTCTGATTCAAAAAATATTCCATTTGAAAAAGTATTGTTTGGCTTAGGTATCCGATATGTAGGGGCTACTGTTGCTAAAAATTTGGCTCGCTCATTAAAAAGTATCGACTCATTAATGAATGCTTCTATCGAAGAATTAACTAACATTGATGATATTGGTGATCGTATTGCTCAAAGTGTTGTACAGTTTTTTGAGAGTGAAAAGAACATTGCAATAATAAAGCGACTAAAAGAGGTAGGATTACAATTTGAACTACAGGAGCAAGAGAAACATTCAAACAAGCTGGAAGGATTATCAATAATTGCCAGTGGCAAATTGACTAATTTTAGTCGTGATGAAATTAAAATGGTTATAGAAATGAATGGAGGCAAAGCTGTAAGTTCTATTTCTGCAAAAACTAATTTTTTGTTGGCCGGAGAAAACATTGGTCCCAATAAACTGGCAAAAGCTGAAAAATTAGGTATTCCTATTATTTCAGAAGAAGAATTTTTGAAAATGATTAACTAATAAAAGTGCATTAATCCAAATATGCTATTAGTATAAATAATACATTATTCATAAACAATCTTTATTAAATTTGCCATAAAATTACTTTAGATATGAAAAGAATAGTCAGCATAGTTTTAGTGTTTTTGTTTTGCAAAATTGCATTTACACAAGATAAATGGGAACAACCGGTTTGGGTTAAAGAATCGCCACAGTTTGTTACTACTTATAAAGGTAGTGGTTACGAATTTGGAATAGTTAATAACAAACAAAATGAGAAGCTATATTTATATAAGGGAAATGATGGCAAGTGGAGGAGTCACCTTATAGATTATATGGGCAGAGAATATGAAAAAAATATCCCTGAAGAAATAAATAACATAATATATTTTTTTCAGGATGCTAAGGGAGGAGTATATTTAATTGCCGAAGATATGGAAAAAGAGATGCGCATATACCGCTTACTCAGTTATGGTTTTGGCTGGTATAGTAAAACCCCAGTTTCAGGCAATGGCTTTAGTTCATACTTTTACGACAAGTCGACTGGTGTAATTTATTTTGCAGCTCGAAGAACCGGTTATGAAAATGATTTTTCAAATCTGCTAATATTCGATATAAGTTGGAAAAGGCTCGACGAAGCCGATAAAAATCCTATTCATAATTTTTATGAAAAACCTAAAGGGATAAAAAAAGAGGTTATTATAGGCACAATGATTGTAAATATAACCAAATCGGGTCGGGGAATAGTTTTACACACACGAACAGGTGAAAACTTTCTAATAAGCGATTTTAAATTTGGGAACGAAGCTTTGGGAACAAAATCTACTTTTGAGGCTGAAAAATTATAAATACAAAAGGCGCAGCCCCAACATTAATGTCAGAACTGCGCCATCTTATGCTTAGTAATAACTCCTGTTAGTAAGGAGTATACAACACTTTCTTAACCTCAATTCCATTTGCCGATTCCAATCGAACAAAATATACTCCGTATGTTAAGTTTGCTTCTGCAAATGAAATACTACCATCTCCATATACACTACCGGCATAATACATTCGCCCATTTATATCGAAAACAGAAACATTAACATCGATTAAGTTTTCAGTATTTATATACAATATATTATCGGTTGGGTTTGGATACACCATTATATCAGAAACCTCAGCTGCTTGCTCAACAGCACTAACACCGGAACCATATCCGAACGGATTGCCATGCACCTCTGCCGACGATGTCCAATAAGAAACAAACGCCGGATTGCCGGTAGGATTCTCTTCAACAGCAACAAGCGATACTCCACCACCATCGGGTTGAGTTGGCCAAGGCATTTTATCATCGTAAGTGAAATCTATTATTACATTGCCTTCTTTTTTATACACTACTACCTGCTCGCCTCCATTCGACAGCTTATTCGAAAAATTACCAGAAGGCAACACACCATATCGGTCAAAAAAGTATGATGGCTTAGCTGCAACTACATAGAATTCGCCGGCTCCAAGTAATGTATTGTCGGGAAATTCGTAATAAATAGCAGAATCAATAACTAAGCCCGTTAAATTCATAGTTTCTGTGCTTGTATTTTTAAATTCAATGAACTCATACTTACTGTCATCAATAGTATCGAGCCCGTCTATTTCATCGAGTGGATGATAGTGAACTTCTGTTACTTTAAGCATAGAAAAGTCAACCTGTTCTTTAACAAAGCTTATCTTCTTCACCCCACTCCATTTATTTTCATAAAATACTCTGGCATTTATATTTACTGACTCACTTATTGAAATAGTATTTCCGGAAACAACAGAATTAACTCCGCTTGCAACTGTTCCGCCTATAGTTCTCGGATCTGAACCATCGGTTGTATAGTATATCGTTCCATTGTTATTGGTGTTTTCAACCTTTATACTTACTGCTGAAGTTAAATCATTGATTTCCGGCAATTCTGTATTTCCCGTTTTAAACAAAGGTGCATCAAGAGTTGAATATAATCCTGCTGCTGTTAGCTGGTCTATAAGTATATCGGTTCTGTATGGGAAATAATTATCACGAATATCATTGAGTTCAGGCAGCCATGCATTATATTTTGTATACGGATCTACATCTTTCCATGTATATTGCGATGGTTTATAATCACCCCACCTGGCCGACTCTGCTATAATAGCTTTATCTATCTGGCCAGCTCTATTATTAAAACGCTCTCTGTTTCTTTCCGGAGTCCATATACCGTTGCCTGTTAACTGATGCATGGCTCTGTCTGCAAACCGCTGCTTGTACTCAGCATTAGCACATAGCTTATGGTGTAACCACTGTGGGTGAAAATGCTCAAACTGGTCTACTGTCATTCTCTCGTCTAAAGGAATTGTATCATCGCCTATATTAACCCTGTTTTCATATAATCCAATACCCGGAATCCATTGCAACGAAGGGTCTGGCGGGCCAACAAACATAGCATGTTCGGCATCGTGGATATAGAATTTGAATCCATGCAGTCTGTCTTCACGATTTGTAACAGCATACATATTATTTATCCATTTATTTGCACCATCATTGCCTGCCCATTTGGTAATAGGAGAATCAAAATTACCGGTATAGAATATATTCATCATATAATCTATAAGGTTGTCGATATCTACCAACACTTCACCATCTTTATCCATATTACCTTTTTCATCTTTACCTTCAAGTGCAAAGTAATTTTTATCAGATGCAAACCCTGTAAGTGTACGGTTATACACTTCGCGCCATTTGTCGAGGGTTCCATCGGTAGCAGCTATCATATGTTCTTCTTCACTGGTATTACCTTCGTTACTCATTTTTATCACATCATAGTCATCGGAGGTACCACCCAGATAATCGGCCGAAAACCTTGCTTCTGAACGTTCCTGTGTCTGATATATACCCCAATACATACCATTAAGATACAGATGATAATAACGACTGCGTGTATATGGCTGCCCTGCATCGCGCTGTGCATCGCGTGCAAATACCTCGCGGACAAATGTATTATGTTCAGAGTTACTAAAGTGCCATGAATAATTCTGAGCGGTACGCAAATCAACTTTATCGAATTTATCAACACCTTCATCGCCAAAGAGTGGATACTTTAACTTTCCATTTCCATACTCCGACCTGAAGAACAGCCTGAATGAATGCTTTGGCACATTATCGCCTCTACTGGCTCTACCTCTTATTCGCAAACCTGCATTTACTGCAAAGCCTTCTGTACCATCGGGGTTTATAAGCTCAAAAGAACAATTGCGTTCCCATTCTCGTCCTGAGTTTTCTGCATTAACATAAATACCTCCATACCTTTCAAACAAGCTGTCGTTGTCAATAACTACCGATAATGTTGGAATATCTTTCAGAGCTATCTCAATACTGTCTTTATATAAATTATCTCCGGTAACATCGGTTGCCATATCGTAATACATTGACTGATTGTTTACCCAGTCATCCTCATCGTTGGTTGGCCATGGAGTGCCGGGGTTGCCCTGAGTTTTTACCAAACCTGTATAAATATATGTTCTTGATGTTGGTAGCAAAGGATCAAAGCCTGATTTCTGTACAGAAGCTCTTATTACAACTCCAGGAGTTAATCCACGTACGCCACTGTAAGTACTAGCCGGATTTATATTTACGGTTACTGTTTGTCCGTAGCCTCCGGCAATACGTGTTCCCGAATATACCGGATTACTACCGTCAACAGTATATAAAATCCTGTACTCAGGGTCAGGATGACTAATTTGCAACGAAAAATTATTACTATAAAAACCTGATGGATAACTAAATTCTATGTCATCTATCTCCAGTTCACAAGTTATTTGTATATCAAAATAAAAGTCACTTGATTCAGACTTCTGATTTAAACAACATACTGCTATTACGTTCTCCCCCTCTATTAATGGCAAATCTTTTGTATCGTATACTTTATTCTGAAAGCTATCACCATTAAACCACGAAACCGATGTTAACTGACTGAAATTCTGGGCTATACTTTGATTAACCAAGCTTGCGGGTGCCAGCAAACTATCAACAAAAACACCATTTATCCATATAGCATACCCATCGTCGATATATGTACCAATAGTTACAGACCTGATACTATCAATTTTTTCAACAGTGAATTTTTTACGCAAAAACAATGTGGTATAATTGTGTTGCATATCTGTTAATTCTGTTCCTTGAGTTTCTGAACGTCCGTAATGAAAGGGCGCTTCGGCAGATAACCATGATGAATCATCAAACCCTGATGTATTCCAGTTTGCAGGCATAGAAGTTGCACTACTCCCTTTTAAATACTTAAAGCTACTTCCTGCCGGAATACTAACCTGCGCAGACAAATGGATACTTGCTGATACCATTAACGGATACAACAATAAAAGTCTCAGTTTTCTCATATTAATAATATTTAGTTATTAAAATGTTACCAGAAACAGACTGATAACGGTTATATATTTTAATACCCCCCGATATTAAAATATATGAAACAAAAAGACTCCATTAAAACAGAGAGCCTTTTCATCTGTTTTCTATTCTAATCACTCAAACTAAGGATTATATATTATTTTCTTTGTTTCAACTTTACCTTCCGATTCTACTTTAACAATGTACATTCCATAAGAAATTCCATATTGCGAAAGTGAAATACCCTCCATATCCGACAGAGTATCCATACAACAAAGTCTGCCATTAAGGTCATAAATAGCAACATTCATTACTGAACCTTCTCTGTTACTATTTCTTACATATATCATATTATCAGTAGGATTGGGATATATCATATATGTATCTTCAACACTAATTTCCTCAACATTATCAGGCAAGGCTGTAATGCCAAAAGGGTTTCCATGTACTTCATCGGATGAAGTCCAGTATGCTATACTTGCAGGAAAACCTGTCGGATTATCTTCAACTGAAACCAGAGACATACCCCTTCCATCGGGCTGAGTTGGCCATGGAAATGCATCATCATATGTAAAGTCAATTACATTCCCCACTCCTGCTTTATAAACCACAACACGTTCACCACCGTTTGATAACTTATTAGAATAATTTCCGGAAGGCAATACTCCGTATCGGTCGAAGAAGTATGATGGTTTAGCTGCAACTACATAATACTCTCCAGCTCCAAGCAATGTATTTTCTGGGAACTTATAGTATACTGCTGAATCTAAAACCAGTCCGGACAGGTTTATAGGTTCTGATCCTGTATTTTTAAATTCTATAAACTCATACTTACTGTCATCAATAGTATCAAGCCCTTCATAACCATCAAGCGGGTGATAGTGAAGTTCTGTAACTTTAAGCATTGAATAATCGACCTGTTCTTTCAGGAAACTTACTGTTTTCAATCCGCTCCATTCATTTTCATAAAATACGCGGGCACATATATTAACTGACTGACTTACAGATACTGAACCACCTGAAACAATTGAGCTAACACCTGCTGATACAGCTCCTCCTATATCACGTGGGTCGGTACCATCAGTTGTATAATATATAGTTCCGTTTGCATTAGGGTTTTCCAGTTTTACATTAACTGTACCTGTAAGATTATTAACAGAAACAAATTCTGTTGTACCATTTTTAAATAAAGGTGCATCAAGAGTTGAATATAACCCTGCAGCTTTAAGCTGATCTATCAGTATATCGGTTCTATAAGGGAAGTAACCTGTTCTTATAGAGTTTATTTCCTCTAACCACAAACTATCCTTTGTAAATCCGTGAATATCGCCCCATGTTATCTGCGATGTTTTAAAATCGCCCCAACGTGCCGATTCTGCTATTATTGCCTTTTCAATCTGGCTAACCCTGCTATTAAACCTTTTCAGGCAGGCATCAGGTGTCCATACACCATTGCCGGTAAGTTGATGCATTGCCCTGTCAGCAAATCGTTGTTTATACTCATCATTATCGCAAAGCTTATGGTGTAGCCACTGAGGGTGGAAGTACTCAAACTGGTCTACTGTCATTCTCCTTTCTAAAGGGATTGTATCATCGCCTATATATACTCTGTTTTCATAAAGACCTATACCCGGAATATAACGCAACGACGGATCGGGCGGATCTACAAAAAGAGAATGCTCGGCATCGTGTATATAAAATTTGAATCCATGCAAACGGTCTTCCCTGTTTGTTATGGCATACATATTATTGAGCCACTTATTGGCACCATCGGTTCCAGCCCATTTAGTAATAGGGGCATCAAAGTTTCCTGTATAGAATATATTTATCATATAATCTATAAGGTTATCAATATCAACAAGAACCTCACCATATGCATTCATATTACCATTTTCGTCTTTTCCTTCCAGAGCAAAATATGACTTATCTGATTCAAAGCCGGTAAGAGTTTTATTATAAACCTCACTCCATTTATCAGTAGTTCCGTCGGTAGCTGTAAGCATATGCTCCTCTGCACTTGAGTTTCCTTCATTACTCATTTTTATAACATCATAATCGTCGGAGGTACCGCCAAGATAATCGGCCGAGAACCGCGCCTCGGAACGTTCCTGAGTCTGATACATACCCCAGTACATTCCGTTAATGTATAAATGATAATAACGACTTCTGGTATACGGCTGGCCAGCATCACGCTGAGCATCGCGTGCAAATACCTCACGCACAAAAGTATTGCGCTCAGGGTTATTAAAATGCCATGCATAATTCTGAGCCGTTCTCAAATCTATTTTATCAAATTTATCTACCCCTTCATCGCCGAACAAAGGATATTCCAGTTTTCCTTTTCCATATTCCGACCTGAAAAACATTCTGAAAGAGTGTTTTGGCACTCCTGATCCGCGGCTGGCTCTTCCTCTTATTCGCAGGCCTGCATTTATAGCAAACCCCTGGGAACCATCAGGATTTATAAGTTCAAATGAACAGTTTCGTTCCCATTCTCTTCCTGAATTTCCTGCATTTACATAAATACCTCCTGATGAACCAAATAAGCTATCGTTGTCGGTAATTAACGACAATGTAGGTATATCTTTAAGTGCTATTATTATACTATCCTTATACACAGGGCTTTCAACAACTTCAGGGTTCATTACATAATACATTGCCTGCCCGTTGGGACCACTCCCTTCTTCCGGCCATGGATACCCCGGATTATCCTGAGTTTTTACTTTCTCCGGAAAAATGTAAGTTCTCGATTCTGATATAGCCGGAGCATACCCGGTTTTCACGCCTGCAGCTCTTATTACTACTGCCGGAGTAATACCCCTTACCCCTCCGTAAGTACTATCAGGATTTATTGATACTGTTACACTCTTACCAACCTGGCCTGTTATAACAGAATTTGAATACATAGGATTACTTCCATCAACAGTATAAGCAATTTTATATGATGGATCGGTATGAGATAATGTTAACTTCATATTGCTTTCATAGAAACCTGAAGGTAAACTAAAGCTAACACCAATACTATCAACAGATACCGGAAGGTTACTCAGACTTGACATTTTTAAGTCAAAGTAAAAGTCACTCGATGTAGCCCCCTGATTCAATGCACACACAGCTATTATGTTTTCACCTGCAATTAACGGTAACGATGAAGCTGAATATATACGTTCACTGAAAGTACCTGCATTACTTCTTCTGGTTGCTGCTGCTAAACTAAGGTTGACTGTTGCTATCTGATTCAAAACCTCATCGGGAGCATTTTTACTTTCTACTAACTGTCCGTTTATCCATATAGCATAACCATCATCGCAATTTGTACCTATAAAAACAGACTCAAGCTCTGTCGGATTGCTAACAGTTATTGTCTTTCTCATGAATAACGTTGAATAACTATTACGCATATCGGAAAGTTCAACACCCTGCGAATCAAATCCGAAGTAAAAAGGTGCATTCCCTGTTAACCAACCTGAATCATCAAATCCAGCTGTTTTCCAATCTGCCGGCAATGCTGTAGCTTCACTCCCTTTTAAATACTTATAATTTGCTCCGGGCAGAACACTAACCTGAGCCGGCAAATACATACTTATAAGAAGTATTGCCATGGTTGAATATGTTTGTATTTTGTATCTCATATCAATAAATAATAGTTTTACTTAATAATGCTATTTATATAAGCCTGTACTACCCCCTGCCTGTATTGCGAATGGAGCTTTATTTTTTCTACTTCCAAATCGAACTCCTGAGAGTTGCTTAACCATGTAAAACCTGTTTGTTCAGCATATATATGCTCTTGTAACAGCTCCTTGTATTTGGTATATAACAGAGCCATACTTTCGGGGGTATATATTGCCGATGAAAAATCATCAAGGTAATTATGATACGTATTTTTGTATTCTTTTATCGACAGTAGATTATTGATTAACGGCCAATATACAGAAACGTTATTCATAGAAAGGCTTAAAGCCGATTTTTTACCCGAAATAAGAGTTTTATTAAAATCGAATGGAATCCACACAAAGCCGTAATAATTATACAGATAATAGTTTTTGAAATTATTACCGTATGAATCGCGGTTTTCAACCACTGTATTTGCCGCAAGGCTTTTTAAAAACAGGTTGACATTGAATATACTCTCAATACTTTTTTTCCATGTAGTGGTATCCGACATTCTATCGGTGCTATGCAATATATTATAAAGTGTTTCAATATCGGAAAAGTTGTTTTCCATAATATTATTTGCTTTTCCTAATTCACCGGTATTGAATGTATTTTCGGCAAATGTTCCTGCCAGTCCGGTAGGTTCATACAAATTACCGTTGCTATTACCAAATTGCATATCGAGCATAGTGTCGTCAATATCTTCAATAAGTGTATATATACCAAAGTATTTGCTACCCTTGCCATAATTGACATAAACCTCACAAAACGATGCTTTTGGGGTATTGATACCAAAACTGCGATATAGGTCAGAAATAACCTTTTCGCGCATCATAGATTTATCGTTGGCATTGTTATATAAATTCAATTGGCGAAAACCATAAAAACGTTGATTCTTCAGTCCCGGAATTATATCTTCATACTCTTCAAAATCGAGTTTAAACGATGTTTTATTTATACCATAACGATATGAGTCGTAAAGGCTGTTAGTACCTTTTAGTTTTATACCTACATTGTACCACTGCCGCCCATTATAGTAAAATGAGCAAGGAATAGTAATTGGCGATTCCGAAAACACCACATTTCCATAGTTATCGGTTATAGCCGAAGTAGCAAGGTCACTAAGATTCTTCTGCATTGTATTCCACAAACTGCTGTCTATAACTATATCGAACCGTAACACTTTGGTGTGTTCAAATACCTCGGCATAGTTTGGTGTCGGTATTTTACCATGAGTTTCATAAGTCCATTGCGGATATAGCGACAAATCAACATCGTCGGCCCACTCCGGCTCAACATAACGTTTACATGAACCAAACAGAATTGCTGTTATTATTAAAACCGACAGGTATTTTAGAGTATTTACTTTCATATATTAACAGCTTAAAACTTCATTTCATAAACTACTTGAAAAATGTGGCGATTCAGATATTCTGTTTTAAAGTAATCGAACTTATATTCTGCTGCCACACAGTTATTTTTGTTTATTTCATATTCAACAAATATTGCCGTTCGGTATTTTTCGAGCACATTGGTTTCGAGCAAATGAAATACTTCAAAAGCTATACCGGGCGAAATATCTGATTTTTTAATATTGTATTTCAATGCCCCTTTATATCGGAATAGATGTTCGGGATTACTCTCGCCCAATGCAGCCATATATCTTAATCTAACCGATGGTCTGAAACGCTCAATTTTTGTTTTATAAGCTAAATTAGCCATAGCACTATGGCTAATCTCATGCTTTGGCTCTTTTCCGTAATTACTATTGAGCATAAAACGGTAATACGAACTAACCGAAAAACCTTTAAATGGTGAATATGCAAATCCGGCATCGTTTTGAAAACGGTTTAACCCAAAATCGTCGTTAAGCCTCAATTCGGGAGTAAGATCAAAACTCAGGTCATGGGGTAACTCTATACTTGCAGTATAGGTTAAACGGTACTGCTGTTCATTTTCAATATCTTCACCATTAACGGTAAATGTGAAAAATGCAAATAATAAAACAAGTGAACAGATGCTAAATAACTTCAACATACTATATTTTTCTATTATTAGCATCGAAGTAGATAGTAATATCGGCTACGTCGCGTAAAAAGTTTATACGTGTTATTTCGTAACGTTTAACAGGTATTCCGGTACGTTCTTTAAGGTCTCTTAACAGCTCTTCTTCGCTTTGTTTTTTAATATTTTCAATTACCTCGTAAGTTATTTGTATTGATTTTTCCTGCTTTAGCATCAGGCGTTTCTCTAATATCCACAACCCGAATATAATTGCGGCATTGGCAAAAAGCAATTCGGCATAACTAACTTTCTTATTCGATAATGCATTAACAATAGCTACACCAATAATTACAAACAAATATGTCATTTCCTTAATTGGAATAGCATCGGTTCTATAACGTATAATACCAAATACGGCGAATAACCCAAGAGCAAATCCCAGTTCAAGTTTTACACTATTGAGCAGGAAACAAAGTAAGAATACAACTGCTCCTACCGACATAAAACTAAAGTAAAAATCTTTGCGGTTACTGTTTTTTGAATAAATGTACTGTACAATAATAAACGATACAATTAAATCGACCGCAAAACGGATAAGTAACTCTGTAAAGTCGACAGTATCGATAAGCTTAATATCAAATAACTTAAGGCCTCTTTCCCAATTCATAAATTTTATTTTATAAGTTTTTCAAATTTTAACATTTTTCTCTTAAACATATTGTGTTTCAAACTATTGTCAGTTATCAGTCTGCCCAAACAATATTTACTGAATCCATCCTGACGTATACCATTTGCTTTCAGTGCTTTGGCAAGAGCTGAACTTGCCGGATACCCTTCGGTTTTTATTTCAACTACTACCAGTGTATTTGTTGTTACAAAATTATTATTTGCTGTAAAGTTCAGGTTATAGTCAATGGTGCAACGCTCATTCATTTTTTTACTTACCAGAGTAATACGGGTAAAATCGTTTTTTAAAACCAACTCCAGACTTTTATTACTTAAAAAATCGACTTTGCTAATGAACATCGACTCTTCATATGATAATTCACTTTGCTTATTGTCGGTTTTAATCCGTTTTTTTATGGTACGCCCCTTATTGGTTTTATTTTTTATTTCCATAAATGTAATATCCGACTGCATATAAGTTCTACGGCGCACTTTATAACGGTTACTTACCCCGTTATGGTGAGCTATATACATATCGTTATTTGGGGTATCGTAATATACGGTTGAGTATGGCAGTTCTTGCATACCACAATTTTCAAATATGTAGTATTCATCTTTTACCTGTTCAAGTATTGCTTGCAACTTACTTATATGAAACCAGTATTTGGTATCCATTCTATTCATTAAAGCTATTGAATCCATTTGCTCTAATGTTATTTGCTTCATTTGTGGTACTTGTATCATAATTTTGTATACAAAATGCAAAACATATTAATAAAACACAAATATAATATTACAATTGTTTTAAAATTGTAAATAACACATGAGAAACGACAATTTAATGTCATTTAGTAAAATTATTGTTAAATACATTTATTTAGCAATAATTATTAAGTATATAAAATGAGTAATGGTTTTACTCTCATATTAATGTAACCAAATGTAACCAAAATATTTCATAATTGTTAATTTATTGGCTATTCCAAAGTTTGTCAGAATTTTTCATTTAATTCAAACAGGCGTAAGTGTCTAGTATTGAGTACTGAGTATTGAGTACTGAGTATTGAGTATTGAGTATTGAGTGCTCAATACCACGGCAACCGCATTTAACTTTTTTAGTTTCTGTGGCTTGCCAAAGAATAATTTTTCAACCACTAAAACCACTAAAAAATTCAAATTAATTATATCAAAAAAATTGCAAAGCAATTTTTTTTCGTGTTTTTCGAGCCTTTCGTGGTGATATGTTTTAAATGCGGTTGCCATATGCTCAATACTCAATCACTTTATATTTTCAAAATTTTAGTTATAACCACATGAGAATCGAATGTTAAAACAACAACATATATTCCTAACGGTAATGTACTCATATCTATTTCAATTAAATTGTTGCCGGTTATAATATCTGCATTGAGCGAAAATCCACTTGAGTTCAAAATATTAACTCCATTTAAACCTTCTACTCCATTTGTATTAACATAAAGTATATCGGAAACCGGGTTGGGGTATAATTGAATATTGTTGTAGGCTGTATTGCCATCAATTGAATTAACTTCACTTGCAGGTACATTAGTTTCATTGTTATTAAATCCAAATGTTGCCCCCTGAATTACGAAACTTCCTGTTCCGTTTGGCATACGCGAATAGCTGTAGTCGGTTTTCTGTAAGCCGTATTCTATACTATTAACAACTTCGAGGTTGGAATTAACCAAATAAATAGCCTCTCCGCCCGATGATAATTTAAAACCGGCGTGCATACTACCTTGCTCCCGGTCGTTGTCGGTCCATACTATTATATAACCACCGGCAGGTATAACAGTGTCGGGAAAAGCATACTGCATTACATTGGTATTATCGTCGGTCAAATAATAACCGAGCAAAGAGATATCGGAAGCGGTGTTATTATACAATTCAACCCAATCGTCGTATTCGCCATAGTTGTCGTGCATAACCAATGTATTCGACGATAAAAACTCATTGATAGTAATATTACTTGAAATATTTTCAGTTACAACAGCTTTTATTTTATAGTATTCATGTTCAGCACGCTCGGGTGAAAAAATACCGGCATCGTTATTTTCAGCATATATATAATAGTGCGTATTCGATTCATCTATATCAAAGCTTACACCATAAGTACCATCATCTGCTGCTCCATCGCCATGCGCTCCGTCATCGAACATTTGCACTTTAGTGAAAATATCGTTTTTTGAATGGCGATAACCCACATACGCATATGTTGCGTTCGATATTTCAGCTGTTACTGTTACAGTTGTAAATGGTGCCGGATTCTGAGGTTGCACTATATTGCTTATAGCCGGTGCGGTTGCCTGAAATGCCGCAAGCCCTTGCAAATAAGCAATTCTACTTGTCATTAATTGAGTTATACCTATTGTATTATCTTGTGTACTTGATATATTCCCTGTAAACTGAGCAGTTGTATAAAAAGAATTGGGATCGGTTGATTGCGCTGTTGATATTAAATCTTGCAAAGTGTCAGCTTTTGCAAAATACCAGCCGTTTACAAAGTTTTCATTTAACATGGTTTTACAATGAGCTACATACATTTTTTTATAGCGGCCATTTTCAAAAATCATTTTAAGTAATGGGTATGTTGTATTTCCATCACGCAAAAACAGATCAAGGTCAGTGAGCGATGCAGTGTTGGTTGTACCTGATCCGGGAGGTCCGGTCGGAGGGCCTTTCGGAGGACCTCCTGCACTACCTCCATTATCAATCATTTCAAAGCCTCCAAGCGATTCGTTCAAATCCCATATTATAGGCATAAAACGGTTATTATCGTCTTGTATCATGTAATAGTTTTGGCGAAAAGCTCCGGTATAACTATCCAAATTTACAAGTACATTATTGAATGCCAGCATCCAAATAGCACGGTCAATATCAAGAACATTTTCGACAGATGAGCCATTATTAACTAAGCTGTAAGTAAAATTTATAAGTTCTTTCCACCCATAATCGGACTTAACTTCATAATATGAATAATAAGCCGAAGAATCGGCTCCCAGATATTCCAGCGATGGGCCATTGCCGCTAAAAGTATTTTCAGGATTACATTTTATGCGAACATTATCTTTATCGGCATTAAGGCGACGTTCTACAAAGTCGGCGTTTATAGCCTCCGAGCTACTAAACAAGCCATAATAACTTCCGTTAATATATACTTTTGCATAGTTTGAGTTTGGTGCATCCATATACTTACGCGCTATTTCATAACTCAGTACTTCACGAACAAACGAAGGGTCTTTTGCCCCGTTCGATAATTTTATTGATTCATACCCATCATAATCGTGTTTTTTTACATAATCGAGGTAAATGTGCAATGGGTTTTTTCCATTGTTTGCATTGTAACTACTGTTACCTTTGTATTTTACACCAACGCTGTCGAATATTACACCGTTAACAACCGCAGTTGCCAATAGTTTTTCATCGTTGTCATTTGTTTTATAAGTATCGAGTATGGCATCCCAGTTCGATTCTTTAAAAGTTAGTTCTATAACATTAATAGTATTAATGTCGTAAAAATCCTGCCCTAAAACCAAAGACCCCACTCCGGTTAACAGCATAAAATTCAGAAGTAATTTTCTCATATTATTTTTTTTAGTTAACAACAGCTAAATATTATATTTCAAACACCGTACACATAAAGGTTATTGACACAAATACTTAACCTTATATTAACAAAAGTAGTTTCTACAATTATGGCAAGTGTTATGAAATTTTGAATATTATGTATAAAATTTCGGTTAATTACAATAAATAAAGTACCGTAAAACATACAGTTGAAACAATTATAAATGCATGAAAAAAAACAGGTTTCTACTTGTTTTTTATTTAAATAAAAATGTAATTTTGAACCGCTTTTGCGATACTTATATTATAGTATTACATGGTGTATAATTAATTTCAATTAATAAAAAATAAAAAATGATTAACGAACTTTTTGACCTAAGCGGAAAAGTGGCACTTGTAACAGGTGGTACTCACGGTATTGGTATGGCTTGTGGTAAAATGCTAGCTAAAGCCGGAGCTAAACTTTGTGTTAACGACATTGACGATGCTAAATTGGCTTCTTGTAAAGAGGAGTACAAAAAAGAAGGTATTGATGTATACACAGTTAACTTCAATGTATGCAGCGTAGAAGGTGTAGACAAAGGAATTTCTCAAATTGAGAAAGAAGTAGGTCCAATTGACATTCTTGTTAACAACGCAGGTATTATTAAGCGTATTCCTATTTTAGAAATGACAGTGGCTGAATACGAGCAAGTAATTGATGTTGATTTGGTTGCTCCACTTATTGTAGCAAAGCGTGTTGCTCCTGGTATGATACAGCGTCGTTCAGGTAAAATCATTAATATGTGTTCTATGATGAGCGTTTACGGACGTCAGAACGTATCGGCTTATGCTGCTGCTAAAGGTGGTTTAAAATTATTAACTCAAAACATGACTTGTGAATGGGCTAAATACAACGTACAGATTAACGGTATTGGTCCGGGTTATATTGCAACAGACCAAACTGCTCCTATCCGCGTTGACGGCCACCCATTCAACAACCTTGTTATGACACGTACTCCTGCAGGTCGTTGGGGTGAGCCTGATGATGTTGGTAAGGCTTGTTTATTCTTATCGTCGGCTGCTGCTAACTTTGTTAACGGTCATGTTCTTTATGTTGACGGTGGTATTTTAGCTAACTTCGGTTACGTTGAAGGTGAAAACCAAGTAAAATAAGAAATATCTCTTATCGAAAATATATAGGGGCTGCCTTAATTGAGCAGCCCCTTTTTATTTGTATATAAAAACTTACACAAACTAACTATTCCATATTCTCCACGACTCTTCGGCCTGTCCGTGAAGCATTTCCAATCCATTTTTTATAGCAGCTCCTTTATCTTTTCCGTGTTGTAAAAACTTAGTTACTTCAGGATTGTAAACCAAATCGAAAAGTACGTGCGCCGATGTAATTGCTTCATAAGGTATATCGGGACAAGTATCTACCTTAGGATAAGTTCCCAGCGGGGTAGCATTTATAATTACAGTTCTTTCGGCAACCATATCCTTTGTAATATCGGTATAGCGTATTTCGTTTTCAAATAACTCCTCCTCTATTGATGCTGACAAATATTCAATACCAAGCTTAGTTAAAATATGCTTAACTGCTTTCGACGCTCCACCGGTACCCAGTATCAATGCCTTTTTATGTGAATAGTTCAGCATAGGCTCTAAAGAGTTACGAAAACCAACCACATCGGAGTTATAACCCTTTAGTATAAGTTTACCGCCATCACGAATTGGCTTAATGGTATTAACTGCACCTACGGCTTTTGCTTCATCATCTACTTGGTGTAAATATTGCATTACCGCCTGTTTATAAGGTATAGTACAGTTTAACCCAAATATATTCTTATTATCATCAAATATTGTCGTAAACTTTTCAATTGTATCTATTTCAAAGTTTACATACTCACTGTCTGACAAGCCTAGTTTTTCAAACTTTTCAGTAAAATATTTTTTTGAAAATGAATGCCCCAATGGGTATCCTATTAATCCGAATGTTTTCATATTGTTAAAATAATTGCAAGTAGAATTAATACTATCTCTCAAATAAAACTACTCCTACTCTGTTTATATGTTCTTTTAATGCTTCTTCTTCTTTTTGTAACCGCAACAGTAAATCTTTTAACAAGTTAAAATAATCATTATGAATACTATCCAGTATTTCTTCTGCTATTTGCTCATCATAAGTATGTGTCGTCAAATTTCTACTTTTATGCATATTCATCCAACCTACTCCATCGGTAATATAGCCATCGGAAAATGCTTGTTAAATTACAGGACGCGGTCCTGCTATATTCACATACCCTTTATATTTAAGCCAAATGTACAAAATTCACCCTACTTCTTAGTCAACTTTGCTGCAACGCCCTCAATTACAAATATAATAGCAAAACCAACAATCATTAACACTAAAGCTCCCAGCAAATATGGGTCATTACCTGTTACTTCGGCATATGTTCCCGGCAATACATTATTCTGAACCAGCGGTTGAACATCGCCATGGCGGTCAACAAATGTTTCAACAGTTTGCTTCCATGGCCATACCTTATTCAGTGAACCTATCATAAAACCGGCAAGCACTGCAATAGTTATATTGTGGTATTTTTTCAATAACCATGACAGTACATTGGCAAAGCTTAATAACCCAATAACAGCTCCAATACCAACCAATGCAATCACCTTAATGTTCATTTCGCTAACTGCTGCAAGTACGTATGCATATTTACCCAATAGTAACAGAATAAAACTACCCGATATACCGGGAAGAATCATGGCACAAATAGCTATAGCACCCGAAACAATTAAAAACCACCAAGCATCGGTTGTTTCGGCTGGTGTAAAAGTTGTAATAAAATATGCTGTTACAATTCCCAAAAGCATAGAAATAATAATTCCGGCATTCCACTCTTTTATTTGCTTAGCAACATAAATAGCCGAAGCTATAATTAGCCCCAAAAAGAATGCCCACACCAACTCAGGATAATTTGTAAGTAAATGCTCCAGCACTTTAGCCAGCGACACCACACTAGTTCCTATACCTAGGAATAAAACAACTAAGAAAGTTCCGTTTATTGCGCTCCAAAAATCTTTTATTTTTCCCTGTAATAATAACTTTATATTCTCAGGATTAACCGATTTTATAGAGTCGAGTAACTCTTCGTATATTCCGGTAATAAATGCAATAGTACCGCCCGATACTCCGGGAACAACATCGGCAGCTCCCATTGCCATACCTTTTAATGCTAATAAAATTCTGTTTTTCATTTCTGATAATATTTTAATCACAAATAAAATATGAACCCGATTACCGAATTCATATTTATTGTCTATTATTTAATATTTAACAATACTACTCTCCTATTATTCTGTCTATTTCTGCCCAAAGCTGTGCTCTGTATTTATTTCTGTCGAAACGTTCACAATCATTAACCGTGTCTACATCTTCGGTTGTGTAAATCATCTCCTCTACAAAATCGGGAGCACGACGCACTCCTTCACCTACATTAACCAGTACATTGTCGCCATTGTTAACCAATCCCTGACTAATTGACTTAAAAAATCCACCCATGGCAATAGCTGCTGCCGGACCAATACGAACGGTGGTTTCGTAAGCTATAACCCGGGCTACATGAATAAGTTGTTCTTCATCGAACTCTATTATTTCGCCATTACTTCTACGAACCAGGTCGGCAATAATAGGATAAGTACCCGGACGACCTGTTGCAAGTGTAGGAACTTTTGTTACCGGATTTTCATAAATAGGATAATCACATAACCAACCTTCGGGGAATCCGGCATCTTTAGCCTTTTGCCACCCATGACACATAGGGGCACAACCCGATGGCTGAACCATAATAATACGTGGAAGCTTATCGACAAGCCCTAAGCCGTTAAGGTCTTTGTATGCTTTTTCAATTGCAATAGGTCCGGTACCTCCGCTTAGTGCCTGAACATATACATTGGGTACTTCACCTATTTGACGCAACCACTCAAACACCATTGTTTTTTTAGCCTCTACACGCATAGGGTCGGTGTTGCCGCCCGACATTAACACTCGGTATTTTTCAGAGTATTCGGCACATATTTTTTTAGCTACGGCATAATCGCCTTTAGCACGGAAAAGCTTTTGCCCATAACTGTTAACTTCAGCAACATTTGCCGCTAAGGCATCGTGTGGTACAAATACCGACAAACTAATACCTGCATCGGCAAGATAATGTGAATATGCATTGGCAATATTACCTGTACTGGCTATACAAAATTCGGTTTGTTTGTTCTCTTTCAACACGCTCGATGCTACTGCGGCAGCTACATCTTTAAAAGTACCGGTTCCCGGATTCATATCATTACGGTAGGCGTGTACTTTTATATTTAACCCCAGTTTATCTTTGGCATATTTTTCAAGGAACTCCCAACGCTCCAATGGAATAACCCCTTCGCCGCGGGTTATAATATTCTTTCGGTCATTCAACGGGAGATAATCGAAATAATGGAATACGTTTTCTGCTTTAGCGGTTTTATTCAATATAATATCTTTAAGCCCCTGATAACCTGCTGTATATTGAACATCAACAACGGCACAGCCACACTTTGGACATTTTTGCATAGCCCCAAACCACTCTTGAAAATCGGACACATCATACCCACATTTGGTACAGTGAAGGTAGAATTTTTTATTTCCCATATCTGTTTTTGTTTTCTGCAATAAATACTTATTGCTCTATATTTTTATTTATTATTTCTTGTATTTCGGGCAAATTTAATGCTTCGTTGTAAATATCCTCAATAATAGAATAATTCTTACTGATTTTGTATGCTTTTTCAAAACAACTTATCCCCTTTTCCAGGTTATTTGATTGTATTAAATAAGCTGACTGAGCATATAATATCTCAAATGAATCGGGGTTATAGTCGAAAGCTTTTTCCAACTCGCTCATACACTTTTCATCATTATTGAGCGAATGGTAACAGTAAGCTAATAAAAGCCACGATTCGGTATCAAAAACATTTACCGATATTACTTTTTCAATATTATGTATTGCATCGGTATAGCGGTTCATACGGCTTTGAACAGCAGCTAGTGAAAACAATGCGTCGAAGTGTTCATAATCGAGCGAAAGGGCTTTTTTAAACATTTCTTCTGCCTCTTCGTACTCTTCTTTATCGCTGTGAACCAGACCCAAACCATAATATGCCTCGGCATATTCAATATGTATTTCTAATGCCTTCTTAAAGTGTTCTACTGCTTTATTATATTCCTTTAACTGAACATAACACTCTCCAATGTAAAAATGACCGGTAAGGCTGTCGTCATGATACTCTAAATACTCCTGATAACATTGAATTGCCTTTTCGTATTGCTCCCAATTGGCAAGTGAATTTGCTTTATTGAATAAAGCATCAATATGGGTTGAATCAAGTGCCAGCGAGTATTCATATGCTTCAACAGCTTTATCGTACTGCTCTGTTTTATTATATAGTATGCCCAAATTGTACCATACATTATCAGAGAAAGGGTCAATATCAAGAAGCTTGTTATAACACTCAAGGCTTTGTTCGTTATATCCTGTTTTTTCAAAATTGATTGCTAACCGAAACAGCAAATCTGTATTATTTGGAAATTGTTTGAGTCCCAGTTTTAAGAATTTTATTGCCAACAACTCATTATCAGAATCTTCAAATGCATATGTAACTATATTCAGAAAGTCTTCTCTCTCTTCGACAGGAGTAAGCTTCAATGCTTTCAGGAGCAATTTTTCGGCTTTTTCTACTTCGCCAATAAGAACATTTGAAATACCTTTAGTAAGATAATATTCGTAGTTCCCTTGTTTTATTTCTGAAGCTTTACGTAACCAACGCAAACTTTTTATTGGTTCGCCAAGACTTACCAATAGCTGTGCATATTTCAGCTTCAACTCCGAAGACCCCGGATGAATTTTTAATGCAAATTCACAGGCTTTTTTTGCTTTTATCAACTTATTATTATCAACATAATAACTTACAATATCAACATAATCGTCAACATCGAAATAGAATGTACCCCCCTTACGAATCATTGATTCATAGCGCTTTACACTATCTAAATTGTTATTGTCATTGAAATAATTATCTCCCTTATCGTGAATCATTGCGCAAAAAATTTAAAGTGGCGAAATTAACATTATTTGCTAGACATATGTTAGCTTTTATACCCAAATTATAAACATTCATATTTGAATAACTACCTACCTGATGGTTAATTTTTTTTTACTATTTTTAGTGCTGTAACACCAAAAAATACCACTACATGAAGAAACGATTAAAAAAAGAGCTGGGACTATTTGATGTATTTGCAATAAGCACAGGAGCTATGTTTAGTTCAGGTTTTTTTCTGCTTCCAGGTATAGCATCACACTACACCGGAGCTTCGGTTTTTTTGGCTTACCTACTTGCCGGTGTACTAATACTACCGGCTATGTTCAGTATTGCTGAAATATCGACCGCCCTACCCCGTTCGGGTGGTGCGTATTTCTTCCTTGACCGCAGCTTGGGGCCGGTTATGGGAACTATTGGCGGACTGGGGACATATTTTGCATTAATGCTTAAAACAGCTTTTGCAATAATCGGTATTGGTGCATATGCTGTTCTGTTTTGGGATATTCCAACAAAAACGGTTGCCATAGTTGCAACACTGTTTTTTATGGTTTTAAACCTTGTAGGGGCAAAAAAGACATCGGTTGTGCAAAAAATATTTGTAACATTTTTACTGCTCATTCTAATTGTATTTATTGTTGACGGCATATACTCAATATTCTTTAAAACACCATTCAGTAACGATGCAATGAAAACTCAACTAACACCATTCTTTTCAAACGGAATGAGCGGATTATTTACAACCGCAGGATTTGTTTTTGTATCGTATTTAGGTTTAACCCAAATAGCCAGTGTAGCCGAAGAAATAAAGAACCCGGAGCGAAATATCCCATTAGGAATGATACTATCGCTTATAGTTACGGGGCTTATATACGGTATAGGTGTATTTATAATGGTTGTTTTTATTGAACCTGCTGCACTTAGCAACGAAATGGCTCCTGCGGCAGTTGCAGCATCGAAATTATTCAGTTGGCTACCTCCTAAGGCCGGAATACTATTAATGTCAATAGCTGCACTTGCTGCTTTTGCATCGACAGGTAATGCCGGTTTGTTATCGGCTTCGCGATACCCTTTTGCCATGGGGCGCGATAAATTATTACCAACTTCATTTTCTAAAATTGGAAAGAAAGGGACTCCGGTAGTTGCCATTTTTTTTACTACCGCATTTATAATTTTATTCATATTACTATTATCGGAAGAAGGAATTGTGAAACTTGCAAGTACTTTCCAGCTACTCATATTTATGCTTATCAATTTTGCTGTTATTGTTTTCAGAAACAGTAAAATAGAATCGTACGACCCCGGTTACTTCTCTCCCTTTTATCCATTTATGCAAATAGCCGGAATTATTATTTCGTTTTTACTCATAATATATTTAGGTTGGATGCCGGTATTATTTACAACAGGTGTTATAATTATGGGCTTGTTGTGGTACCAGTTCCACTCGCGCGGAAAAGTGAACCGCGAAGGAGCTATATTTCATTGGTTTGCACTACTTGGTAAATATCAATACGATGAGCTGGAAAATGAACTAATGACCATACTTAAAGAAAAAGGGCTGCGTGAAGGGGATCCGTTCGATGAAACAGTTATACAATCGAAAATAAAAATACTTAATGCTCCTACTCAATTTAACGAAATATTCGATAAAACATTTGAATATTTTGAAGCTGAACTACAATTGCACAAAAATACATTTAAAACAAAGTTTTTACAGTCACTCCCCGACGACTCTGTAATTGCCTTGCCCGGAGTATTAATATTTCACGCCAAACATACAAAAGTATTACAACCGTCAATGCAGATTATTATCTCAAAAACGGCTATATCCGGCACACTCCCATTTGAAAACTATGAGCTTAAAACTCCTATACATATATGTGTTTTCCTTATAAATTCCGATAAAAATCCAAAACAACAGCTTCGTATGTTATCGCGATTAGTAGATATTTTAGAACGAGATTACATAGTAACCACGCTACAAAACATGAGCAGCCACAGAGAAGTTAAAGAATATATGCTTCAAAACGAACGATTTGTAAGTATCAAACTCAAAAAAGAAACAGCTCAGGGCGAAATGATTGGGCACCAACTTAAAGAAGTACTATTGCCAAAAGATGTACTGGTAGCCTTGGTTGAACGAAACAATATGACTTTTGCTCCCAATGGTTCTACAACTTTATTGGAGAATGATATTATTACAATTTTAGGAGAATCAAAATCGATAGCCAAACTATTTAAAATATATGTGAGTAACGAAATGGAATAAAAAATTTGTCCGTTTTTTTATAAGTATAAAAACATTTATTCTACATTTGCAGCCTGAAAACATTGAATTTTTTATAAACATCTCGAAAACAACGTTTTTATGCAAAAGAAAACAAAAATTGTTGCCACAATTTCAGACAGAAAATGTGAGGTTGACTTCTTAAAGGAACTGTATGATGCAGGAATGAATGTAGTACGTTTGAACACTGCACACCAGGGACACGATGACACAAGAAAAGTTATTCAAAATGTAAGAGCTGTATCAGACAAAATTGCTCTTCTTCTTGATACTAAAGGACCTGAAATTAGAACAACAAAAACAAGCGAAGATATTCCTGTAAAAGCAGGCGACATTATTAAAGTACAAGGTAACCCCGACCAATTATCGTCAAAAGAGATGGTTTGTGTATCTTATGTTAACTTTGTTAACGACGTACCTGTTGGCAGCACTCTTTTAATTGACGATGGTGAAATAGAGCTTATAGTAAAAGATAAAAACAGCGACTACTTAACTTGCGAAGTTACCAACAGCGGAAACATTGAAGGTAAAAAAAGTATCAACGTACCAGGAGTTTCAATTAAACTTCCTTCATTAACTGAAAAAGACCTTAACTATGTTCAGTTTGCTATTGAAGAAGACTTAGACTTTATTGCACACTCATTTGTACGTAACAAACAAGACGTTTTAGATATTCAAAAAATTCTTGATGAGCATAATTCAGATATTAAAATTATTGCAAAAATTGAAAATCAGGAAGGTATCGACAACATAGACGAGATACTTGACTATGCTTATGGTGTTATGGTAGCTCGCGGTGACCTTGCTATTGAGGTTCCTCGTGAGAAAATTCCTTTCTACCAAAAAATGCTTATTAAAAAGTGTACAGAAAAGCGTAAGCCTGTAATTGTAGCAACTCAAATGTTACATACTATGATCAAAAACCCGCGCCCTACACGTGCCGAGGTTACTGACGTAGCTACTGCAATATTCGATGGTACTGATGCTATAATGTTAAGTGGCGAAACTGCTTATGGCGACTACCCTGTTGAAGCAGTAAAAACAATGACTAAAGTAGCGTTAGAAGTTGAAAGCACTATTGGTTCACAAACAGCTAATGAAATAGCTGTACTTACTAACGATGTATCGGGCTATATGTGTCGTGCTGCTGCAAGATCGTCGGAGCTTTTAGATGCTGTAGCTATTGTTGCTGACACTACTTCGGGTCGTACTGCACGTAATGTAAGCGGTTTCCGTAGCAAAACTCCTGTTTATGCTTTAGCTTACAACCCTAGAACTGTTCGCGAACTATCTCTTTCGTTTGGTGTAACTGCTTTCCATATGGAAAAACAAGAAAACCACGATGCGTTTATCACTTACGGTATCACTAAGCTTAACAGTAAAGATGTACTTAAAGCCGATGACAGAATTGTTGTTCTTGCAGGTAGCTTTGGTAAGAGCCGCGGTGCTAACTTTGTTCAAATAGCTGACGTAAAAGATTTAATCTAATACGTAGTAATAATACTTTATATCCCGGCAGGTTCAACTTGCCGGGATTTTTATTTTATTAGATATTTGTGGTAAAATCAAACACAATGAAAAACAACATCTGCATATTGCCTTCGCTTTATTGGGCTCCAATTCAGTATTTTACAAAATTTTTAATATATGATGATATACAAATAGAAATTTTTGAAAATTACCCCAAAAAGACTTACCGAAACAGATGTGAAATATATTCGGCCAATGGCAGGCTATCGCTAAACGTACCGGTTGAAAAAAGCAACGAACCAAAAACACTAATGAAAGATGTTAAAATTGCTTACCATACCCCATGGCAAAAGAACCATATTAAGTCAATGGAAGCAGCATATTTTTCAACCCCATTCTTCGAGTACTATATCGACGATATAAATATAATATATGAAAAAAGCCACAAATACCTTATTGACCTGAATTACGATATTATTCAGTTCTGCTTTGAGTATTTGAATATTAATATTGATATAAAAAATACTACGGAATATATTAGAACATACAATGCCGATTATCGTGAAGCTATTCACCCTAAAAAAGATGCATATAAGCTAGATTCATTATTCACTCCTTGTTCATATATGCAAGGCTTTGAACAACGCCATAGTTTCATGGAAAACCTTAGTATTCTCGACTTGCTATGCAATGAAGGCTCTGAAGCATTGAATGTATTGAAAAAGAGTATATCTCAGTATAATATTATCTACTAAACTGTTCATGTCTGAAAAATCAATTACACAATAATAGATAAAGAAAAGTCCACCAATATTCTGGAGTGCATTTAAATAAAAAAGACTGCCTTGGGGCAGCCTCATATTTAGTGTGTTGTAAAATTTACCAGGCGGTGGTAATTTTCTGATTATACAGTTTGTAAATATATTTCTCACCCGTTTTTTCCGACTTGTAATGTATAGTACCTTTAATCATAGGGTGATTTTTTGCACTATATACTGTTTTGTCAAATTCCGAAGTCAATTCAACAGATAAGTCATGTTTTCCTTCGCCTTCAAATTTTGTATCTATTGCGTCAATAATTATGGGAGCCTCCTTGCCAAAATTCAGTATAACCTTTTCTATTACAAATGGCGATGAATATTTTGATGTGAGTGGAATAAATACTTTACCCTCTGTGAAATTAATATCGTTATTTACAAACACATCAATTTTATCGTCATTAACATTGAAAAAATACTCATTACTGGCTTTACCGTAAGCACTTTTAAATTCAACATAAATTTTGTTATCGGGGTCTTCATAACATTCATCGTAAGTATATGTTATTAACCATTCAGGGTTTTTGCTTATTACATCAGTAATTTTAGCACAATTCGATTTAACAGTTGGTTTTCGTGTTGTAGTAACTGTTTTTTCGCCCATAACCAACATAACTTTAATTTCTCCAAGAGTTGTACTTATGGTTGATATAGATACATCTTTCATCATTTGCTTTATTGTAGCAATAGCAGCTTGAGCTTTATTTTTACGTGGGTCAACATCGATAAATGCCTCTTCGAGAGCTTCCAGTTCTTTTACAAGCTTGCTGTAATCTTCAATAGATGAAAGGTTGTCAACCTGAGCTAGTGCTGTTTCTAGTCTGTCGGTCAACTCTTTATCCATTTTTTCATATTCCTGTATAAGTTTCATAAGCTCAGCTCTTGAAAAAGGGTATTTTATATGATAATAATACTTAATACCCTCTGTTTCCTGAACTTTTTCCCAATAATAGGCAGATACTTTACTTAACGAAATACCTTTTATAAATGGAATATTAGCGGCTCTTGTTTTTGTTGCTGTTTGAAATTTTTCAGAATAATCGGAGCTGTTGTTAGTTGATACCTCTTTGCGAAAATATTCACTTTCTGTTTGAATATTCTCAGCTACCGACGAAATTACCTGTTCTTTAACCTTAGCAAGGGCTTTATTCTGAGCATCTTCTAACCCCGTAGCCGATGCTGTTACAATTATAAAACCACTTTCCAATCCATTAACCCATTCGGGAGCCTTTTTTTCGCTACTATCAAGTACTTTAGGCTTTTTTTGCCCAAAAGCTTCATTGGTAATAATTAAAGCGAAGCTACATATTGCTGCTAATAATAATATTTTCTTCATGGCTACAGTTTTTTAATAATAATTTGAAAAATGAATTTAGCAAAAAGGTGAAAAATAAAAAAGCCGGTGCAACTTATATTGCTGCCGGCTTTTAAATATAATACTTTTTAAGCTTATTCTAATTTGCTCATTTCTTCGTCAAATTTTTCTTTGAATTTAGCACGGTCGTACATAACCTCTAACTTTTTGTCTTTAGAAATACCTTTGTCAATACCATTGTAAATAGCATCTTTAGCTACTTCAAGAGCAATGTAAGTTTCGTATGAACCATCATCTTTAACACCTGTTTTTTCACAAGTAATAGTAATATCTACAAGTTGCTGGTTAACTACATCGCGAGTCATGTTCTCGAAAGTTTGGCTAAATTCAGTTGCGTTTCCGGCATCCATTTCATTTACATAGCGCTCTGATACTGACTTGATTTTAGAACTGATAAGAGAAGCAAGACGCTGTTTAGTAATAACTAAAGCTTTGTCTTTTGAAGTTGCCATATCCTGACTCTTTCCAACACTACTTGCACGGAAAAAGTTTGCATCGGAACGGCCCTTATCGGCACATGGAATTTCAATTTCTTTGAATCCTCCTGTATTTTTTGCTACATCTTTAGTTCCACCGCAAGATGTAAAAGCAACAGCAGCAACAACTACTGATAAGATAACAGATAATTTTTTCATAATTTTCGATTTTAATTAAATATGATAAAGCAAATTTTAAAATTAATATTGACTTATACAAACAATAGATAGCCCAAAGTATAAAAAGGTTGCGTTATAAATTAAAACTAATTTGCGCCATTAATTTATTAGTAAACAACTATCGCCATAACTTAAAAACCGAAAGTTATTTTCCATAGCATAGTTATACATTTGCTTCCAACTATCGCCGGTAAATGCAGCAATTAGTAATAGCAATGTACTTTTGGGTTGATGAAAGTTTGTGATTAAGCGTTTTACCAATCTGAATTTATAGCCAGGAACTATCATTATACCTGTACTTGCTATAAGTTCATCTACACCATTTATATTGAATAAATTTAAAAGAGCATTAAAACTCTCTTCAACCGAATAGTGCTGTGGTAAATTATATGCGTCCCATTGGTCAAGAATCAAAGTTTTTGAATTTTGTTCAACTATTTGCTTAACTCCCAGCCAATACATACTTTCTATAGTACGTACACTTGTGGTGCCAACCACAGTTATATTACCTTCATATTTTAAGAGTAATTCTATATCAATGCGCTTAATAACAAAGTGCTCGCTATGCATAGAATGGTCGGCTGCATTGTCGGTTTTTACCGGTCTGAACGTACCTGCACCCACATGAAGCGTTACTTCATGGCTTTTAATACCTTTATGCTCTAATGTTTTAAAAACATGAGGTGTAAAATGTAGCCCTGCGGTTGGAGCAGCAACAGAACCCTGAATTTTTGAATATATTGTTTGATATCGTTCTAAATCGCTTGCTTCGGTATTTCGATTCAAATATGGCGGAATAGGTAACTGACCCGCATTTTCGAGAATCTGACCAAATAGTATGTTATCGCAACTCCACTCAAAACGTATTATATGACCTGTTTCTTTTGTATCTTCCCTATAAGCAGTTACTATCACTTCACTTCCATTTACCGAAATAGTTGCCGATATACCCCCCTCTTTCCATTTTTTAAGATTCCCAACAAGGCAAACCCAGCGACATTTATTTTGGGCAGCAAAAGCTAAATTATAATCAACCGGGTCGTATGGTTCAAGGCAAAATATCTCTATTGTTGCACCTGTATTTTTTGTAAAATGTAAGCGAGCCTGTATAACCTTTGTATTGTTTGATATAAGCAAACTGTCAGATGGCAACAACTTGCTAATATTAGAAAAAACAGAATGACTTATTTGGCCTTCATTATTAATCAAAAGCTTCGATTTATCTCTCTCTGCCAACGGATATTTGGCGATTCTAGAATCGGGCAAATCATAATCGAATTTATTAATATCAAGTTTACTTTTATCTATTACCATTTTATGCTTTTAAAATGAACTGACAAAAATAATCATATGTACGAAGTTTTATAATAATCAATTTATCTTTGTTCTGAATTTTAAAAATAAGCAAATAAGTTGCTTATTACTTAGTATTGGTATGACATATAAACTTATATAAAATGAAAATAAAAGTTGGCGATAGAGTTAGGTTTCTGAACGATGTAGGCGGTGGAAAAGTTTCACGTATTATAGATAAAATGAGTGTAATGGTTGAAAACGAGTTCGGGTTCGATGTGCCTAGTCCTATTACAGAGCTTGTAATTATAGAATCGGCTATAAACTATAATGAAACAAAAGTACAAGCAGTATCAGGAGTAAAAGAGGAAACTGAATCGGTTATTGATATTAAGGATATTTTTTATCCCGATGTTACCGAAGTAACAGAATCGGGTAATGACATAAATATAAGCTATGCTTTTGTACCACAAGGCAGAGCGGGAAACTCTAATCTAGATATTTATTTAATAAACGATAGCAACTACAATATACTATACAGTATTATTGAAATAAATGAAGATGGGATTGCCGAATCAAATGCAGCAGGAGTGCTTGAAGCAAATACCAAAGAACAAACAGGCAGTATTGCCCTTACAAATATTAATAAAATACCGGAATATGAATTTCATTTAGTATTTTATAAAAAAGGGGTTTTTGAGAAGAAAAAGCCGGAGTCAATTACATTAAAAATAAACCCAGTTCGCTTTATGCGTGAAAACAGTTATACTGCAAATGATTTTTTCGATGAAAATGCAATTTTATTTCCTTTGATGAAGCAAAATGAGCTAAATGAAAAGATTGAACAATTGTCGAAAAGTGATTTTTCAAAAATTGTAAAAGAGAAAGAGAAAAAAGAAGCAGCTCCTATATTTGAATCGCGTAAAGCAAAGCAAAATGAGACAATTGAAGTTGACCTTCACATACATGAATTACTCGATGATTTTAGAGGCTTAAGTAATGGTGAAATTATGGAGGTTCAATTGAATCATTTTAAAACCGAGCTAAATAATGCAATTATAAAAGGTTCAAAAAGAGTGGTATTTATTCATGGTGTAGGAAATGGAAGTTTGAAGCAAGAGATAAGAAAAGAACTTGACCGAATGAAAACTAAACTAAGCTATCAGGATGCTTCGTTCAAGGATTATGGATATGGTGCAACAATGGTGTTTATTAAGTAAAAATGTGGATAGATTATCATAATATTGTCAGATAGTGAGTATTAAATTATGTTTATAATAGTTTGGGTTACACTTTTTACAAATAATTTAGTGTATTAGGTTTCAACCCTAATACTTTATAACTAATTTTGCATTTGAATAGCAAATCGTTCTATCGCGTTTGTTTAATGGCAGGCGAGGAAAGTCCGGACAACACAGGGCACCGTACTTCCGAAATGGAAGATGTTCGTGAGGGCATAGAAGGGCAGAAGAAAAAAACTTCCTATTATTTTTGAACAGTAGCTATGCTGCGTTCATTAGGTAGGTAAAGGTGAGAAGGTGAGGTAAGAGCTCACCGGTACTAATGGTGACATTGGTAGCCGTGTCCCTTTCGGGTTGAAAAGCCATGTATATCTCAAGCCCCAACTTGTTGGGGACAAAGCTGCCCGCTTTGTTTAACTATATGGTTATGTTGAGAGGGGTAGGCCGATAGTGGTTTCGGGTAACCGAAATCCCAGATAAATGATAGAACTGTACGCAAGTATTGACAGAACCCGGCTTATAGATTTGCTATTCTTTTATTTATTATGATAAAAGAGGTAAGCTTTTTAGCTTACCTCTTTTAATTTTACTTCTACTACACGTTCGTATGGAACACTAAAGTAAAATGTGGTTCCTTTCCCTTTTTCTGTTTCAAACCAAAGGTCGCCTCCCATGAGATTAACCAATCCTTTAGCAATTGACAGACCGAGTCCGTTTCCATCGAAATCGCGGGTGTATATTACTTCTTCACCTTGGTTAAAGAACCCAAATATATGTTCAGCTCTGTCTTTATCCATACCTATTCCGGTATCTTTAACAAAAAATACACCTTTACCGTTTACTTCTTTCATTCCAAATTCTACTCCACCTTCGCTTGTGAATTTTATTGCATTGATAATTAATTGATTAAACACCTCAAATATTTTAGATTTATCGGAGTTTATTATCACTTTTTCATCGTAGCAAAGGTTTGATACTTCAAAACTGATTCCTTTTTTAAATGTTTTTGACTGATATTTATTCTTAATACTTTCCATTAATGAACAAACTGCAAACTCTCTTTTATTAACTCTTATACTACCTGCTTGTAATTGCGATGCCATAACCAAGTCTTCGATAACTTCAATAAGACGATCGCAGGAATCGGTTAGAATTTTTTCATATTCTATTAGCTTTTCCTTATTCTTACCTCCATTCATAAGCATACTGGAGAAACCTATTATACCATTTAAAGGTGTACGTATCTCATGAGAGATATTTGCCAAAAAGCTTGACTTCAATCTATCGCTCTCTTCGGCACGAACCTTTGCTAAGGTAAGCTCTGCAAACAATCGCTCTTTTTCTTTTTTAAGATAATATGTCGCTAGTGCAGTATCGATAGTATGCTTTAATTCATCGTATTTCCAGGGTTTTTGCAAAAAACGAAATACTGTTGATGAGTTAATAGCTGTAATAAGTAAATCGACTTCGGCGTATGCGGTTAATAAAATTGATATAACACCGGGGTGTTTCTCTTTTATTTCATTTATGAGGTCGGTTCCTTCAATATCGGGCATTTTCTGATCGGTAATCATTACCTGAATACTGTTTTGTTCAAATATTTTTAAAGCTTGTTCTCTGTTGGTGGCAGTAAAAATATTGTAATCGTCAGAAAAGCTTAAATCAAACACTTGTAAGTTATGCTTTTCATCGTCTATATATAATATATTTTTGATCATTTGGGCTTGGTGTTAGTTTATGAGATAAAATTACGCAAAAAATGCTCTCAACTCAACACTATAAACTACCATTTTAAATTTGGTATTTTGGAATAGCAGTAATATTACAATAATGTTGTTACCAATGCTCTATCAGCCTAATATATAGACAATTGCTATAGTGTAATATATAATATTTTTTATTGTCAATTAATATTTGATAATATGCTTAACAATATTTAGCACATAAAAACAGCCATAATTAACAATAATAATTACATTTAAGCTATAAAAAAGGGATTTTGTCATTAGAGAAGGTTGTTTTATAAAAAATCAGAACAAATCTTCTTCAAAGAAGCTTTTAATAGCTCCAATATAAAATTCTCTCCATCCTTCATTAATATTTTCATAAGCCTCATCAGGGATATTGGTGTGTCTAACTTCAACACTTGTACTTTCAGCACCTTTGGGGTGTAGCTTAATAGTAACAAGTGATGGTTCATCAAGGTTATCGAAATACCATTCCTGTACTAATTCTTTGTTTTGAATAACTTTTATGTTCTTACCCACAATATCGCCATCCCATAATGAAAATTCGGTTCCTTCCTTGTCGTCCATTACGGCTTTATTACCACTCCAAAGCTCTATTGTAAAAGGGTTAGTAAGAGCCAGAAATATTTCTTCAGGCTCAGCCTGTATATCGGTATAAAATTTAATATCCATATGTTTTTAAATTAGTCATATTGTTATAATAAACTTCGTTTATGCTTTGCAGTTCATGTCCCGGCTTATCCATAAAAAAATAAATAGCCCCCCAGTTATGCTTTACTTTAAGGTAAACAGTAACTTTATTGTCGATATTCATAATAATGCGTATAATGTGCTTCCCCTGTTTTTCAATTTCTTCAACAGTTTTTGTATTGGGGTATTTTTTTATAAGTCGTTCATTTTCAGCTACGGCAAATTGTTCGCGCTCTTGAGGCGACATGGCAGATATTGGTTTTTGTTGCGGCTTATTATCGGGTTTATTAATAATCAGAACTTTAGGTTTCTCTACTGTTTTCTTTTTCACTTCAAGTGTAGGTACTATATCATTTATTTGTACTTCAACTAATTCTAAATCATCTGCTTCTATATCTAACTCTAGTATTTCTTTTTCGTAAATTATATCGGGTAATTTTTGTTTTTCAAATTGTATTTTTAGAGTACTAGTTTCATTTAAACCATTTACTTCATTTATTGACATACTTTCCATTTTATCTCCGGTAGTTTCAATAGTTCGTTCAAGTACCTGAACTTCAATTTCTGTTATAGTATCATCCGGTTCATTGTCGATATTGAGATACAACGCCTCAGTTCTTAATTCTTCGAGTTCTTTTCGAGCCTTTTCTGCATCTTCACTCATTTTGCGTTCAGCTTCTGCTTCTGCTTTTTTTTCTATTTCCTGTTTTGCGGCTATCTCTTTTTTTGAAAGCTTTTCATTACTATTTTCCTGCAATTCCGATTTTGCAAGTTCACGCTCAATATATATGGTACGGATATCTTCAATTTTATAACGTGGCAAATTTGACTTAGGATTTAATTCCTGCGCCTGTTTATAAAACATTATAGCTTCAGAGTACTTGTGGGCTTCAAATGCAACTTTAGCATTTTCCATAACCTGCTTATATTCATCGGCTTTAGAAAACTCTTGGGTATATAAATTTCTTACTGCAAAAAACAGTAACAGAAATAGTAAATATTTTAAAAATGAGTAATTCATAAACAGCACTAAAGTAGTTTGAATTCACATAGTATAATAATGATTTTCACTTTTTTTATAATTTTAGCACGGCAATGAATTTAAAACACTATTTATAAGATAAAAACAACGCAACTTTTATACAGGTTTATTGTTATAAAAACTAAAAAATAAGCATAAAATGAAAAAAACAATTATAAAAATGACAATTATAGCATCAATGTTGGCAGGATGTCAACACAGTGAGAAAGCAACGGAGAGCGATGATAATTTTCAGTACTTACTGGAACAGTTTGCCGATGTTAAAATATTGAGGTATAAAATACCGGGGTTTGAAGAATTAACGTTACAACAAAAGGAACTTATATATTATTTAAGTGAAGCAGCCAATTGTGGGCGTGATATTTTATTTGATCAATTTTATGAGCATAATCTAACTATTAGAAAAACCAACGATGCAATAGTAAAAACATATAGCGGCGACAAAGATTCGGAGGATTTTAAAACGTTTATGATATATGCCAAAAGAGTTTGGTTTTCAAATGGAATACACCATCATTACAGTACCGATAAGTTTATACCTGAAGTAAGCGAGGAATATTTCTCAGAACTAATTAGTAAATCGGACTCATCAATATTACCTTTAAAAAAAGGACAAACGGTTAATGAATTTATTTCATGGCTTTCTCCAATAATATTTAATGTAGACTATGATGCAAAACGAATAGTACTTGACGACAAAAAAGATATTATTGCAGAATCGGCATCGAATTTTTACAAAGGGCTAACTAAAAAAGAGGTTGAAAGACACAATGCAAAATATGTTCATGCTAATTCAACAAAGCCGGTTGAGATAGGACTAAACAGCCAGCTGGTTAAAGAAAATGGTGTTGTTATTGAAAAAACATACAAAGCCGATGGTTTGTATGGCAATGCAATAAATAAAATTATATATTGGCTCGAAAAAGCTGAGGCTGTTGCCGAAAACGATGTTCAGAGAAAAACCATAAATCTGCTTATAAAATATTATAAGACAGGCGACCTTACCGATTGGGATAATTATAATGTAAACTGGGTGCAAGACCTTGAAGCTCAGGTTGATTTTGTAAACGGCTTTATTGAAACATACGGTGACCCAATGAGTATGAAAGCGACATGGGAATCGATAGTGAATTTCAAGAACATTGAAGCAACAAAACGTACTGAAATAATAAGCAAAAATGCACAATGGTTTGAAGATAATGCACCTATTGACCCACGTTTTAAAAAAGAAGAGGTAAAAGGAGTTTCGGCAAAAGTAATTACAGTTGCACAACTTGGTGGCGATTGTTACCCATCTACACCTATTGGTATAAACTTACCAAATTCAGACTGGATTAGACGTGACCACGGTTCTAAATCGGTAACAATAGAAAACATTACCGATGCTTACCACAAAGCTTCGGAAGGTAGCGGTTTTATTGAAGAATTTGCATATAGCGAAGAAGAGATTGAACTACATAAAAAGCATGGAGCATTGGCCGGCAACCTTCATACCGATCTGCACGAATGTTTGGGGCACGGTTCCGGCAAATTATTACCCAATACCAAAAGTGATGCTTTAATGAATTACAGTTCTGCACTGGAAGAGGCTCGTGCCGACTTGTTTGCACTATATTACATTGGCGACAGTAAAATGGTTGAGCTGGGATTAACCGAATCGTTCGATGTTGCAAAAGCAGAATACAACAATTACCTGCGAAATGGTTTAATGACTCAACTTACACGTATTGAATTAGGTAAAAATATAGAGCAAGCCCATATGCGCAACCGGCAACTTATTTCAAAATGGTGTTTGGAGAAAGGGGCAACAGACTCGGTTGTACAAATGGTTACAAAAAACGGGAAATCGTTTGTTGTAATTAATGACCATAAAAAATTGCGTGCTCTTTTTGGCGAATTGCTTGCTGAAATACAGCGAATAAAATCAGAAGGTGATTTTGAGGCCGGTAAAGCATTGGTAGAAACTTATGGAGTTCGGGTTGATACTGAAATTCATAAAGAGGTGCTTGAACGTTATAAAAAGCTGGGAATAGCTCCATATAGCGGATTTGTAAATCCGGTTCTAAAACCTGTGTTTGAGAACAATAAAATAATAGACATAAAAATTGATTATACAGAATCGTTTACCGAACAAATGTTAAGATTAGGCGAGGTGTATTCATTTTTGTAAAATCAATTATATTATAGGCAATTGAAGAGGGAATGCACCTTTCTTTTTAAAAATAGATTAATTATCTTGAAACTAGTATAACGTTTCACATTAATTCGGTTAAAAAATAGAGATGCTATAAATAAAGGACTTTTGAGGTTCGCTTAAAAATATTTTTCGGGATATATATTACTATTAAATGTACAAAATTCCCTTACGGGAATCTAGAACTGGGGCTTGACCATTCAACAACTTTGTATAAAATTTGGTGACAGAATAAAATTGAGTTATTAAAGTGAAATAAATTGCTTATAACAACTGAAACTTGAATATTTTTTTATATTTGCAGCAAAATTGAGATTTATTAAATTTATTCAGCTATGTATTGGACACTTGAACTTGCGCAAAACCTGGAAGATGCTCCATGGCCGGCTTCAAAAGAAGAATTAATCGATTATGCTATCCGTTCGGGATCGCCTCTTGAAGTAATTGAAAATTTACAGGAGATAGAAGACGAAGGAGAAATATATGAGACTATTGAAGATATTTGGCCTGACTATCCAAGTAAAGATGATTTTTTCTTTAATGAAGATGAATATTAAGAAAAAAAAGAGGCTGATTATTCAGTCTCTTTTTTTATTTCTTATCGGTAATATTAGGTAGTGGAAAAGTGTTTGAATCCCACAAAAATATATCCGATGGTCGTAATGGTCTAATCTCTTTTTGCCATGTAAACCCTTTCAATCGCATCTCTTTTTCGGTTTTATCTTCAAGCGGATAAGTATTCGACACCGGCTTACTGCGATATACAATTCTACTTGGCTCACTCTCTTTCATATATATAGTTATATTATCGCTGTTAGCCATATTTACTCCTATAATCTCACCTTCATCTTCGGGAAAGTATATAGTTTCACTCAATTTTTGTACATCAACACGGTGTAGCTCGTCATTTTTAAAATACCCGGTTATCTCCTTCCCTTTTATTTGATTAAAATGAACACTATCGTGCTCCGATATTACAAGCCCTGTATTATAAATTTTAAACCGATCTATTTTTTCATTTTTTACAAATGCCTCTATATATTCACCGGTAATTTGACTGCCCTCAGCCCACAAAACAGGCGAACCATGAAACTGCATTATAGAATCTTCAAGCGACATATGCAAGCTGTCTGTTTTTGCCTGAAAGTTGCTTTTAAATATTTTTACATGATAATAAGCTGTAAAATATCGATACCCTACTACCGAATCAAATACAACAGTTGAATCACGCAACACTATTGAGTCACGCACCAATAATGAATCACCGGGCATTTTCCCGTTAAGGGATACATAAACAGTATCGGCATATAACAAAGTATCGGTTTTTACCACTTTTGTAAATTGCTGTACTATTGAGTCTACGGCAGTGTACAAAGTATCGGCATGCATATAAACCGAATCGCCGTCGAGTATACTTATTACCTGTGCACTATCGGTTATAAACAGTGAATTATTGTACTGGCGAACCTCAATATAATTACCCTTAGCAATCATATCCTGAACAGTATCGTTAACAGTTACATTGCTGTATGCATACCCTAACCGGTCGTTGCGTTTGTATATAAGGCTGTCGGCTTCTACTATCTGCTGTGTGTTTGAATAGTAAGCATCGTTGCGCATAAACATTACATCGGTTTGGGTATTGTACCACCCAAACTTCGCATACATATAATTTGTATCGTTAAAAAACTCTGTGGGTCCAAAAAAATATACTATCTCCGATTCTGTATTATACTTTAATGTATCGGTATACATTTTATACTCACCTTCATTGTGTGTTACTACCACATTGTTTTTAAAAAAAACATTGTTCTGCTTGTTGTAATAATGCCCCTTAACACTGGTAAGAGTTGTAGCACTGTCAACCAACTTACCTCCATAAATATAATACCCGATATCATTTGCTATATCATAATCGAGCGAATCGGTATACAGTATTATCTGTTTATCGCGCAATACTACATTATTTCTGAAATATGCCATTTTCAAATCGCCGTTATGACGTAGAAAATCACTTTTTACATCAACACTCTCATTTCCTAATTTATACAAATGAACATTTCCAAACGCATCGAACATATTTTTTTCGGCATAAAAATATGCACTATCACACTCCATTATAGTGCTGTCTTGTTCAAAAACAACATCGCCTATTAAGCGACGCGCTCCATTATTAATCGATTTATCGGAACGGATAGAATTTGCACTCTTTAAATTTACCTTTGTTTTCTTTTGTGAATACAATGTACTGCTAACCAATATAATTACTAACAGTACACTTATTTGTTTTAAAATGAATTTCATTAAAGAGACCTAATATTGAATATTTTAACCAAAACTAATTTAATGATTCAATAATCTTGCCAACAATATGCTCAACCGTAATTCCGGCAGCCTCGGCTTTGTAGTTTCTAACCAAACGGTGACGAAGTATCGGTAAAGCTACTGCTTTTATATCTTCAATATCGGGTGAGTATTTTCCGCTTATTGCAGCATGTGTTTTTGCTCCCAATACAAGATACTGCGATGCTCGTGGGCCTGCACCCCAGCTTATATACTGGTTAGTAAGCTCGTGGGCGTCTTCCCTTCCGGGGCGGGTTTTTGAAACCAGTTTTACTGCATAGCGCACTACATTATCATTCACCGGTATTTTTCGTACCAATTGCTGATATGCATTTATTTGCTCACCTGTTAGTATACTGTTAACCTTAGTTTGAATATTTGTAGTAGTACTGGAAACTATATTTATCTCATTTTCAACCGATGGATAATCGAGTAAGATATTGAACATAAAACGGTCGAGTTGAGCTTCCGGTAACGGATATGTACCCTCCTGCTCAATAGGGTTTTGTGTTGCAAGTACAAAAAACGGGGCACCAAGTTCAAATCGTTTTCCTGCGGCAGTAACCGACTTTTCTTGCATAGCCTCAAGCAGAGCCGACTGTGTTTTGGGCGGTGTTCTGTTTATTTCGTCGGCCAATACAATATTGGCAAATAATGGTCCTTTTATAAATTCAAAGTCGCGCTTTTCGTTAAGTATTTCCGACCCAATAATATCAGACGGCATTAAATCAGGGGTAAACTGTATACGCTTATAGTTAAGACTCAGAGCATCGGCAATAGTATTAACCAATAATGTTTTTGCAAGCCCGGGAACTCCTACCAGCAAACAATGACCTCCACTAAAAACAGATATAAGTGTCTCCTTTACAACATCATCTTGCCCTATTATAACCTTTTTTATTTCTGCCATAAGGTCAGAAAATGAAGCTTTTAGTGAGTCTACTGCTTCTACATCGCTAGTAAATTGTTCCATATAGTTTATTTTATCCAGGCCTTATTATTAAAATCACAATTTTGGTAACTGTCATCTATTTTTATAAATGCTTTATCAACTGCCCCTTTTATCCACTCCTGCATATAATCATGCTTCTTCATATTTAAAGCCATATCCTGTATAAGTTGATAATCTTCTTTCAGATTTGCTTTATGTGGGTTACGCTTCTCTTTTAAAAGCACTATTTTATATACTTTATTCCCATTGTCGTCTTCTGTTTCGAACGGTGCCGACACTCTACCCACTTCAAGGTTTCTTATGGCAAGTGCTACCTTAGAGTCAATATGCGATGCCTCCCACATTGAATTTCCGGTCATTGGGTTTAGCATTACACCTCCGTTCATGCGTGTTTCATCGTCATTGGAATATAGCCAGCAGGCATCTTTAAACTTCATGTTACCTGCATTTATTTCTGTTTGTACCGAATCGAGTATTTTTATAGTCTTCTCCTTTTCATCAAACGATATTCGCGGTTTTAGGAGTATATGGCGACAATTCATTCTCTCTCCTTTTATTTCAATCAGTTGAATTATATGATACCCAAAATCGGTTTTAACAACTTTCGACACTTCGCCGGGCTGTAAGTTAAAAGCTACCGCCGAGAACTCAGGCACTAAATCGCCGCGGCTTACAAAACCTAACTCTCCACCTTTGGTTGCTGTTCCCTTGTCTTCGGAATACAATACTGCCAGTGTAGCAAAGCTTTCTCCTTTCGCTACTCTCTCCTTAAATTCTCTAAGCCTGTCTTTTACCCTAAGTATTTCAACCTCCTTTATTTTCGGATATATAATAACCTGCTCCAGTCCAAATTGAGTATTTACCACAGGCAAACTATCTTCGGGCATACTGTTATAAAATGCTTTTATTTCGCTTGGGGTTACATCAATATCCGAAGTTATTTCCTGCATCATTCTTTGACCCAACATTTGCTCTTTTATAACATCGCGCATATTTGCTTTTATTTCAGCAATAGGCTTCTTGTAGTATTCCTCCAGTTTCTCTTCACTACCTATTTGACTAACATAGCCGTTTACCCGGCGATTAACTTCCGCCTCTACCTCATCGGGGGTTACCTCTATACTATCTATTTTCGATTGATGCACCAACAGCTTTGCAAATAATAATTCTTCGAGCACTTCGCAGTTCAAATCGCGCGATGAATAGTAACCCTGAGCTTTCATTTGTTCTGCCTGAGCTTCTACTTCACTTTCTAGTATTATCTCATCGCCAACTATTGCCAGTACCTGATCCAAAATTTGCTTATCCTGAGCTATGGTACTTATTTGTAATACACTAAATAACAGAACTGTTATAATACTTCTTATCATTATTTTTAATCGGTGTAAATTGTAAATTTCTTTTGGTTAACCCCATCGCGGTATACATTATTCTCAAGCTCCTGAATAAATTCTATTTTTCTGCGGTTCAGAATTATATCTTTTATCTGTCTTTCAACAAAATACTGTGGTGTAGTATCATTAGTTAGCTTATAATCGAGTACCGATACATAGTATTTATACAGTGAGTCTGATACTTCAAAATTCCTGTTATACTTAAGAAACTGTTCTCTGTTATCGATTTTTTTGGGTGTTTTCGACAATACTTCGCTAAAGTAAACCCAATCTTCACCCATATCGAAATTTCGGGCATTTTGGTAACAGTAATCTTCCAAACTAATTATATCTTCCTCTCTTTGTGAACCTATCCACTGCCGTATTTTGTATGAATCGTACAACGATTTTGGAACCTTCACAAAACGGGCTTTTACTACACTACTGTCAAGTTTAAAGTTACCCGAATGTTTTGAATAGTATTCATCAATTTGTTCCTGTGTTACTACGGTATCAAGTTTTTGCTTTATCAGCATTTGTTGATATTTGAATACAATCAACGAAATTCGGTAATTTTCAATCATGTAATCAATATCTTTCAAGCTCTTAATATCAATATTTTTACGAGCTTTCTCTAACAATAACTGATTTCGAACCCATTTTTCAATATAAGTTTGAGCAAATGAAATACTATCAATTTCAACATCTGTTTGAGGTAATACATCGGCCAAATCGGTATCGTATAAAACTCTGTCGCCTACCTTTGCTATTACTACTGCATTCTTATTATTCAAACCTGTACAAGCCGAAAACAGTATCACATAAGACAATAATATTACACTCTTAATATCAAACATTGCTGTTTATAGTTTTATTTATTCAACTATACTATTGAATACCTGCTCGTTAATACTAAACTCGTATTTTTCTCTAAGTGCTGCAAGCCATTCTTTTTCAAGTTCGGCCTGATAATCGGCAGTAATAAGCCCCTTAGCCTCACTTAATTGTTTTGGTTCAGGCTCTATTGGGTTATGAATATATGTCAGTATGTATTTATCGCCTGTTTGCTGTACTTTGTAGCTGCCCGAAGTCCATACTACATCGTCAACATTGGCATTGTCGCCCTTCATATATTTTTTCTGCTTACAAGTAATATTAAAACTTGAGTCGCTATTTTGTGTTTTTGCTTGTAATGCTATACAAGCAGCATTGGGATCTGAATCTTTTTTTGCCACTTTTTTTGCCATACTTAACACTTTCGACTCCATATTGGCATTGTTATAAACATACAAAGTAGCTTTTACCCTATTGCCCCACATATAGTTCTGCTTATTATTTTCATAAAAATTATTAAGCCCGGCCGAATCTTTTACTGCTCTGCTCCAAACCATAGAATCGGTAAGGTTAAACAACAGTATACCATCGTGATACTCTTTTAACAAATGTTTGTATTCAGGGTGTTTCAAAGGCAACTGTGCTCTTTCGTATTCTTTTACCATTTCTAATGTGAAATTATTATAATACATTTCAATAAAATCACTAAATAAAAAGTTTGATGAATTTTTTATTCTGTTCATTGAAATATATTTCAAAAACGATGTCTGATAATAAGTAGAATCGCCTATTACAAGCACTTTCTCGTTATTACTGAAATTAGGTTCGTAATCCTGATTTTTCAGCACTTTTAATGTATCTACAATTGTTATAAGCTTTGTTGCATTCTCTTTGTATTCCTTATAGCCGTATTCATTTTTTATACGGTCTATTACTATTTGTTCGGTTTTATTTGAAGGAATTATACGTCGAACATTGGTGTATATTTTTTCTTTTTCTTCATCGAACGACCCGAACTCCTGAGTATCGAGAAGTTTTATAATATGCCATCCATAATTTGAAAGTATTGGCTCTGACACGGCACCAATGCTATCTAAAGCAAAAGCTGCTTCTTCAAACTCCGGAACCATTCGACCTGAACCAAACATAGGCAGTTCACCACCTTTCATTGCACTACCTTTATCGTCAGAGTGTTTTAAAGCCATTTCAGCGAAACTTACACCTTGCATTATGGAATCATATATTTGAAAGGCTGCTTGTTTTGCTACTTCGTGCTCTTCGGCTGAACTGTTTTTGTTCACTTTTTTCATTATATGAGCAACCTTAACCTGTCCTACTGTTGGTCGTTTATCATATACTTTTAAAATATGATAACCAAAACGGGTTCTTATTATTGGCGATATATTACCAACCTTAGTATTATACGCTGCATCTTCAAAAGGCATCACCATTCTGAATGCACTAAAAAAACCTAAATCGCCCAAGTTATATTGAGCCGATGGGTCTTCCGAATATTGTTTAGCCAACTCTCCAAAATCATCCCCTTTTAATGCTTTTGCACGAATATCGCTTATTCGTTTGTAAGCAGCTAAAGTATCAGCAGGCATTGCCCCTTCCTTTACATTTATAAGTATATGGCTTGCTTTCAATTCCCATTTTAGCCTCTCATAAGCTTCCAAAGCCATAGCGTCAACAATCGACTCGTCTTTAAAATAAGGCTTCTCCAGTTGTAGCTTATATCCTTCAAATTCTTTAGTAAATGTTTGCGATGTATCTAACCCTAAAGCTTCGGCTTCTTTTACTTTAAGCTTAAAGTTTATAAACAAATTCATATACTCATCGAGCGATTCTCTATCAAACGACGGTTGCTTATTGTTCTTTGAGTAAACACGTATAAACTCTTCCTTGGTAACCTGTTCTCCGGCTACTGTTAATAACACATCACTGTTTGCCTGCGCAAAAACATTTGTAAGTAATAATAAACAAGATGCAAAAAATGTTAAGTTTCTAGTCATATCTGTACTTGGCTTTTTATAATATTAGTTTCTTTCGCGTGTATAGTTAGGTGCTTCACGTGTAATAGTTACATCGTGCGGGTGGCCTTCAACCATTCCTGCATTTGTAATTCTTACAAATTTTGCATTTTTCAGTTCATCAATATTTGCCGCTCCGCAATATCCCATTCCTGAACGTAAGCCTCCAATTATTTGATACATAACTTCACTCAATGTTCCTTTGTAAGGTACTCGTGCTGCAATACCTTCGGGTACCAGTTTTTTTACATCGTCCTCGGCATCCTGAAAGTAACGGTCTTTTGAACCTTGTTGCATAGCCTCAACCGACCCCATTCCTCGGTACGATTTAAACTTTCGCCCCTGGTAAATGATAGTCTCTCCCGGCGATTCATCGGTTCCGGCAAACATTGACCCCATCATAATAGAATCGGCTCCGGCTGCAAGCCCCTTAACCACATCGCCCGAATAACGTATACCACCATCACCAATTAATGGAACACCTGTACCTTTTAACGCTTCGGCAATACTATTTATTGCGGTAAGCTGTGGAACTCCTACTCCGGCAACTACCCTTGTTGTACATATTGACCCCGGTCCTATACCTACTTTTACAGCATCGGCTCCGGCCTCAACAAGTGCTATTGCTGCTTCGGGGGTTGCTATATTACCAACTACATAATCAACCTGAGGAAATTTTGATTTAGCTTCTTTTAACATATCAATAACTCCTTTAGAGTGTCCATGTGCTGTATCTATTACTATTGCATCGGCTCCGGCCTTTACCAAAGCAGCTATTCGCTCCAGCGTATCGCCGGTTACTCCTACTCCTGCCGCTACACGCAAGCGTCCTTTACTATCTTTGCAAGCATTCGGTCTGTCTTGTGCCTTGGTTATATCTTTATATGTTATTAGCCCAACCAGCTTATAATCTTCATCAACTACAGGAAGCTTTTCTATTTTATGCTCCATAAGTATTTCGGCTGCCTTATCAAGGTCAATACTCTGATTTGTTGTTACAATATTTTCCGATGTCATAATATCGGCTATTACCTTATTCATTGCTTCAAAACGCAAATCACGATTTGTAACTATTCCTATCAACTTATTGCCTGCATCAACTACCGGTATGCCCCCAATTTTAAACTCTTTCATTATTGCAAGAGCATCGGCTACTGTTTTTTCTTTAGTTATAGTTACAGGGTCTATAATCATACCGTTCTCTGCCCTTTTTACCATTCTAACTTTCTTAGCCTGCTCTTCTATCGACATATTTTTATGTATAACACCAATACCCCCTTCACGAGCTATTGCTATTGCCATTGTTGACTCAGTTACTGTATCCATTGCTGCTGAAACAATAGGAGTATTTAACCTGATATTTCTTGAAAATTGTGATGAAATATTCACTTCGCGGGGTAATACTTCTGAATATGCAGGTACTAAATATACATCGTCGAATGTTAACCCTTCACCAATAATTTTGTCGTCAATAAAAGCCATAATTTTAAAGATTGTTGATGTTTTTTAAAAATTGTGCTAAAATACAAAAATTATAGAACCGTCCGACTTTAAAATTGCTTTTTTTCCTTCTTTAACAAAACGCATTCCAACCATCTGTAAAACTGACACTTACATAAGTATAGAATACGTAAAAAATCAAAACACACATTGCAAAAATGAAGTTGATTATATTTTTTACTGCTATTATATGAACAATTGAACTAATAATATTACTCTTCTGTAATATTCATGAGTTGCGAACGATATGCCGAAAATAGTTTCGATTTACTAATAAACCCCTGATATTTTCCATCTTTACATACAGGCAAATTCCACGCATCGGTTTCATTAAATAAGTTTATCACATTGTCCATATTATCATCGTGCCTGATTATGGCCGGAGGTATTTGCGCAAGGTTCAACACCGACGTATCATAATACTCACGGTTAAACATTATGTTTCTTACATCGTCGAGCAAAATTATACCCAATAAGTAACCTTCATCATTTATAACCGGAAATATATTGCGCTTCGATTTTGATATTGCCTTTACCAAATCTTCCAACAAATCATCTTCATTTACTGTAGTAAAATCTGACTCCACTAATGTACCTATTCTAAGAAACTGAAGTACTGCCTTATCTTTATTGTGAGTAACAAGGGTTCCCCGTTTCTCTAACTGCCATGTTACAATATTCTGCTTATTGTAGCTACGTGCAGTTATATACGAAATAGTAGAAGTTAACATTAACGGTACTATAAGCTCGTAGCCATGTGTAATTTCGGCAATTAAAAAAATGCCGGTAAGCGGTGCCTGCAATACTCCGGCAACTACACCTCCCATACCAACTAGTGCAAAATTTGTTACCGACAATTGCTCATCGACCAAATGATTATTAACAAAAGCAAACAGATAACCTAATATACCGCCAGTAAATAACGATGGTGCAAAAATACCCCCAATACCTCCGGCCCCAACTGTTAAAGCCGATGCTACTACTTTCAATGCAATAATAGTAATGAAAAATAATATATATACCCCAATGCTGTCAGAGATAAAACTAAAAAAGTTCTTCTCAAACACTTCGGCCGAATTGCCCGAGAGCATAGCCTTTATTACATCGAATCCCTCGCCATAAAGTGCCGGAAAAAAATATATTATCAACCCCAAAAACGGAGCTCCTATCAACAACCGCTTATATATGCTTTTTATATTAAGAAAATACCCCTCAATAGCAACAAATATTTTTGTAAAATAACCCGATGTAAGACCTGCCAAAATACCCAAAAAAACATAATACACAGTATGTTTTACCATAAATGCCTGACTTACTGAAAAATCGAATGCAATAGATTCTGTAAACAACAGGTTTGTTGTAATAGCTCCGCTAACCGATGCCATTAACAATGGTATTAATGAAAAACGGTTCAAATCGAGCAATAGCACCTCTAATGCAAATACTATTCCTGCTATTGGTGTATTAAATATTGCCGATACGGCTCCGGCCGCACCACACCCCAGCAATGTAGTTATGCTCTTATAATTTAACCTAAACATACGCCCCAAATTCGACCCTATTGATGCCCCCGATGATATAATTGGCGACTCCAACCCGATAGAGCCCCCAAAACCGGCGGTTAATATTGCACCTACAACCGACGAATATGTCTTATGTATTCGCATTAAACTATTTCGCTTCGCAATTGCATACAGTATTGAAGCTATATTGTGCCGTACATTGTCGTGTAATATAAACTGCTTAAATAACACTACAAGTGTAAGCCCTATTAATGGGTATAAAAACAGGTGGTAATTTGTTAAACTAAAATGGAGATTACTACTAAATAATTCATGCATATAAAAAACACCGGTTTTCAACAACCAAGCCATAATACCGGCAAGTACTCCAACTAACACACTCAGAATCATAAGAAATCCTTTGTCGTTAATATTACGCATTCGCCAAACTATGAAACGCTTTAGCATATAATAGTATTTGTATAATTTTAACTAAATATAGCCAAAATAAGATTATTGAAAATATAAATACCTAAGCACATTGATTTTAAAACACCTTTTTTACACTTACTTTTTTACTAAATCATAAACTTTGTTTTAAAATATCTGTTTATATTTAATACAGCATAAGCCTTTTTAAACAGGCTTTTTCAATGTTCAATTCAAACACCTATAATTATGATACTTGAAGTTTACGGTAGTATTACAAAAGAAGAGGAAGTAAAAAGCCTTAAAGTAGGGCTTCCCAACACTATGGTACTTGAAGATTTGGGGCTTTTTTACGGATATTATGGCAGTAATATTGCACAGGAAGGTATGCCCGACTCCCTATTTCTTGTTTTAAATAGTAAAGAATCGAATGAAAAAATACTTCGCCTTACTCAACTTGTGAAAAAGCAAAGCGAGATAGTATTTGAAGGTACCCCGGCAACTGTTTGTGTTCAAAACAACACATATTCTGCTATTAGAGTTCGCAAACTCACTTCATTTGAGCAAGTTGCCGAAATTCAAGACTTTTATCGCGATTTTGGATTAGATTTTGCTAAAGCAAAAGATATTCTTGAAATGGCAATAATAAGAGTAACTAAAACTTCGGTTCTTACCCAAATTGACGAAAAAATATGGAAAGATGAGGATAGAAATATTTACTATCTCGAAATTGACCGACATATTCCGTGGAGCTTATTCAAGAAAATAACAAAAAAGGTAAGAAGCAATATTGATTTTACCGAATTCGATGCAGCACTGGCTGTGATGTACCGAAAAGAAGTGAAAGACTTTATACGTGTTTATACAAAAAAGCTATCGGTAGAACAGTTAAAAACTCTTCTTGATAAATATGAAACTGTTTTTGAAAAACTTATGTAATCAAAAACACCATAATTGAAAAAAACTTGTTTCTAAAACTAATAAGAATCAATACATCAATTTCCTAATTATCTCTTCAACGGTAATATTATCCTGAGTACCATTTTCCATATCTTTCAGGGTAATTTTACCCGACTCTATTTCCTGCTCTCCTACTAATGCTACAAAAGGGATATTTCGCTGATTGGCATATGTCATCTGCTTTTTCATTTTTGCACTTTCCGGAAATATTTCGGCACTAATGCCGGCTTTACGAAGTTCTGAAAGTGCTTTCATACACCACACTTGCTCCTTATCTCCAAAATTTACAAACAATATCTGTGTGGTTGTAGCACTCTCTTTCGGATACAAATACAACTGCTCCATTACATCGTAAATACGGTCGGCTCCAAATGATATACCAACTCCCGAAACATCGGGCAATCCAAAAATACCTGTTAAATCATCGTATCGGCCTCCTCCTGTTATTGAACCTATTTGAACATCGAGTGCTTTTACTTCAAATATTGCTCCGGTGTAGTAATTTAACCCGCGTGCCAACGTTAAATCAAGTTCTACTTTCGTTGAAATATTTAAATCGGCTAACAATGCAAAAACAGTTTCCATTTCCTGAATACCCTTCAAGCCTGTTTCGGAACCCGATAAAACATTCTTAATCTGATTCAGTTTTTCAGTATTGCTACCCGACAAGTTGAGTATTGGCTGTAATTGTTCAACTGCCAACTGAGGTAATCCCTTTTCCAACAATTCCTGGTTAACCTTTTCAACTCCTATTTTATCAAGCTTATCAATAGCAACTGTTATATCTACCATTTTATCGGGTTGCCCTATTGTTTCGGCAATACCTGCAAGTATTTTGCGGTTATTCATTTTTACAACCACGTTAATATTTAGCTTTTTGTATACTTCGTCAACTATTTGAATAAGCTCTACTTCATTCAATAACGAATCGCTTCCTATTACGTCAACATCGCACTGAAAAAACTCACGATAACGCCCTTTCTGCGGACGGTCGGCGCGCCATACCGGTTGTATCTGATAACGCTTAAATGGAAATACTATATTGTTTCGGTGCTGTACCACATAACGAGCAAATGGTACGGTAAGGTCGTATCGCAACCCTTTTTCCGATATTTGACCGGTAACTTTAACTGAATCTTTTTGTGTTAATAATTCTTGGTCGGCTTTGGTAAGAAAATCGCCTGAGTTCAATATTTTAAACAACAACTTATCGCCTTCTTCTCCGTATTTCCCCATAAGGGTCGACAGATTTTCCATTGCAGGGGTCTCTATTGGCTGAAATCCGTAAAGCTTAAATACACTTTTTATAGTGTCGAAAATATAGTTGCGCTTTACCATTTCTGCCGGCCCGAAATCGCGTGTTCCCTTTGGTATAGAAGGTTTTTGTGCCATCGATTATTGCTTTTAAATTATATGAGCGCAAAATTAATGTTGCTATTGATATATACAAAATTATTTAACTTTTAGTATAAACCACTTTATGATTGGCCAATTAGATGATTCTGAACGGTATATCATCATTTATTTAACCGAACGGTTTCCCCAAATATTTCGAATAATACCAAGAGCTGTATCAAGGTTTATTTCATTATTTTTTATAAGCTTATTCTGAATAAAAATACAATGTGAAAGTGTGGCATTTCCTTTAACTATATCTTCGGCTAGTGCTTTGCAACTTGGTGCTCCACAGGCTCCACAATCAATACTGGGTAATTCTTTCTCTATTTTTTGGGAGTTTTTCATTTTCTGCATAGCCTTAAGCATATCGGCATCGAGCATCATCATTGAGCGTGACGGTATATCTCCAAGCTTAATACGGCTGGCTAAAAAATCTTTATACTCCCTTATTCCCGACGATTTATAATCAGAAGTTTTCTGATTATTCCGTTCTATACGTTTCTTTAACCGCTCAATAATCAGAAACCTGTTCTCGGCATTAAGTATACCTCCGGCACAGCTTTGTGAACAAGCACGGCATTCAAGAAAATCGATACCTGTTACTTCCTCATTTTCAACCATCTCCAAGAACTCTATCGCATTATATATGCCATCTATGGCAAGAGTACGGCCGTGCGCCTGACGCGACTCGCCTCGGTTCAAAGACCAAAGCAGCTTATAATCGTGAATAACAGTAGGCTCGGGGACTGCACAAATATCACCGGTTTCATTTTTTATTTCGCGGTAAACGCGGTTATATAAACTATTTGAATTTATAACACCTGATACTGCCGACTCTTCTATCCCAACCGGGCTAATAATTGATGCAATTTTTGCAGCACATGGTGTTATATAAAATATACCTATTTCATTATCTCTCAACCCTTGGTCAGTAAGCTTTTTGCGATAAAATGTTGCAGCAATATCACTGGGAGTATTCAGTTTCATTATTTGGTCAACAAGCGATGGAAATTTTACTTGTATCAATCTTACTATTGCCGGACAGAATGACGATATTATGGGATATTCATCAACATACTCTTTTTGATAATCCCAAACTGCTTCGCGCAATACCTCTACTGCACGCTCTACCTCATACACATGGGTAAAACCAAGCTTATGAAGCACACTATATATTTGACTGGCTTTAATATTTTCAGGAAACTGACCTACAAAAACCGATGGTATTAGTGCTACTCGATAACGATATTTGAATATATTGTCAAAATAATCTTCCTCAACATAAATAGCAGTAGTTGGACATACTTTTGCACACTCGCCACAATCAATACACTTATCTTCGTCAATTGATGCAATACCATTCCACACCCTTATAGCCTCCGTAGGGCAAGAGTTCATGCAATGCGAACAGCCTATACAAAGCTCCTCGTCAATTTTAAGTGCATGATAGAATGGCTTATCCATATTATTTACGATAAAAAGTTAGTAAAACTCAAAACGGTTCCTTTACCTACTTCCGATTGTATATTCATTTGGTCGGTATTCTTTTTTATATTAGCAAGTCCCATACCTGCTCCAAAGCCCATTTCCCTCACCTTAGCCGATGCTGTTGAATATCCTTCAACCATAGCCTGCTCAATATTTTCAATACCGGGTCCTTCATCGGTTAATGTAATATTAATTTGTTCGGGCGATATTTTTACAAGTATATCGCCTCGGTATGCATGAGCTACTATATTTACCTCGGCTTCATAAAGTGCAACTACTATTTTACGGGTTATTTTGGGGTCAACATTAAGCTTTTTCAGTGTTTTTTTTACACTGCTCGACGCTGAACCTGCATTTGTAAAATCGCCCCCTTCTACCTTGTATTCAAACTCCATATTCTAAATAATTAATAATGAGGCTTTATACCTGCCTGGTATAAAACTCCGGATATTCTATACATGGCATATGGCGATTCTATTATGGTAATATTATCTTGTTCTGCCAATTTAATCATTTCTGCTGTTGCTCTTTTCCCTCTGGCTAAAATTATGCATTGTATATCCTGCATCTCTACTGTGCGAATAGTCTGAATATTTGACAATCCGGTAATAAGCGCAGCATTTTCTGTATCCAGTGTTAATACATCACTCATTAAGTCAGATGCCATAGCATATTCAATTTCCAAACTATCGGCATCTGTTTTAGTAACAACAACCCCCTCTATCACCTCCACTATTTCATCTACTGTCATTATGGTTTCTGTTTATTTTAAAAATTCAACACAAAATAACTAAAAATATGTTTTATAACAATTATACAATAATCATTCAATAAAGGTTTTAAACAATCATAAGCCCTTTATGAGTTCCTGTAATACATTCGCCACCATTAGGTGTTACTATATATGTATCTTCTGTTCCTACAACACCAATATTTTCAATACCTTTTTTGGGCTCTACCGCAAATGTCATTCCTTCTTCCAATGGTTCTTTAAATCCATTGGCTATTACCGGCATTTCATCAACCAATAAGCCTATACTATGTGCCAAGAATTTTGACTGGCGACTACCATAACCCATAAAATTTGAAATAAAATCCGCCGGCAATGAATTTACAATTTCATTATATATTTCTTCAGGAATATTACCAGGCTTTAACCTTTGGGCAACCATTTGTTGTATTTCAACGCATTGCAAATGCTGTTTCATTACCTCATCGGGTATGCCTCCACCAAATGCGTAAGTCAAAGTACTGTCGGTATGATACCCGTTTACTCCCATTGCTACATCAAGAAATACTATATCACCCTTCTTCAATTTTCTGTCTCTGCTTCCCAAAAATGGAACTGCGGGACACAAGCCATAATTACCACCGGGACCATCGAAATGAGTAGGATAAATTGCACTTTCACCAAATGCCACATGACCAAGTATGGTATTGGTATCGTACATAGCAAAGCGTGCCAACCCATGATGCCCTGCCTTTATCATTTCATTATACAGCAAACCACAAAAATCGGCTTCACTAATACCTTCATGAAGAATTTCCGGAACAACTTTCTCTAATAAATACTCATGATTCTTTCCTGATTCACGCATTTGCTCAAGCTCATATAAACTTTTTACAGCTCTGAGCTTATTCATTACTCCTCCAACAGGAAGTATTATTTGGGTCGGAAAATACTTCGTAAATCGTTCCCATATTGCTATTGGCAAAAATTCTTTCTCCACATATGCAACAGTTGGAATAATAGTAAATGTAGAAGCTGCGTCTCTGTAACTACGCATTGGCTTTATATTAGAGAAATTCGACTCGTCAACAGCTCGTTCATAACTCACTCTAACCCACAGTACAGCTTCTTCGTTCCTTGGTATTATCAGAACTCCATCCTGCATAGTTCCTGTAAAATAATACATACCCACTTTTGTAAATATGTATGCTATTTGCCAGTTTTTATCATTTTCTTCCATCTCTTTCCTGAAACGCTTCATGCGCTCATTCAACTCTTCATTCGGTACTTTATGCATAATTTTAGTTTATATTTATTCCTCAACCTCAATTGAGTATGAAGCCTGAAAAGTACTCCATGCCCCCAAGGTAATTATCCCTTCTTTTGTTTTTATATCACTATTTGTGTATTCAAAATCATTAATCCCATTCCACGGTTCAATACTTACAAAATCGCCATTGGGTTTTGACCAAATACCCAAATATTCAAAATCTCCAAACTTTACAATTACAGTTGTTCCTGTTTTAACAGATCTTAAACTAACCTCTCTCGATTTTAAGGATTTAAACATTAACACATCATTTGCAAACAACTCATGACTAAGTCTTATTTTATCTCCCTCAAATACTTCTTTTACATCTCGCCCTATTAACCCATCTCTATTTAATAACATTGCGTACTCTACTTCATCTTCCTCAAATTCTATATAACAGTCATCATATGAATCTCCTTCCCTAATTGGACAGTTAAATGCCGGATGGGCTCCAATTGAAAAAAACATTTCACTATCACCTCTGTTTTCAACTTTATATGTTACTATAAGCTTATTACCCATAATGTGAAATGATATTTGAAATAAAAAATCGAATGGAAACATTTGTTTTATCTCATCGTCGGGCAATAATTCAAATACCAACCTGTCTGTAGTTTGATTTTTAAGTGTAAGCTTTGTTGTTCTTCGAATAAACCCATGTTTTGGTATTGAATACTCTTTACCATTCAATAAATATTTTCCATTTTTCAATATTCCCACTATTGGAAATAATACAGGTGACTGCCCTTCCCATATTTCAGGATTGCCTTCCCAGATATATTCACGAAACGATGACCTAGATGTCAAGCTAATCAACTCTGCTCCTTTCGATTCTACTATCGCAATAAACTCATCACTCTCAATTGTATATTTCACATTTATATGTTTTATCCTTGGTATATTTACTAATTATAAATTACCTGTTTACATTCAATAGCTAATAAATTTCTAACACAAAACTTCAAGGGTTCAAGATATAAAAATAATCCCCGCTCAAATAAATGAACGGGGATTATTTAACTGAATAAGTTATATATTAAAGCAAACCATATACAACAGTTACTCCACTCATTACCACCGATACCATAGTCATAAGCTTAATAAGAATATTCAACGACGGCCCTGATGTGTCTTTAAACGGATCACCAACCGTATCACCAACTACTCCCGCTTTATGAGCCTCGCTTCCTTTCCCTCCATAATTACCCTTTTCTATATACTTTTTTGCATTGTCCCATGCTCCTCCTGCATTATTGAGCATTACTGCCAAAGTAAAACCGGTTACCAAACCTCCCATAAGAAGACCAATAACTCCTGCTACTCCAAAAATTAAACCTACTATAATAGGTACTGCAATAGCTAACAGAGAAGGAACCATCATTTCACGTTGAGCTCCACGTGTCGATATTTCAACACACTTTGCATACTCAGGAGTACCTTTACCTTCAAGTATTCCGGCAATTTCACGAAACTGGCGACGAACCTCTTCTACCATTGCTCCGGCTGCACGACCAACTGCTTTCATGGTCATAGCACAAAACACAAATGCCATCATTGCTCCAAGAAACAATCCGGCTAGAAGAAGCGGATTGAAAAGGTTAAGTTCATAATAGTCAACAAAGTTATCAATTGTTGCTGTACTTAAACTTGCTGCTCCTGTTGCCTCTAAGAAATCGGCTCCAAGCTCAGGCACTTTAGCTAGCCATATTCTTATCTCTTCCATATAAGCTACCAATAATGCCATAGCTGTTAATGCTGCCGAACCTATTGCAAACCCCTTTCCTGTTGCTGCAGTTGTATTTCCAAGCATATCTAAAGCATCGGTACGCTCACGAACTTCTTTCGGTAGTTCCGCCATTTCTGCATTTCCTCCTGCATTATCGGCAATAGGTCCAAATGCATCGGTTGCCAAAGTTATTCCCAGTGTTGATAACATACCTACCGCTGCAAAGCCAATACCATATACTCCTTGCGAAAAATCGGCAAATCCACCGGCAAAACCAAATGCTGCTATAATACCTGCAACAATTGTTACTACCGGAATCCATGTAGAATACATACCTACTGCAATACCATCAATAATAGTAGTTGCCGGTCCCTGCTGTGCCTGTTTTGCAATTCCCTGCGTTGGTTTATATCCATCGGAAGTGAAGTATTCTGTACCCTGACCAATAATAATACCGGCTAATAGCCCGGCTATTACCGAACCAAATATTCCCCAGGTAATCCAACCTAAACTTGCCATAACTCCAATTGCTATTAAAATAAGTACTGAACTACCGGCTGTTCCTACTAATAAAGAATTTAAAAGACTCTTTGCTGTTGCCGTCTCTTTTGTACGAACCATAAAAATTCCGGCTATTGAAAATATTATACCAATAGCTGCAACTATCATTGGTGCTAAAATTGCTTTATCGTTAAATTCACCTCCACTCATTGAAATTGCTGCGCCTAAAGCTGCTGTTGCTAATATTGAACCACAATATGACTCATAAAGGTCGGCTCCCATTCCTGCTACATCACCAACATTATCGCCAACGTTATCAGCAATAGTTGCCGGATTACGCGGGTCATCTTCAGGTATTCCTGCCTCAACTTTACCTACAAGGTCAGCACCTACGTCGGCGGCTTTTGTATATATACCGCCACCAACACGCGCAAATAATGCTTGCGTTGATGCTCCCATTCCAAATGTTAACATTGTTGTGGTAATATGAACCATTTTTGTATGCATAAACTCACCATTTGCTGCCAAATCGGCTGTCCAGCCTACAGTTTCCGCTGCAATACCTATCTCTCTGGCTACCTTTAAACCTAATCCAAATACGTTATTATCATATATATGGTTCAATATCCAATACCACATTGCTATATCAAACAAACCAAAACCAACAACAACTAAACCCATTACTGCGCCCGAACGAAACGCTACCTGCAATCCCTTATTCAACGACTGTGATGCACCATGAGCTGTACGAGCCGATGCAAATGTTGCTGTTTTCATGCCTAAAAATCCACATAACCCTGAAAAAAAACCACCGGTTAAAAATGCTACCGGAACAAATGGGTTTTGGACTCCCATAAAGGCTAAAATTGTAAATATTACAAATAAAATTATAAATACTATCCCGACAACCTTGTACTGCCGCTTTAAATAAGCCATAGCTCCTTCTCGCACGTACTGAGCTATTTCCTTCATTTTGTCAGTACCCTCAGAACTTTTCATCATAATTTTAAAAAAATAATACGCAAACCCTAATGCTATTAACGAACATATGGGTATTAACCAAAACAATGTTTTCATACTAATTTAAGTTTAACTGTTTATAATTTGTTGCTTATTTATTTTATCAATTTGGTATTATTTTTAAGTATTCTTAAATACTTTATGCTCAAAAGCATTCAAAAGATAATCATAATTTTTGCAAAATCCGTTTTATAATTCTTCAAATCTTCCATTTTTCATTAACAAAACATCTTCCCCTACATTATTTTGATACTCTTCAACTCTTTGATGTATAGCATTTATTTCTTAAATTCATACTAAATATTTTGCTAATGAAAACAGTGAAAAAAAAATATGGAATATTGTCTGCTACAATAATTATATTATTAATTGTAGTAGCATCTACATACTGCAATAGCAACAAAAAAGAGAAAACCGACATTTTGAATGGTGTAATTATTGATACTGCTATCTTAGAACAAACATCAATGAGTATGTACAATATATCGACACCTAATGAAATAATAAGAATATTTGGTTCAAACTTATTAGTATACTCACATGAGTTCCCCAATAAACCATCAAGAGCAAAAATGTACCTTGACTCTAAAACTCAGGCACTAAACATCGGGGTATACATGACCGATGCTGCATACCTTAATCTTTTCGACTTTACTGCCGAGGCCTTTACATATATCGACGCTATTTATACTCTGTCGGAAGAAATAAAAATTTCACACATTTACGATAAAGACCTTTACAAAAGACTTGTCGACAGTATGGGAAACAAAGACTCTCTTATTCATTTAAGCGAAGATATTTTCTTTTCTCTGTTTGAAAAACTGGTTGGCTCACCTAGAGAGAATATGGCTGCTCTTATAACTATAGGTAGTTATATTGAAATATTCTACCTTTCGTTAGAATCGGTAGGAGAATATAACCCCGAACACTCTTTCTTTTCTCACATTGAAGATTTTTATATTATGCTTGAACACGTATATATTTTTGCCGAACACAATACAATTGACCTAAATGTAGAAAGTGCTTTTGAATACCTAAAAAGAATAAAAGTAATTCTTGATGAATCAGAAAAAAAGATAATTGAAAAAGATACCGACAGCCATGAAATTGAAACCCGCAGAGACATTTCTGAAGAGCAATTTTACAGACTTAAAAATGAAGTTTTATCTATCAGAAAAGAGATTGTTGGTATCCGATAATTATTTATTCAAATAAAAATCGATAAATACAGGATAGTGATCTGAAAAACCTCCGGAGTATGAATAACCACTATAAGTACGTAACGGCTTATATCCTGAGTATATCAAATCTCGTTCGCTTAAAAAATCAGGATTATAAATAACTGCACTATTTGAATAACACTTCAAATTACTACTCATATTTAGCAAACTACCCGAAACTATTATATGGTCAAGTATACTCCAACGTCCTTGATATTTATGAGTTCCAATTATACGAGAATCATAAATATTCATTAAATCATATAAGTTTTTGCTGTCAGGGGTTAAATCAGTCTCCTCAATAATACCTGCACCTAATATATCTCTAACACTCTTATCGTGAGGTGAATCATTTAAGTCTCCTACAATAAGAATCTTTGTGCCTGAATAATAATTTAAAACTGAATCCACTTTATCTTTAAGTACTCTTGCTGCTTCAATACGCTTGTATTCCGACTCCAACTGCCCTCCCCACCGCGAGGGCCAATGATTTACAAACAAATGCAAAGTATCTGTTTCTTTTACAATACCTGAAACATATAAAATATCGCGGGTTGGTCTTTCTCCTTGTATAGTATACCAATTTGTACTAATAATTTTAAAAGTACTCTTTCGATACAAAACAGCAACCTCTATCCCTCGTAAATCAGGAGAATCCTTATGAATAATACTGTATTCACTTTTATGTAAATTAGTATTATATATTAATTGTTCAAGAACATATTTATTTTCAACTTCAGCCAAACAAACAACATCGATGGGAAACCACCCCCCGGCTCCCATAATCGCCTTACTAACTTTATGGCATTTTTCATTAAACCTCCATGATGACCAAAACTTCACTCCTCCCGGAAGAAATTCTTCATCCTGAGTTAATGAATCGTTATATATATCAAAGAAGTTTTCACAGTTATAAAACATTACCCTAAAATCTCTTGGAGCCTCAACACGTTCATGTAAAAAATCACCTTTCTGACTTAAAAGAAAAAAAGAGATAAGAAAAACTATTATGAAAAGAACTCCCTTGAGCATTATATCTTTTTATGGTATTGTATCCCCCTCTACTCTTTCAAATGCTCCTATATCGGGTAATCCATAATTAGTCCGACTGATACCTTGAATATCAACAGGGAATAACAATGCATTGCTTACACTCCCCCTATTTTTAGCTACACTTAAAGTATCAATTTTAAAATTCAATGCAGATACATCTTCAAAATAAGGTATTGAATCTGGAGTACTAACAATTACATTATTTATAAATTTACTTCTATCAGAATAATCAAAAGCATCTGATATTTTAATCATACAATGGTCAAAACTATAATCAAATACAACCTGCGCATTTTCATTTTCATTTATGAATATTTCATCGTCAAGAGAACCCTCAATTATACAATTTCCAAACACTGCTGAAAATGGCTCTTCTATTTTACTTTTTGTATTATAATTACTTAACACTACCGATGAATTCTTTCTGGAACCATAACCCGAAGGATAATAATTTGATATTGTTGAATGAAAGAATTTATAGTTACCACCCTCTGTTAGCCTTATTGCATTTACACCACAATTAGCAACAATTACATTTCCTGCCAATACATTCGAATTCATAGCTTCTAATCCGTAAAGTGAGGCATACTGTATGTATGTATTGGTTAATTCTAAATCATAACCAGCCTGTTGCATCCCTGTTCCCCATATACTTATTCCAGTGCTACTATTTTTAATTAAAGCATAATCAATTTTATTACCTGTACTACCCTCAAAAAATGTAATACCTCCAACACGTCGGTTTAATCCATTAATTGTGGTTACTGTTCCCCATTGACCGGGAGCGTCAATATACATTTCATCGAATCTGTCACCTTGAAAAAGTATCGGATTATCTTTGGTTCCAACTGCTTGAAGAGTTCCTTTTACAAGTAGACTTGCATTATTATGAAAATATACTCTTACTCCTGATTCTATATACAATGTTTCAAGCGTATCAACAGTAACACTTTTTAATATCAAATAAGGCTTATCATTATTCCACGTAACTGTTTTTAAAACATCTCCTTTAAGCATATGTACATTTTGTCCGTATGCAACCAATTTTACCACCTGAACATTTCCATTTGTAATAAATACTATTGAATCTTCAATAAGAACAGGAGTATTCAAATTCTGTGGGTCAATTGTAACTTCAACAAACACATAGGAACTATCAAAGGGGCGTATTTCATATTGCCTAACCGATGGTGACATATAACCATCAACATTAATACGAAACATTGAATTTTGCCCACCTCCAAGCTGAATATCAGTAATTACAGACTTATCATTATGATTATAAAATCGAAAATTAAGCGTTAATGATCCAAGTGTTGTAAAAACAGTATCGAACGATACTGTATCAGTTGAAAAAGCTAATACTGCATAAGGGCTATATGTTACCTCATCACGCTTTTTGCAGGAAAAAAATAAAACTCCCAATATAACAACTACAATTATTCTCTTACTCCACATTCTATTATAATGTTTCTTAGAATAATTCTACTTCTATATTTTGAATAAAAGCAGTATACGTATATTCATTCTGCACTTTAGCACCGGCCAACATTATAATAACAGATAATTTATCGCCATTCTTTGTTGTAATTGAAGTCTCTTTACGATTTCCTATTATCTTACGTTTTTCAGGTCTTAGCAGAGTGTAAATCATTTCATCTTCGTCCTCCTCTACATCGGTAAATAATTTTTTCACACTTTCGCCTATAACATCTTTTCTTCCATATCCCCACAAACTTTCAGCTGCACGGTTAAAAAACTCTATTATTCCATATTGATTTATAGTGAATATTGCATCATGCGCACCTTCAAGTGTTTTCTCGGTACGTATTTTCACTTTCTCAATTTCTTGAAATTGCTGTTTAACTTCTCTTCGTGCTTCATCGAGTTTTTCTTGCAGTTGTTGCTCACTAGCTTTAAGCTCCTCCTCTTGTTTTTTAAGCAACTGATTTTGCTCTTGAGTCAACATTTCCATTTCTTTCTGTTCTGAAATATCATTTGCAATTGCAATAATTTTCGATATCTCCCCATACATATTTTCTACTGCCGAATATGTTATATCAAACCACAATATTTTCTTCCCTATTGTATAAAAACGCGATTGAAACTTGCGTGAATTACCTGCCACTATATCATTCCAAACATCTTCAAATGAATTCTGGTCATCATCTGGCATAATAGAAAAAATACTAAAATCTTTAATATCTTCTGTGTCATATCCTAAAGTTTCAAAAAACAACTCATTTACCGTTAACAAACGACCACTTGGAGCAATTTCTAACTTTAAGCTTGTACGGTTTATTGCTGCAATCTGCCCCTCAAAATCTAAACTCTGCTCTTTTTGTTCTGTTGTATCTATGGCTAAGAAAAGAATCTTCTCAACTTCATTATTCAAATTCCTGACACAGGTATACGTAGCCATAGTCCATAAATCTTTCCCTGTTTTGGTTACATGCTTCATATAACCTTCAAAGTGTTTCCCTCCATTAGCTAAAGAATCCCATATATCGTTAAACCAATCTTTATCCTTATCACTTATAAACATTGAAATATGATGACCTTCAACATCACTATTTCCGGCATAACCCAACTTGGCCAAAAACTTAGTGTTCGCATAAAGCAAAATACCATTAGTATCATACTCGGCTCGAATTAAGGTATGGTTAACAGAATTTGTAAAACTAATAAACTGCTCTGCTTGTTTTGCGGCCTCTTCCTGAGTCGCCTGAAGCTCTTCCATATTCTGCCTCATCTCCTCTTCCTGCTGCGCCAATCGCTCTGTAACTGCTTGCGATTCATCAAGAAGTTTTGATGTTCGTATATTGATTTTTACTGTTGATATTGTTGTTGCAATACTCTCCGATACTTTTTCTACAAACTCAATAATATGCTTTTCAAAATAATCGAACGATGACAATTCAATTACTCCGTGTACCTCCTCATTTACTTTTAGTGGTACTATTAGTAAAACTTTCGGATTCGATTCTCCTAACCCTGATGTTACCTCAACATAATCGTCCGGAACTTCATCTACATATATAGTATTCATTTCAAAAGCAGCACGCCCTACAAGTCCTTCGTTCATTTCTATTCGCTTGTTAGTATACTTTTTCCTACCATATGCGAAATGTGCTGTTAACTCAAAATGTTTATCATCTTCTAACTCATCATTTATAAGGAAAAAGCCTCCCTGAACTGCTCTTACATATTTACATAAATTACTTACTAATTCATATGAAAGAACTTCAATATTATCGTTATTCTGACGTAGTATTTCTCCAAATTTAGCAAGTCCTTCTGCTATCCAATTCCGTTGATCATCTTCATTCTTTCGCTGAACCTCATCGTTCTTACTTTTAACAAGGCTATCACGCAGCTTTATTAGAATATTGCCTAGTATATTTTCCTTTTCAGGCTTAAAGTCAGCCTCTAACTCACCCACTGATAAGTTCTCGGCAAAAAGCATCATATCTTTTGAAACATCATCTTTTTTAACTTGCAAATCATACAATGTATTTGCAATCTTAAGCGTAACAGATCCTAGATACCCTCCTAAAATAACTGTAACTAAAGGTACAATATCTACTACATAAAAATAATACGACTGCTTATGTAGTTTAAAAATATTACCTAGAGTAAACAACATTTCAGAACCTGTCAATGCTAAAGTATACACTGAAACAGTAATTGCAACTCCTAAAATCAGACCTATTACTGAAAATTGAAACTTATAATTATTTACTATCCTCTTTTCCATTAAATATGATGTCTTTTAATAATCAACTATCTAAATAATATTAAAACAATAAAAACGCATTGCAGTAAAAATAGTAAAATATTTTATAAAATGCTGTTATAGCAATTATTTCAAGCCTTATTTGCTCAAATTAAACTTGAAGTAATTATATGTTTCTAATACTGATACTTCAATACTCTTTCAGATATTAAATTCAATGGTAGTATCTCATCAACTCCTCCAAATCGAACAGCTTCTTTGGGCATACCATATACAACACACGATTTCTCATCCTGAGCAATATTAAACGCTCCGGCCTCTTTCATTTCAAGCATACCCCGTGCGCCATCATCTCCCATACCTGTCATTATTATACCTATGGCATTTGAACCTGCATACTTTGCCGTTGAACGAAAAAGTACATCTACCGATGGCCTGTGCCTGTTTACTAGTGGACCATCATTTATTTCCACATAATATCTTGCTCCGCTTCGCTTAAGCAACATATGATGGTTTCCCGGCGCAATTAAGGCTCTACCACGTATAACTGTATCATTATTTTCAGCTTCTTTTACCGTTATATTACATATTTGATTTAGCCTTTCGGCAAATGAACGGGTAAACTGCTCGGGCATATGTTGTACTATTACAATTCCGGGACAGTCTGACGGCAATTGCTCAAGAAAAACCCTCAACGCTTCTGTTCCACCGGTAGATGCACCTACGGCCACCACTTTCTCGGTTGTTTTTAACATACTTGTCCCCGACGATGATTTCGATAATATTGCATCGGCTGATAGTTTTGGTTTTACTTCAATACCAGCAGTGCGAACATGATTATGAACAATTGGTTTTTCATTTACTTCCTGTATTTGTCGCCTACTTCCTGGTTTTCTTTTCAAATTAGCATGAGATGCGGCTTTTACTGCATCTCTTATTCTCATTTCTGATTCTTCAATAAACTCTTTTGTCCCTAATTTCGGTTTGGTTATTATATCAACAGCACCATACTCTAAAGCCTTTATTCCTGTTTGTGTTGCTCTATCTGTTAAACTCGAAATAATAACTACGGGTATAGGGTGTTGATTCATTATTTTTTTAAGGAATGTCAAACCGTCCATTCTAGGCATTTCAATATCAAGAGTAATAACATCGGGAACCTGATGCGATATTTTATTTGCAGCAAAATAAGGATCGGCAGCTACCCCAATCACCTCAATATCAGGATCTCCATTAAGAATCTCTGCAAGAGTCTGCCGAACTACTGCTGAATCATCTACTATTAGTACTTTAATTTTACTTTTCATTGCATTTCCTGATTTTGAATATACTTCATCAAAACAACACCGGTTTTGGTGTCAAATCTGAGTTTTCTACCTTGCTGCCCTCCTACACTAATACTAACTATACTTATACTATATTCTGCAAGCATATTCTTTGCCACATCAATATTTCTCTCTCCAATTTTAAAATAGGTATTTTCTGTTTTAACCACCTCGCCTCCACCAAAAACCTTTGCCTGTAATGTATTAATACTTGACCCAAATTCCAACATTCGCTTTACTAATTTTTCAATGGCAATATTCCCATACTTTGGCGATGCTAACCCGTTAGCATTCCATAATGGTAACATATAATGATTCATCCCTCCAATTTTTAATATCGGATCATACAAACAAACAGCAACACAAGAACCTAAAATAGTATCAATAATATAATGCTCCTTACTTGCAAATAATTCAGCAGGATACAAATAGTGCTTTTTTAATGTATTTTCCTGATTAAAAGATACCATCACTATCGTCAAAAATAAATTCATTCCCTTCCACAGCAAATCCATCTATATCACCATACTTTCCTTCGGGTATACTTACATGAAATACTGAACCTATACCTTGCTTACTCTTAATTTCAATTGCACCATCCATATTGTCGAGTAAAGCTTTAACTACCGACAACCCCAAACCATGTCCGGGATTTAGTGAATGTATAGTTTTATTGAGTCGCTCAAACCTGTCAAATATTATTCCTAAATCTTTTTTTGCCAAACCTATACCATAATCTTTAACACTAATTTTCAACACTCTGTCGTTACCTACTCCTACATGAAGTTCAACTTTACTTGCGGCATTACTAAATTTAATACCATTACTCAACAAATTGGAAACTATCAATTTTACTTTTTGCGGGTCTGTAATAAAACAACTTCCCTCAGCTACGTCACTATCACAATCAAATTCATATTTAACTTTAAGTTGTTTTTGCTCAGCTTTATACTTATAACTACCTACTACCGAATTTATTAGTTGATATATATCGGTTTTAATATAATCGGGACATGCTTCTCCGGCTTCAATTTTTGCTGCTGCAAAAATATTGTTTAACTGAAAATCGAGCTCAAAAGCTTCAGAGTGTATAAGCTCAGCCATATTCCTAACCTTCTGCAAATCAATATTCTCTGCTCCCATTATACTTTTTGACAGACCTAATATTGAAGCAAAAGGATTTACTATTTCATTTGTAATATTTGAAATAAAATGACTTTTAAGCTCTTCCGAATCGGCCAATTTTCTATTTAACCGCTCTAATTCCTGCTCCTGCTTTTTACAAAATTCCTTTTGTTTTTCAACATCGGCTAACCTTTCGCTAAGCAATTTCAATAATTCACTATTGGTAAGCATACGTTTAACTTTTATTTTTTTCTAAATATAGTAGGCTTTATTGTTTGCAGGGGTACTTTCATATTAGTAATTGATTCCGAATGACCTAAAAAAAAGAACCCATCATCACTTAATTTCCCACATAACTTATTTATTATCTGCTCCTGATTCTCCCTTTCAAAATATATTAAAGCATTTCTGCAAAATATTATATCAAAATTTTGACTCACATTGTATACAGAATCCATAAAATTCAACCGAGCAAATGTTACTTTATCTCTTAATTGCTTAACTACTCTCACTTTAGGATTTACCTTGTCTTTTGATTTCAACAAATACTTTTTCTTTATATTCAATGGTATAACATCAGCAACTTCAGCTTTATAAATTGCATCGGTTCCCATTTGCAACATCTGCGTTGATATATCTGTTGCATATATATGATAATCGAATCCGGGATGAATAGCCTTAAACTCTTCCATTTCAATTGCTAATGTATAAGGTTCCTGTCCTGACGAGCAACCGGCACTCCAACAGTTCAATGTCCTACTTTTGTTTTTTGAATAAAAATCGGGTAAAAGTACTCCCCTTAAAAAATCGAAATGTGCAGGTTCTCTATAAAAATCAGTCTTATTGGTTGATACTACATCCATCATATGAATAATCTCTCCCTGCCCCTCTTTGCTAAAAACATAATCGGCATAAGATGCAAAATCGGGAATCCCAAGCGTACGCAACCGTTTATGTAACCTTCCCTGCAATACAATTTTCTTTGCAGGTGGCATTTTTATTCCATAGTTGTTTTGAATAAAATCACTTAAACGCTTAAAATCTTTATCTGAAAGCTGTGTTTGATAAATATTCTCATTAAATTCATAATTCATATCATTCATCTCTAAAGACTTTCATTATCAACATCTTCTCCAATTGATGAAGCTACAATTTCATTATTCAATATAATATCTTCATTATTAAATATCATATCTATATTTAACAACATTACAAACCCCTCATTTTTTTGATACATTCCCTGAATAAAATCCATTTTATATTTGGTACCTATCGTTGGTGAAGCTTCTACTTCACTCTCCTTAATCTCCAATACTTCATCAACGGTATCGACAAGAATCCCTAACGGAACGGTTTCATCTTCAATTTTCACATTTAAAACAATAATACATGTTTCCTGAGTAAACTCAACAACGGGCATTCCAAATTTTGTTCTCATGTCGATAACAGGCAGAACATTTCCTCGCAGATTAATAACGCCTCGCATATAATTAGGTGAATTAGGAACCCTTGTAATAGGTTTTACTTCTAAAATTGTCTGAACTTTTGATACATTTATTGCAAAAAGCTCATTTTTCAATTTAAAAGTCAAATATGTAATAATTTTACTGTCTGATTTTGTTTCAATCTTATGCTTTATATTATCAATATTTTCTTTCATAATAATTATCCTCCAATCTTTTTTTCATTACTAGCAAAATCGGCTATTAATTTATTTGTATCTAAAACCAACGCCACCGTTCCATCGCCCAGAATAGTTGCACCTGACACTGACTGTTGATTCTTATACATTTTACCTAGCGGCTTCAAAACAGCTTGATATTGTCCAATAATATTATCAACAGCAAGCCCTATTTTTATATCTCCATACTGAACCACAACGATATGCTCACGCTCCGGGTATTCTAACGGAAAATTGAATAGAGTTCTCAAATCAATAAATGCTATTTCTCTTGAATCGGTACGTATAAGCTGATTAACTGCATTTGCCAACACACTGTGAGTAAATTCATAACACTTATCGACTGATGATAATGGAATTACAAATTTTGTATCATCGATACTTACAAGTAATCCATCTATTATTGATAATGTCAATGGTAATTTTATTGTAACAGTAGTGCCTATTCCCGGTGTTGATTCAAGATCAACTTCTCCGCGAATTTCAGATATTTTTCGTTTAACAACATCCATACCTACTCCGCGACCTGATACTTTTGTAACTTGCTCTGCTGTAGAAAAACCTGGTGCAAAAATCAAGTCGAAATAGTCTTTTTTAGTTAATTCTGTATCGTGTGCTATAAGACCTTTCAATATTGCCTTATTTCTTATTTTTTCAGGGTCAATACCCTTACCATCATCACTAATTTGAATTATTACATTTGTGCCTGAATAAAAAGCTTTTACATTAATTGTAGCTCTCTTAGGTTTCCCTGTTTTCATTCTGGTTGCGGAATCTTCAATTCCATGATCCAAACTATTTCTAATTATATGCATTATAGGATCGGTTAATGATTCTATAATATTTTTGTCGAGCTCAGTATCTGTCCCCTCTGTTTTAAATGCTACATCTTTATTTAATTCTTGCGATAATTCACGAACCAGACGTTGAAAACGAGTAAGCATATTTTCAATTGGAATAAGCCTTATGCTGAAAACATCGTCGCGAAGCCTTCTTGATATTTTCTCAACCTCTTCTGCTATTGGTGTAAGTTCAGCCGATTCAGTTTCCTGAGCAAACAAACTTAACCGTGCTTGTATAGTTACTAGTTCGCTAACCCAATTTATAAGATTATCGAGCTTTTCAGACGATACTCTAATACTGGAAATACTGGTTTCAACAGAACTTGCGGCTTGTGCTTTTTCGTCCTTGCCTTTTTTGGTAAATACTTTTTCTAAATCATTTGTTAAAAGCAAAAGTTGATCAATATCTATTTGCTTACCGGAGTTGATAGTTTTTTCAATAATTCCAAGAAAAGATGGCTCTTCAAGCAAGTTAATTTCAGAAATCTTTCTTACTACCAGCTCGCACTGGTCGTCGGCAAATATAAATACTTCACTAATTGCATTTATTCCCAAATCGGTTGCAAGAAAAATATCCCAAAACACGTAACAATCATCGGCAATCAAATTTTTAAAATCGGGCAATTTATCAAATCTTGGATATACCTTTGTTTCTCCCAATTCACATATTTCATCGACCAAATAAAGTGGATTGGTTCCATAACGAAAAATATCGCTTTTAGGCTTAAATCCAATATAGTACGTTGAAAAATCTTTATTCTGCTTAATTGTTCCTGAAATACTTCCATCATCCACATTATCACTTATTTCATTATCTGATTTTACTATTTCAAGAATCTTTGCCAATAATAATTGGTGCTGTGTATGGTGTGTATTATCATTATCATCTTTCTCCTTAACCAAATTCCTCAAATGGTCAACCGACGATAATGTTACATTAAGAATAGTATCGTTAAGTTTTAATTGGTTATTACGAATAAGATCATAAATATTTTCAAGATGGTGTGTAAACTTATCCATTTTATTAAAACCAAACATTGCACTTCCACCTTTTAGTGAGTGCATTACCCTGAATGTTTGTTGAATCAAGTTAATATTCTCAGAGTCAGACTCTAACTCCAACAATACTTTTTCCAGTTCATCAATCAGGTCGTTTGCTTCTTCTACAAATTTATCTCTAAACTTTTCCATTAGCGTACAACTTTATTAATAGCTGCCAGTAATTTCTCCGGCACAAATGGTTTTATTATCCACCCGGTAGCTCCGGCATCTTTAGCTTCTTGCTTTTTAGCTGCCTGCGATTCTGTTGTTAAAAAAAGTATTGGAACAAACTTATAATCCTCTTTTTGCCTAACATTTTTTATAAATTCTATTCCATCCATATTGGGCATATGAAGGTCTGTAATAATTAGATCGAGCTTTCTGCCATCTAAATATTTCAATGCATCCTGACCATCGACTCCTTTTTCTACTTCATGACCTGCATTCTCTAATGTAAAGCTTACTACTTCCCTTATGCTTTCTGAATCGTCTACGATAAGTATATTTTTTCCCATGACGTAAAAATGGTTAAGTTATTTACTAAGAGTTGCTAAAACTCCGGTTTGTGTTAATAAAAGTTGCAAATCGCTATTAATGTTAAATTCATAATGGATTGATATTCCTTCTTTTGCTTTAGTTATTTCAAAAGCCTTAATTATTTGAATAAAACTCAAATCAATATCATCAACTCTTTCTAGTTTTATTACCAATTCTTTTTCGTCGAGCTCCATTGTATCCAAATTACTCTTTATTTCATGTGAATTTAATACAACTAGTTGACCTTCAAATAAGAGCTCTGCTTTACCTGTTTCTTTGCTTTTTGTTTTTTTAATTATATAGTTTTCCATAATATAGCTAATTGGTTTTTCATGAGTAAATTACATTACAATATAGCATTTTTTTATATGTTTTACTAAAACAACTCAAGGTCATCGCCATAGTCTGTTTTATTTCCAAATTCTTCATCAATAAGACTTGTTAAATCCTTTCCTTCCTTTATTCTTTCATGTAACAAGCGTTCACTCTGCATAGTATACATTCTCTCCATTTTTTCAAGTACTCCACTATCTCCCTTAAAATTTTTCTTTACTGATTCTATATTTATCTTTTCATTTATTTGTCCTAACAATTCCACTATTTCTTCTATCTGCTGTTTAAAGAAAGAATAGTACTCAACATTTCGCATTGAAATTGTTATATCTTCATAAATCTCATTACTTAATGCATACTTACTCTTGCATATTTCAATAGAGTTATCTAATATATTCCCAAGCCTCAAATTATTTTCTGAAACATCATCATGGTGCTTAAGCGAATCTATTGATGTATTAATTAGTTTTGTGGTTTTATCAGACTGCTTTGTTATATCATTCAAATATTCTTTTAAAATATTTGAACTCGATTGCATTCCCATTTTCATTTGCGATAGTCTTGAAATGAGTTCATTGCTAAAATCTTCCCCTTTTTCTGAAAGCCACTTCTCAATCTTATTAATTAATTCTCTTATAATTTTTCCTTCGTTAAATATTTGCGTATAACTATCTTTTATAGTTAAATATTCAGAATTAATATTCTCTATTCCATGAGAAATCCCTCTAACTTCATAAATAATATGCGAAATAAAATCAACACTTTTCTTATATGTTCTTTCAATTTCATTGTAGTTGTCATCTTTAAAACCTGATGTTGTATGTTCTATTGTTTTAAGTAATGATGATATTTTTTTCATCTCCTTGCTAACACCAAGAAGCTTTTGTGTTATTTTCTCAATAGAGTTCTGATAATCTTTATTGGTATATAACAATTGACCTACTTGCATACTGGTAACGTCAGGTATTTGGGCTATAAATTCAATTTGAGAATCAATATCTCCGTTATTGGCAATACTTCCCAACTCTTCGATAAGTGCACGCTGAGAAGTTTGTATGTGCTCCATTTTTTGTCTTATAATGTCATGATATTGAAGGTAAGTAATCACCTCGCCCATATTTGCAAAACAAACTTGTGAATAAGCACTAATATTTTTAACAGAATCGCCGGACCAATAATCTTCAAGTGATAATTGTTTTAATCCACGTCCAATAATATTAATCTGCTCATAAAGCTCTGCTACTCCTTGTGATTCTACTGAGGCTATTTTTGCTTTAATATCTAAAAGTGCATTCAAAAAATTATCCTGTAGTTCTACACATGGTTCTATTCTGTCAATAGTATGGTCAATAACACTATTTAACTCACCAACCAGCTCTTTCAAATAATCTTTCCCTTGAATATTTATGTAAGAAATATGAAGATTCAGATTTGCAAGAACATACTTTAAAGTAAAAATATTCTGCTTATAATTATTGAAAGGGACTGTAATTAAACTAAATGTTCCGAATGCTTCTGATACAAATTCGGACATTGTTCTAATACTTTTATTAGCATTACCTATGGTTGTCTTATTTGACTGTAGTCCCTGTTTAATTTCGAGACTAATCTTAGGTAACTCGTTTATTAAATTATCGGTAAGGGTGCTTGTTGAAGCAGACACTTCCTTAACTTTTGTATAGCATTCCTTTAATAGTTTATTAAAAAAAAGAAAATCTTTCGATGATGATGAATGCAAAGATTCTATCTTATCATCAATCATATTTATGATACTTATAATATCTTTTTTTAACAACCCATTAAAAAACACTTCATTATTTCCTGTTTTTGGGCTCATAGGTAAAATGGTGTTATTTAAAAAGTATATATCTGAAAAGAAATCAGAAAACGTTTATTATATTTATTGCTACTTTTTTGTAATTAATTCTAAACGAAGTTTAATAAAAAAATGACTAGAATCCTAATTGTTGATGACATTTTTGCGAACCGTTTACTTCTAAGTGAAATGGCAAACAGCCTTGGTTGCGAGTACTCTTTGGCAAACAATGGAAAGGAGGCAATGGAGGCGTTGGAGAAGAATGTTCCTGATATAATTTTAATGGATATTGAAATGCCTGTAATGAATGGTCTTGAAACAACAAGACGAATACGGTCTGAAAGAAACCCACAAATATCTAATATTCCGGTTATAGCTCTTACTGCACATAACCCTAACGATTTTTTTGACGATTTTAATTCTGTTGGGTTCGATGAATTACTTACCAAACCATATTCTTTAAACAAAATAAGAGATTTAATTGAAAAATACAGATAATACGTAACAATGAGGGTGTCTAAAAAGTATTTAGCACCCTCTTTTTCTTTATTGAAAATTTGCACATATTTTTGATTTTCAGTACATTAATGCCATAATGACTGATTTATGGCATTAATTGTATTTAAAGAATCAGCAGGAACTCAACCTACCTTATTTCCTCAAAACATTTTAGAAAGAATAGCATTAAATCATCCTGTTCGTTTGGTGAACGAAGTAGTTAATAATTTGGATATCACTTCTA
>QKGS01000022.1 GCA_003250355.1 Bacteroidota bacterium
GTTTTATACGCTTTTTCAAAAGCTTCTGAAAAAGAAATAAGCTTAGTGGTAATGCTATTAACAGGTGTGTGGCTTATTACTTTGTTTTGTAATACTTCGGCTTTTTCTTTTAAAAAATTAAGCGGATTCCACCCATCTATTCCGGTAATGGGCACTAAATCATAACTCTCCATACTCTATGCTATTAATTCGGTTTAACCACCCATTTAGAAATTTGGCATTATCGCCTGTACTTATTTTATTGTAATACTTAATGCGGGCTGTTTTTATAGATTCAAACAAGTCGATAGCATTACAAGTATTGATAGCCTGAATAGTATGCTTACCTAATATACCATCGGGTTTAAGGTTATGACCAAAACGGCTTAATACTTTTTGTACGCCTTTAGCTCCATAGTAGCCGGAATTAACGCACCAGTCGAATATTATATACTTTAAATTGTTGTTAACGATTAAATGAATGTTGTATTTCTTCCAAAATTCATCATGATAGAATCGTGCAACTTTAGTATGAAGCAGGTTGTCATTAATCTTATAGTTATGCGGTAAAGTGCCGCCATTTTTTTTACGATAATGGTCTACTAAAGACCACCCATTCCAATATGGGTGTATGTTTCGGGCTATACCCATATAGGTTTCTCCTCCGCGGTCGCCTGTTATATTAGCATAACCGCCTTCGTGTTCAATTATTTTCTCAAAACAAACTGCAAATGTTACCATTGGTTCAATAATGTATTTCTAGCTTCGGTTGATTTTTCAAGAATAACAGTATTACGCAAATGCAAATATTCGTCCATAGAACAGAGTATAACATCTTTAATGTTTACCCAAAAGTTTATATTGCGTACATTAATTGTTGTTGCTATTTCAATAAGTCCGTTTTTCTGTTTTCCGGTAGCTTTACCCAAATAAGTACGGTTAGGTAAACTTAGTATTGGTGAACGTCCATAGCCATATACGGCTATTGGCATATCACCAACGGAACGATATAAATTAGTGCCTGAGTAATTATTTACATAAGCATAGTTTCTCAATATTTCTTCTCCATTGTCGGATTGGCTAAAACCCGAATCGGTTAAAGTTGTTTGTAGCACAGTATTTGAAACACTATTGGGTTGCAATGGATTGTTGGTATATTGTTTATATAGATAAAATAAGCCTCCTGCAATTAGTAATTCTTTTATCATATTATATCATGTTTTGAAATTCAACTAACTCTTTGGCTCTTAGTTCACTTTGTAAACGTTTCAATAAATCTTTAGCGTAAAGTTTATTATAAGCATTGGCTAAGTCGGCAAACACAATTCCATCGGTTTTTGCTTTTTTAATAGTATCAAACATTAATTTCTCATTAGTTCCCCAACCTTGCATACTTTGTTCCAGTAGTGTGGCGTAACCTATTGCTTTCCCTTCAGGTGTGTTAACTCCATATTGTTTAATAGCCTCGTTTCTGTTTTTTTCCTCACGTGCTTTTTTTAACTGCCTACGCAAAATACCATAACCCACTCCGGTTATTACAACTGCGCCTAAAACAATTCCA
>QKGS01000070.1 GCA_003250355.1 Bacteroidota bacterium
CACTCTTTCATAAGAGGCTTTACTGTAGTTTGCGAGGAAGAGGTAAGGAGGAATGGTCGCTTGCTTTAAAGATTATTCATACTGTTGTGTGGCTATGCATTATTTATAATGAGTTTGGTTGATAAATTGATGTTTTGATTGGAGATAATGTTTCTGGTTTGTTGTTTTATTTTCCATCTTTGTGAGTCTATTTTATTTTAGTAACTACAAAATATGTCTGAAGCAAAGCACTATTATTGGATTGATCTTTTAAGGTTTATAGCAGCCTTTCTTGTTATGTTAGCACATTACAGAGGTATGTTTTTTGTTGAATTCGGGTTACTTCCTGAAAGTCAGCAAACTATTATAACTCAAATTTTTTATCTGGTTACTAGATTTGGAGAAGAGCCTGTTTTAGTGTTTTTTGTTTTAAGTGGTTTCCTTGTTGGAGGTAATTCGATACATAAAATATTAAATAATACTATTGATGTTAAGTCATATTTCATTGATAGGTTTGTTCGTATTTTTTTACCATTGTTTGCATCCTCTGTATTAGTGATTCTTATTAGTTTGTTTCTGGGTTATTCAATTCATTATTCCGATATAGTTGGTAGTTTTTTCTCTCTTCAAGGAGTATTTACAAATTGTGATTACAACCCTGTTTTGTGGTCATTAGCCTATGAGGTTTGGTTCTATATTTTGATGGGGTGCATAATGTATCTATGCAAAAGGAATCAATCGTATAAAATCATTGCTTTTATAGCTTTGACGTTATGCCTATTTATGTTGATTGAATTAAAGCCATTGTATTTATTAGTTTGGTTTATAGGTGCTTTTGCATTTTTGTTACCATCGAGTACCTTTAAATATAGAAGTGTTGTAATTGTAGGCTTGTTGCTTATGCTTCCTGTTTCTTTTGTGTTGTCTCAATTAACATCAGCATCACGAAGTATTGAAATGGGTAGTCTTTGGTTTCTCAATCGTGATTTTACAAGTCTTTTTTTAGCTGTGATTGCTAGTTTGTTAGTGCATTTTGTTATATCAGTAAAGCCTTCAAGTAGAATTGCTATTAAAATAGATAGGGTGGGAACGAGACTTGCCAAATTTTCATACACCTTGTATCTTACACATTATCCTTTAATGAATTTGTTTTCTTATTTTGGTTTGCCAAAAAGTAAAGTTTTAAGTTTAGAGTCAATCTCATATTATGTTTTTGAGCTTTTAGTTGGTTTGTTGGTTGCTTATCTTATTTATTTATTGTCAGAGAAGCATACCAATGCAGTTAAATATTATATAAGAACGAAAATGTCGTCTCAGTTTACTAAAATTAAGGTGTAGATGCTTAGGTCGTTTAATAGCTGCAACTCAAGTGTATAGTTATAAGTATCGCTACTTTTGCATACGAGGTGTTAGAATCTTATAAATACTGTTGAAAAAGGAGTTAACCGAGAAACAACGTTCGACGCAGTCAATGACACGAATTAAAAGGAAGTAGCAAGATAGAAGTATCAAGAGGATGGGCAGCTTGGTAAAAGGGTTAACCGCGAATTGAACGAATTA
>QKGS01000085.1 GCA_003250355.1 Bacteroidota bacterium
GATAGTTGTCGGGTAAAAAGGCAGTAAAAGTATAGTTATATTAGTGTTTTCATGATATAATATCCATGATTTATTATTATCTTCATAGACAAGTAGAAGCAGTAAATGACAGGATTAAGACTACCATTTATTATAAAATATTTATGCGAGGAGGTGATTGAATGGAGTGGGTTCGCTCTTTGAATTTTGCTATAGACTATATCGAAGATCATTTAAATGAAAATATTATTTGCGATGATATTGCACAGAGCACTTTTTACTCGAGTTTTCATTTTCAGCGGACATTTTCATTATTAACAGGGATGACAGTGAGTGAATATGTGAGAAATAGAAGGCTTTCTCTGGCGGCACAAGATTTATTAAATACTAATTTGAAGGTCATTGATGTTGCTCTTAAGTATGGATATGATACTCCTGAAAGTTTTACAAAAGCATTTCAGCGATTTCATGGGGTATTACCATCACAAGCAAAAAGGCATGGAACTGAACTTAAATCATTTAATCGTCTCACACTAAAAATTGTTTTGGAAGGTGGTAGTGTTATGGATTACAAAATTGAAAAGAAGGATGCATTTAGGGTAGTTACAAAAACACGAAGGTTTACATCGGAAGATAGTGGTAAAGAAATCCCTCAGTTTTGGTCAGATTATTTTTCAAATGGTATGCACCAACAGGTTTGCGGTATGATGGGAATCTGCCTGCCAGTTGCAACAGGATGCAAGGATTTTGAATATGGCATTGGATGTGAGGAAAAGTATGTACAGCAAATTCCTGAGGGCTTTATAGCAGTTGATATACCTTCTTACACATGGGCTGTTTTTAAGTGTGTAGGTGCAATGCCAGATGCTATTCAAAATATGTGGAAAAGGATTTATAGCGAATGGCTTCCACAATCGAATTATGAATTGTTACCTGGGTATGATATCGAGTTTTATACAGAAGGAGATACAAATAGTAAAGACTATATTGGTGAAATATGGATTCCAGTAAAAGAAAAATAATAATCAGCGAGGTACTGAAACCACACTCTAACCGGTGTGGTTTTTTCATGCTCAAAAACAGGAGGAAAAATAATGGACATACAAAAAATACCTGTCGCTAAAATAAAAGCGGCTAAATATAACTCAAGAAAGGATCTAAAGCCGGGGGATCGGGAGTATCAGAAATTAAAACGCAGTATTGAAGAGTTCGGCTATGTGGAGCCAGTTATTTGGAATAAACGAACAGGCAATATTGTGGGAGGACATCAGAGGTTTAAGGTATTAACTGCTCTTGGTGAGACCGAGATTGAATGTGTAGTTGTTGATATGGATACCGACAAAGAAAAAGCACTCAATGTTGCTTTAAATAAAATCGGCGGTGAATTTGATATTCCACTCTTGACGGATTTATTAAAGGACTTAAATGCTGAGGGATTTGATGTTTCTTTAACCGGCTTTGATATGGTAGAGCTTAAGCCCCTAAATCGAATTGGACAATTGTTAAAAACAAAGATATAAT
>QKGS01000103.1 GCA_003250355.1 Bacteroidota bacterium
CGAAATTGTAATACTCGAATTTAAAGTAGATATGCCCGCCGAAGATGCCCTGCACCAAATTAAAACCAAACGGTACTACGAAAAATACCTGAACCAAGGCAAACAAATATATTTTGTGGGTATGCACTTTAGCAGCGACGAGAAAAATGTGGTGAGTATGGTGTGGGAGAGGTTTGAGAATTAGGTTGCGGGTTGCAGGGTTGCAAGTTGCAGGGAGACTGGAGACTGTGGACTGGAGACTGTGGACTGTGGACTGTGGACTGTGGACTGTGGACTGTGGACTGTGGACTGTGGACTGTTACAAGTTGCGGGTTTTTTCATAATTCATATTTACTATTTCAAATATTCGGTTTCCGTTTTTCGGTTTCCTGTCTCCTGTCTTCGGTTTCCCTTTTTTGTAATTACAACTTATTATTAAAATCACTATCTTGGCTATTGTATGTTAAATTTAATCATTAAACATCATCAATATACAATGATTAACAAACCGGGTATTAAAATATTATTCTTTATTATAATTATACTCTCAGCAAAGAGCCTTTTTTCACAATCAAAGTATTCCGATAGTGAAGTAAAAGCTTCATTAATATTGCGCTTTAGCGAAAATGTAATATGGAAAAACAATGAACCCCAAATATTCAATATAGCCTGCATTTGCAACGATAACAATGTTTATAATCTGCTTAAACAAGCTCAGGAAAAAGTAAAAATTAAAGAGAAAAATTTTACAGTAAAAAGTATTTCCGAAAATCAGGATATTACACAGTACAACATTATTTACTATGCAAAATCGGACGATGATAAACTAATAAATATATTTAATATTTGCCGTAGCAATAATATATTACTTATAACAGATAATATTGATAATGAATTGTTTATAGTTATAAATATTGTTGCAGAACAAAATCGATTGGGCTTCAAAGTTAATATGGCTAATTTAAACCTATCGGGCTTTGAAACTAAACCTTCACTTTTGTTAAATGGTGGTAGTATTGTTGATATTAATAAAGCTTACGAAAAGTTTGAAGCCAGAATTGAAAACAGTAAAAAAGCACTGCTCGAAACAGACAATAAGCTAAAGCAATCGGAGCTTGTGCTTAAAATAAAAGACTCAATGCTATTGCAAAGAGAAAAAAAACTGGCTGAATATACTAACGAAGTTGAGAAGCGTATTAAAGAATCAGATTTACTTAAAGCCGATATTGTAAAAGAACGTGAAAAAATAGAATTGCAGCGGAATGAATTGCTAAAGCTTACTACAGATATTGACAAGCTATTGAGCGATATAAGAATAAAAGAGTTGGAATATACTGTTGCCAGCACCAACCTCGATAAACTTAAAATCGAATCGGAAGAACTGAAAGAGGAAATAGCAAATAAAAATATACTTGTTGAACGTCAAGATGCTAAAATATCGATACAGCAAAAACGATTGTTGCTCTCATTTGCTTTAGTTATTACTCTAATAGTTGCAGTTAGCGCATTTATACGTTTGTTCTCTTTAAAAAAGCAACACAGTATATTGTTGGAACAAAAAGTTGACGAAAAAACCAAAGAACTGCAAATACTCAATGCTCAATATTTATCACTATTTAACCTTTCGCCTATTGCCCAATGGGAGACCGACTTTACCGAAGTTGTAAAATATATTAGTGCAAAGGGCTTAAAATCCGAATCACATTTCAATGAGTATGTTGAAAATAATCCCGATTTTATCAGAGAGTGTTTGCAACATATTAAGTATGTAAGAGTTAACGAAGCTGCATTAAAACTTCACGAAGTATCTGACAATAACAGTTTGAAAGAGCTAATTGATAAAATGCCTAACAAAGAGGTTCAAATAGTTATAAATGAATTTAAAAAATTATTCAAAGGTGAGCAGTTTAGCTCATACGAAACAATAAATACTGCTGCATCGGGTAAAATACTTGAATTAATAGTAACATGGGCCGATGTATCGGATATTCCCAAAACATATTCAAGAGTTCTTATGTCGCTTACCGATATTACACATTTACGTAAAGTAGAGCGTGAACTTAAACGTCACCAGTCAGAACTTGAACAGCTTGTGGCAGAACAAACCCGGGAGATTATTAATACCAACGAAGAGCTTAAATTGAAAAATGAAGAGATAAACATTAAAAATAGAGACTTAAACAAGGCTATTAATGAACTTAAAGATACTCAAGCTCAGCTTTTACAGTCGGAGAAAATGGCTTCGCTTGGTGTACTTACCGCCGGTGTAGCCCATGAAATAAATAACCCCCTTAACTACATAAGCGGTGCTTACGAAGGGCTTAAAAACCTGTATGCTTCACACAACAACGAAAACCTTAATTTTATGCTCTCGGCAATTAAAACAGGGGTTGACAGAGCTGCTGCCATTGTTAAAAGTTTAAACCAATTTAGCCGCGACAGCCAAACTATAAACGAAGAGTGCAACATTCACACAGTACTCGACAACTGCCTTACAATGCTCCATAACCAGCTAAAACATAAGGTAAAAATAATTAATAATTACTCGGCACAAAAAGCTGTACTCCAGGGTAATGTAGGAAATCTGCATCAGGTATTTTTAAATATTCTCACTAATGCCGAACAAGCAATTGCCGAAAAAGGGACTATAACCATTGCAACTATAAATGCCGATAATAATATTGTTGTAAAAATATCAGATTCAGGCTCAGGCATTGAACAGTCAATTTTAGATAAAATTACCGACCCCTTTTTTACAACCAAAGACCCCGGAAAAGGTACCGGTTTAGGGTTATCTATTACCTATAAAATAATTAAGGAACATAACGGTGCACTCTCATTTGAATCGCAGGTAGGTAAAGGTACAACAACTATTGTTGAACTGCCGGTATAAAATATTTTACATTGAAACATTTAGCATAGCTTTGCTTTCAAAATTTTCATTTCCTTTATGTTTTTATGTACATACTTCAATATATTAATATGAGAATACTATCTTTTATTTCACTCCTTATTATTTCCCTTACGGTAAATGCTCAGAAACTTATAATAAACATACTAAATAATGAACCATACTGGGTGGGCGATACTATCAGCGTTGAAATATTCTTAAAAAATACTACTACCGATACCATTACATTTTTCGACTCACGGGGTGCTTCGTGGAAATGTTTTGAAGAGAAATGGGAACTTAGTGCAAGTAATATGGTTCAGCAAATATTACCAATGAACGGTATGTGGAATTCAAAATTTTCCGACTCCCTATTCATTTCATTATTTCCCAACCGCGATACCCTTATTCGAAGTATGACTATACCCATAGAGCGCGAAGGATACCACAGTTTGACTTATACACAAAAACAATCGCAAGACCTTATACAGAAGCAAAATGCCGATACCACCGTTACCGACTCTATTATTCGCAGAGTAAAAACTTTTAACCTTTCGGCAAATTCTAAGTACATAGCTTATACTTTTTACGACACCACTATTACCGAACTTATAAACATGAACTGGAACGAGTGGAAAGAGTACCGTACCACAAAAGTATATACCCGCGACAACTATTTCGATAACATTTATGCTGCTCTAAAACGACCTACCGATGTGTATAAACTCGATATGTGGTGCAATAAACTGTCGGAATTTGAAATAACACGCCTTGGACGATTAAAAAATCTTCGCTCGCTTATTCTGAAAGAGTACGAACTCGATACTTTTCCGCTGGAACTGGCAAACCTTAATTTGTATGAACTAACTATAATTCCCAAAAAAGGTAATACAGTTCATTTCCCTTATGGCTTTTCAACCAATAATACTTTGCGCGAATTAAAGGTAATATTCAATAGCGGAGTTCCCGAAACCATTTCAGGGTTAACCAATCTTGAAGTACTCGATGTAAGCGATTCGCAAACAGAAACATTGCCTTACCTTGGTTCGCTTACTTCGCTGCAGGAAATAGCTGCCGATAATGCTAACCTGAATACTTTGCAAGGCTACGGACTTGAGAGTTTGCCCAATTTGAAAAAAGTAAACTTTAGCGGCAACAAAAATATTAAAAGCCTAAGCCCTTTATTTGAATGTTCTGAACTGGAATTTCTTATTATAAACAGAACCGATATTGACTCTATTCCCGATGATATAGAGAAGCTTACAAAGCTAAAACGACTAAGTGTTTCCAATAAGCTTGTACATATTTCCGACAGCATTTATAAACTAACAGATATGCGTTATTTGAGCTTTGGAGGCAATAAAAAACTTGAATATCTCCCCGGCGGTGTTGTAAATATGACCAAATTGCTTCATTTCGACGTAAGTCGTACTGCTATAAAAGAGCTGCCCGAAGGTATATCGGCACTACCGCTCGAAAAGGTTATGATATATCAGACTGAATGTAAAAGCACTCTCGATTATAAAAAATTGAAACTTAAGCTTGGCGACGAGTTTAAAGAGTGATAGTTTTAAAACTAACATTATAATTCAGTCTCCAGTCTTCAGTCTCCTTGTAACTTGCCACCCTGCAACCCTGTAACCCTTCAACCCTCTAACCATAATTTGAATTGTTGTACCCTATCACGGCTTACAATAAGCTCTTCTTCAAATGGCGAATGTGGTATTATTTTCAACCGGCTCGATGAATATGACACTATATCTTTTATAGCATTGAACGACACTATAGTCTGCCGGCTTATTCTGAAAAACTGTTTTGGGTCAAGCAGTTCTTCAAGTTGGTCGAGGCTGTAATTCAGGGCATAATCGCGACCGTTTGTATTACGCAAAAAAACAGCCTTCTCCATGCTGTAAAACAGCTCTATTTCGTTAGTTGTGTATACTTTAATATGTTCGCCCACTTTAACCACAAACTTGCTTTTATAGCTGTTTGTGAGAGTTTTTAAAATAGAGTCGAACACAACCGTATCATTAATTTTCGGAGTTTTATATTCTTTGAACTTATCAATTGCAGAGCAAAGCTCCTTATAATCGATAGGTTTGAGCAAATAGTCGATACTATTTACCTTAAATGCCTTTAGTGCATATTCGTTGAATGCGGTAGTAAAAATAACGGGAACCTTGAGTGGATATTTTTCAAATATTTCAAAGCTAAGACCGTCCGACAATTGAATATCCATAAGTATAAGGTCGGGCATATTGTTATTCATGAAATAATCGACAGCCTGTTGAACCGAATATATCGGAGCTGAAACTTCAATGCCGGGGTCGTATTTTTTAACCAATCTTACTATTCGTTCGGCTGCATTTTTTTCATCTTCTATTATAAGACACTTCACTTGAATATATTTTAATTAAAAACTTTTATTCTTGTTCCGGCATTATGAGTGGTATTTTTACTCTGAATGTAACATTGTTATTTTCAATTATAACCGGTCTGTTAGTTAAAAATAAATATCTGGTTACCAAATTATTTAATCCTTGCTGCTCTTTATCGATTATTACTCTCTTTTTAATTATATTATTTTCAGCAACAATGTAACTATTGTCGATAGATATATTTAATGTTACAGGGTTATTTTCATTCAGGCTGTTATGTTTTATACAGTTTTCGGCCAGTAATTGCAGCGATATGGGGGCTATTAACCATTTGTGGGTTTCTATGTCAATATTAACTATTATACCACTTCCATACCTAATTTTATTAAGGTATAAATAATCATTAGTAAAATGTAACTCTTCGGTTAATGTAACCAATTCTGTATTTTTATGTTCCAGTACGTATCGGTATATTTGCGAAAGCTTTTTTATGTAAGTAACCGACTTGTCGGTATCGGTTTCAACCAAACCGGTAAGGGTATTTAACGAGTTGAAAAGGAAATGGGGATTAACCTGGCTTTTCAGTGCCCTAATATTTGCTTCAACATTTTCACGTTTTAGCTTTTCGTTTTCGTTAATAGTTCTGTTCCAGTTATATACAACATAGTATGAATGGTAAAAAATCATAACTGTTACATCAATTGCAAAACCAAAAAAACCGTTAGTAGATACAAATGCTATAAGGTTATTACCATCAAGGTTCATTCTATATGCACCAAAATACCATGGTATAAATATGCTTATAACCAATCCATAGCTTAAAAAAAGCATAAGACTAAGCAAATTATACAACCTGAGGTTTTGATGCCATTTGAATTTTGACGATATAATAGCAGCCAAAGCCCAGTTGCCAACCCCGTAAAAAAATCCGAGTATAAATCCAAATTCTGTTCTATGAATATAATCGGTAATTGATGAAAACCATCTGAAGCCTGAAAATATAAGGCTTATAAGTGTACTCAATACAACCATACTTATAAGCATGGCTATTAATTGTATTGTTCTGTTTTTAAAGTATTTATGCTTCATCTTAATATAGCTTGAAATATAGCCATCATTGCTGAAAGGTCTATAAGTAAATGTATTATTATATTCGGTAACAGTCGCTTGCTGCTTACAAAAATTAATCCGAATACTATTGCGAATGAGAAATAAAATAAGAATTGGCTATATGCTGTTATAGCTACTATTCCATGTATAAATACAAACGCAAATCCTGCAGGTATTATAGCTATCCATTTGTTAATTTTAATTTCTGTCAGTTTTGTAATAACATAGCCTCTGTAAATTATCTCTTCACAAAATCCGGCTGTAAATACTGTTATGATAAAGAAAACTCTTTGTGCGGTTGTCTTTGGGAAAAAGTTAGACAGTCCTGCCAACTTATACTTATCAATTGGTACATATTTTAAAGACATTTCGGTGAAGCCAAATACCAACAATGCAACTATAAAGTATAAAAGTATTAATACTAAGGTTTTTTTTGTGTTTAATCCATATCCAATATCTCTTAATTTTTTGTTTTCCTGTTTCAAAAATGCTTTAACTACTACAACACTTGTCCAATGTAAAATAATAACTCCGCTCCAAAAAGGGATAAACAAATTGCTGTTTCCTTTTACAAATAGTTCTTTAGCCCATGGTGTTAGGCTATATATAAAGTAAATTATCGGAAATCCGATTAAAACGATTAATAAATTTATTTTTGACCTGTTTGTTGTGGTGTACTTTAATGCAATAGTTAAAATCTGTTTTTTCATTGTTGTGAATTTTTAAATGAATAATTACACAACAAATTTTCAAATATTGGTGCAGCTATAAAATTGTATGATGATGAATAGTAGTATAAAGGCGACGAATCGTAATCTCACGGCAACCGCATTTAACTTTTTTAGTTTCTTTGGCAAGCCAAAGAATAATTTTTCAACCACGAAAAGAACTATTCGAAACTACTATTTAGTTTAGTATCACCTTTTTCTTTGGTGTAGTTGCAACAAAGTCTTTAAGGTAAAATGGCTCGAAGTATGCTACGTCAACAAACTGTTTATTTTGAAATTCATTATAAGCCAATTCGCTCATATAATTGGCCGAAGGATAAATACCTTCAATAAAAACAGCATTGGGAGAGGTTATAGTATTGGTAAGTTTTTCTGAGCCATTGCCAATAAATACTATTTTTTGTTGAGCCAAAATATCGGAATAGCTGTTATGGTCAATTACTTCGGCTATTACTTCTCGTTTTACGTTAAAATTACCATCGAACAGTTCGGAATAAACCTCCATACGTCGGGCATCAATCATAGGGCAGTATAGCACATTTTTATGATTGTACTTATTAGCTGCCATAATAGCCATAGTTTTAAGTGTGTCAATGGCAATTAACGGAATTTGTGCAGCGTAGCATATCCCTTTTGCAACCGATACCCCTATTCGCAAACCGGTATATGAACCAGGCCCCCGGCTTACGGCAACTGCCGAAAGGTTTTTGGCAGTAATATTGTTCTCTTTCAAAAGTTCTTCAACAAATACGGTTAGGTGGGTAGCGTGCGATTTTTCATCGAAGCTTTCGCGTATTGCTATTGTTTTACCATTTTCCGAAAGGGAAACCGTACATACCGGTGTCGATGTTTCAATACTTAATATAAGAGACATATTATAAAATTTTTGTTGCAAATATACTTATTCAGGATAAGATAGTATATATTAAAATAAAAAGGCTGCCTAAAAAATTAGACAACCTTTAACCGAATATTTAATAAATAATATTTATTACACTATTTCACTATTTCAATAAGCTCAACATCGAACACAAGTACGCTGTAAGGCTTAATAGGGCTTTGTGGGTGAGGTGTTTTGCCGTAAGCAAGTTCCGATGGGATAGTAAGTTTCCATTTTGAACCAACAGGCATTAATTGTAGAGCCTCAACCCAACCCGGTATAACTTGTCCTACACCGAATACTGCAGGTTCGCCGCGGTCTACGCTGCTATCGAAAACAGTACCGTCGGTTAATGTACCGTGGTAGTGAACTTTTACTCTGTCGCTTATGGCAGGTATATCGCCTTTACCTTCGGTAATAACTTCGTATTGTAAACCGCTGGCAGTAGTTATAACATTGCTCTTAGCACCGTTAGTTGCAAGGTACTCCTCACCTTCTCTTTTAATAGCACCAAATTCAGCTTCTAAACGGTCATTCTGTATTTTTTCAAAAAATGCCTGAACCATTGGCATATTCTCTTCGGTTTCCAAAATAGTTTCACCCTTTACAGCACCATCTTCAACACCTTGTACAAACAGTTTCATGTCAATAATTGAATCAAGTTTGTTTTCGGCAAATCCCATTACAATAGAGCGACCATAGCTTGCACCAATAAAGTAGCTTACTGAATCCATATACGATTCAGGTTTGTCAAATTGAACATTACCGGTAGTATCTTGCTGTTTTAGCATCATATAATCGCGATACGCCATATTAAATTCATTAAGGAACTCCATATTTGAATCCGGATCCATTTTCAACTCTTCTTCAAGAATAGCTGTTTTAAAAGCTTTGAAAAGTGTTTTAATATTGATGATTGAGTCAAGCTCAGAACGTTCAAAATCGGATATTAAACGCTGTCCGTCGATAGCACCAATAATGTAGCTTACTGAGTCGGCCTGGGTTTCAATTTTACCTGCAGAACCTTTTCCGCTACATGAAGAAACTAATAGCGCAGCTACAGGCACTATTAATAATGATTGAATTAATTTCATTTTTAAAAGTTTATTGTTTGAATTTATTATTCTCAAATTGCCCGCTAATATAATCCATCTTTTTTTAACGGTTATATACATTAACATTTTTTAACATTTAATATCTCAGTAATCCCTACGGAAACAAAATTATCTATCACATAAAAACTATGCTCCAAAAGCTTTAATCTGTTCTTCGAGCGATTTTATTTTTGCCTCGGCATCGGCTTGTTTTTTACGTTCCATGGCAACAACGTTTTCAGGTGCTCCGCTAACAAATTTTTCGTTGCTTAGTTTCTTTGTTACCGATAGTAAGAATCCCTGTTGATATTTAAGCTCTTCCTGTGCTTTTTTTAGCTCTTCTTCAATGTCGATATTGTCGCCAAGTGAAACAAAAAACTCCGATGTTTTTACCATAAATGGTGCTGCATTGGCTACTTTTTCGGTAACCACCGTAATAGCCGACAGGTTTGTAAGTTTTATAACAACTGAATCAAAATCAGTCGAATAACCATCGTTACCTATAATAACACTTAAAGGCAATTGCTCTTTAAATGCTATGTTCTTAGTTTTACGAACAGTACGTATTTCGGTAATAGCTGCTTGTGCATCGGCAAAGCCGGTTAGTAGTGTTTCGTTAATTGATTCTACTGCCGGCCATTGTGCCAACATAATGCTTTGCTCAGGTTTACGGTTGGCTATATGTTGCCATATCTCTTCGGTAATGAATGGCATAAACGGATGAAGCAGTTTTAACAGTTTCTCAAGTATCTCAATTGAGGCTGTGTAAGTTGCTTTGTCGCAAGGTGTTTGGTAAGCCGGCTTCACTGTTTCGAGATACCACGACGAGAAATCGTCCCAGAACAAACGATACACTGTCATGAGTGCATCGGAAAGTCGGAACTTATCGAAGTGGTCGTTCATTTGTTCAACAGCCTGGTTAAGTTTAGCATTCATCCATGCTATACCAATTTTGGCTGCTTCGGGTTGTTCTATGTTAGTATCGACCTGCCACCCTTGAACTAAACGGAATGCGTTCCATATTTTGTTACCAAAGTTACGTCCTTGTTCGGGTAGTGATTCATCGAAAAGCAAGTCGCCCCCTGCCGGTGAGCAAAGCAACATACCTACGCGAACACCGTCGGCACCGTATTTTTCAATAAGGTCGAGCGGGTCGGGTGAGTTGCCTAATTGCTTACTCATTTTACGCCCCTGTTTATCGCGAACCATTCCGGTAAAGTAAACATTTTTAAACGGATACTGACCTTTGAATTCGTATCCGGCCATTATCATACGTGCTACCCAAAAGAATATTATATCGTGTCCGGTAACCAAGTCCGATGTTGGGTAGTAATAATCCAATTCGCCGTTGTTATCGAATACCGATATTGGCCACAACCACGACGAAGCCCATGTATCAAGTACATCTTCGTCTTGTTTAAGGTCGTTTAATGAAAGTGATTTGTTGCCCGATTTTTCCTGCGCTTTTGCAAGAGCCTCTTCGGCTGTTGAGGCTACCACATAGTCGCCGTTGCCAAAGTAGTAAACCGGTATGCGATGCCCCCAGTATAGCTGACGCGAAATACACCAGTCTTTCACATTTTCCATCCAGTGTCGATATACATTTTTAAACTTAGCCGGGTGAAACTGTACCTCGTCGCTCATTACGGCATCGAGAGCCGTTTTGGCCATATCGTCCATTTTCAAAAACCACTGAGCCGAAAGTTTTGGTTCTATAACAGCACCGGTACGCTCCGAACAACCTACTTTGTTGGTATAGTCTTCGAGTTTCAACAGGTTGCCTCCTTTTTCAAGCTCAGGTATTATCTCTTTACGAACCGCAAAACGGTCTTTACCTACAAATATTTGAGCGGCTTCGCTTAGTGTACCATTATCGTTAAGTATATCAATACTTTCCAAATTGTGGCGCATTCCTATTTCGTAGTCGTTAATATCGTGTGCGGGGGTAATTTTCAAACACCCTGTACCAAATTCCATATCAACGTATTCGTCTTCAATAATAGGTATTGAGCGGTTAATAAGCGGTACCAGTACACGTTTGCCTTTAAGGTGAGTAAAACGTTCGTCGTTAGGGTTTATACACACAGCCGTATCGCCAAGAATAGTTTCGGGGCGGGTAGTTGCTATGGTAACAAACTCATTTTCACCTTCAATTTGGTATTTTAAATAATAAAGTTTTGAATTAACCTCTTTGTATATAACCTCTTCGTCGGAAACGGCGGTTAAAGCATCGGGGTCCCAGTTAACCATACGTACCCCGCGGTATATTAACCCTTTTTGGTACAAAGCAACAAAAGTATCAATAACGGCTTTAGAGCGGTTGTCGTCCATGGTAAAGCAGGTTCTGTCCCAGTCGCACGAAGCCCCAAGTTTTTTTAGCTGTTCAAGAATTATACCACCGTGTTTATCGGTCCACTCCCAAGCGTGGGCAAGAAACTCATTGCGGGTAAGGTTAGCTTTATCAATACCTTCGTTTTTAAGTTTGTTAACAACCTTAGCTTCGGTGGCAATACTTGCATGGTCGGTACCGGGAACCCAACAGGCATTTTTGCCTTGCATACGTGCACGGCGAATAAGTATATCTTGTATAGTATTGTTGAGCATATGCCCCATATGCAGAACACCTGTTACGTTTGGCGGCGGAATAACAATTGTATAAGGCTCTCTTTGGTCGGGTGTCGATTTAAAGAACTTGTTTTCTAACCAATATTTATACCATTTATCTTCGGTAACTGAAGGGTTGTACGTTGTTGATAATTCGCCGTTGCTCATAATTTGTGTTTTTAGAATCAGGTATCAAGTATCAGGTATCAAGAAAACTAATACTTACTTGCCGCTAATTGATTATTTACTTTCAAATAGGGTGCAAAAATAATAAATGTGTAATAGTATGGAATAGGTTTTCAAATAAATTTGAGAATGTGAAAATGAATAAAGGTTGGTTTGCGAGGAATCTCTTTTAAATTTACCGGACAGTAGTGAAAACAAATGCAATAGTATTGTATAATTCACATAATCAATACTTTTAGTTGCATAACTAAATTGAAATACTATTTTTACACATCAAATTTTTAAATACCAAATTATATGAAACTAATTACAAAATTTTTAACTATTACATTGGCTATGTGCCTTACGGCAAATATTTATGGGCAGGTTTATCCGCAACAGAATGGAAGTCGTTATAGTTTAAGTTATGCAAATATCTATTTTGAGGTAGATGCAGGGCGGGGAACTAAAGTTTCGTCGTTAAAAGTAGACGGTAATGAATATTTGTTTAATGATTCTACTGTAAACTTTTACGGTCAGTACATATACTGGGGTTCAACAGTTTGGCTTGCCCCTGAAACTGAAAACAAATGGCCTCCGTTTGCCAACATTGACAATGGTATTTATACAGATTCAATTGTTGATGATACAATAATGATGTTTGAAAGTAAAAACGAAAGAGATAAAGAGAGAGACTTTTATTCATTGAAAAAAAGATTTTGGATAAGCACTTACGATACTGCTATTGTACTGGAATACACTGTTTCAAACAATAATGCAGACCCTCATAAAAAAGCTATATGGGAACCTACAAGAATAAAACCACATGGTATGACATTCTGGGCAAAAGACACTGAACCATGGCCTTCACCAATTACTACAATAGCCGATATTTCAGACAAGCCTGTTATTAATGGCGACTATTATTGGCTCGATTTTGATAATACTATTGATGATGAATCAAAATTTTACACCAACACAGGTGAAGGTTGGTTTGCTCATGTGAATGATTCAAACCAGCTATTTATAAAAACATATGAAAATATTGATACAACCGAAGTAGCTCCGGGCGAAGATGAAATGTTATACTGGGTTGCCCTTAATCACCAATTCATAGAACTTGAGAATCAAAGTCGCTATGTTGAAATACCTGCAAATGGAACTTCAACATACCGTTTGAAATGGTATTTGAGAACTCTTCCAAAGAGTATGGACGTAAGTGCAGGAAGTAATGAATTGTTAACATATACTAAAAGAATAACTGATAAAGCGGCAAATGATAATATGCTTTATTCTTTTTCTAACGACACCCCCCAAACACCCGATATTATTGCATTCCCCAACCCTGCAACAGACCACATATATTTCAATTTAACTACCCAAGCTATGGTTAATATTTATTCACTGTCGGGTAGTGTTCTGTTATCGGATAATGTGAATAATAATGAACCGATTAATATTTCTGAGCTTGGAAGCGGAGTATATATTTATAAAATAGTGTGTAACAATATAGTGTATACGGGCAAATTTGTTAAGGAATAAGCAATTTACGTTTTTCAAAAAAATAATTAAATTTGGCAGCAGTAACATTAAACATATTATTATGAGGAACTTATTGAAACTAGCTTTAATTGCAGTTGTACTTTTTATTGGAAAACTATCGTTTGGTCAGTATTTGCCACCATCGTATGAGCCGCTATTGAGCGAAATAGTTACCAACTTTGAAACCATACGCGGTACTACTTCGCTTAACGATGGACCTAACTCACTCCGCCTGCTGGGTGAAGACAAAATAATACTTCGCATGAAGCACAAAGGGAGTGTTAAAACATTAACTTTTGAAACTAAGAAAGATGAAGAGGGTAATGCTTACTGGATGTCGTCGAACCAATTAACAACCGATATGGTTGAAAAATACGAAAAGGAACTTACCGATGTATTGAACCAAATGCTCGATATATCGCGTAAAAAAGCTAAGATATAAAACAAAAAACCGGGGATTAACCCCGGTTTTTTTTATATGTATTTTTTTCCTGTTTTAGTCTCTATCTCATTTACAAAAAGTTTTATTTGCTGTTCATCGGCCTTAGGGCAAATAAGTAGCGCATCTTTAGTATCGGCTACTATATAATCTTTAAGCCCTTTAACTACAATTAGCTTTTCGCTGTCGGCCTTTATTACCGATTCCGAAACATCGTAAGCCAAAATATTTCCTGAACTCATGGCATTCAACTCTGCATTCTTGTCCATATGTTCGTACAGCGATGTCCATGTTCCAAGGTCGCTCCAGCCAAACTCGGCACCAAGCACATATACATTCGAAGCTTTTTCCATTACTCCATAGTCAATAGATATGTTTCTGCAAGCAGGGTATATCTCATTTATAGCCTCCTGCTCCTGGTCGGTGCCAAACAACTCTGCTTTCTCGCTAAACGATGCATATATATCGTCGAGGTGGGTAGCAAAAGCATTTTGAATCGACTTTAACGACCATATAAACATACCCGAGTTCCAATAAAACTCACCGCTGTCGACAAACGACTGTGCAAGCTCAAGGTTTGGTTTTTCGGTAAATGTTTTCACTTTAGCCAAATCGTTGTGAAAGTTAACACTCTTATCGGTATTCATTTGAATATAACCATAACCGGTATCGGGACGCGACGGTTTTATGCCCAGAGTAAGCAAACAGTCGTTTTGCTCAACAAAGTTTAACCCTGTTTGTAAAATATCAACAAAGTGGGTCTCATTCATAATTATATGATCCGAAGGGGCAACAATTATTTGAGCATCGGGGTTTTGGCTTTGTATTCTGAAATTGGCGTAGGCAATACAAGGGGCAGTATTTCGACGGGCAGGCTCTAAAAGTATCTGACTCTCGCTTATTTGCGGAAGCTGCTCGGCGGTAATATCTTTATATTCGGCACTTGTTACTATATAAATATTCTCGGTAGGGCAAAGCCTGGCATAACGGTCAAAAGTTTGTTGCAAAAGGGTTTTACCTGTTCCAAGTATATCAATAAACTGTTTTGGGTGTTTTGAGCGACTAATAGGCCAAAAGCGGGTTCCTGCTCCACCGGCCATTATTACGCAATAGTAATTCTTATTCATAATATGCTTTGTTTAAATATCAGTTTTTTCAAGCATCACGAATATAGCTATTCTCAATATGTGCTGCAAATTTTCATGATGCATTAAGCAGATAAAAAACCTAACATATTATATTACTGTACTATATATTTATTCATATTGGTATAGTTAAACAAATAACTATTTTTGCACACAAATGTGGTAACAGATGGATGTATTTAACAAGAAGAAAATAATGAACGACCCTGTTTACGGGCTTATAAATTACCCTGCAAGCAAGGTTTTCGATATTGTTGAACACCCGTGGTTTCAGAGGTTACGCCGCATAAAGCAATTGGGGCTTACCGAGTTGGTATATCCTGGTGCGCGCCACACCCGATTTCACCATGCAATAGGGGCTACACACCTTATGTCGCTGGCAGTTGATGTATTAAGAGCCAAAGGTAACGAAATAACAACGGAGGAAGCCGAAGGAGCTTATTTGGCTATATTATTGCACGATATTGGTCACGGCCCTTTTTCTCATGCCTTAGAAAGGCATATTGTAAATGTATCGCACGAAAATATTTCGCTTATATTCATGAAACACATGAACAGTGAATTTAACGGTGCTCTTGATATTGCTATTCAAATATTTACCGACAAATATCCCAAACGATTTCTTCACCAACTGGTTTCGAGCCAGCTCGATGTAGACCGCCTCGATTACCTGCGCCGCGACAGTTTTTATACCGGGGTATCGGAAGGTGTGGTAAGTTCGGACCGCATTATAAAAATGCTCGATGTAGATAACGATCGCCTTGTGATAGAGAAAAAAGGGATATACTCGGTTGAAAAGTTTTTGATAGCCCGCCGCCTAATGTACTGGCAGGTATATTTACACAAAACGGCTCACGCAGCAGAGCAAACCTTACTCAGTATTTTTAAAAGAGCTAAGTACCTTGCGGTAAATGGCAAGGAGCTGTTTGCTTCACCGGCGTTAAAGTATTTTTTATACAATCAGCCTACAATCGGCGATTTCAACAGCGGCGATAAAACTATCAATAACCGTACAGTATTACAGGAATTTGCCATGCTCGACGACAACGATATGATATCGGCATTTAAAGAATGGATGAGTTGCGATGATACTATTTTGGCAAAGTTGTGCGAAATGGTTATTGACCGTAAGCTGTTCCGGAACCTGATTCAGGACAAACCATTTGATACTGCAAAGGTTCAACACTTGAAAGAAAAAACAGCAACCCTTTACAACATATCGCTTGCCGATGCTGAGTATTTTGTAATGACCAACACAATAGAAAACAACACTTATAAGCAAACCGACGATAAAATATTTATAAAATCGCGCGATGGTAGTGTTAATGAAATAATAAACGAAACCGATATGCTGAATATCAGAGCCTTATCGGAACCCATAAGTAAATACTATTTGTGTTTTCCTAAGGAGGTGATGTAATTTAGAAACACGAAAAATAGAGTTATTTTATTACTAAATCATCAGGGTTTTGTCTGCAATCCCATATTGTATGAATTACAATTGCTCCATTAGATATCTCATAGAATATAATGTAGTTACCAACAATTAAACCTCTAATATTTTCAAAGTCTGTTTTTGTTCCCAGATCGGGTTGGTTGATAAGTAGTTTTATTTCTTTTGAGATTTTACGATAAAGTTTCTGAGAGTATATTTTGCTTTTGTTTCTCTTTTCGTAAAATTCAAGAATTCTATAAAGCTTGATTTTTGCTCTATTAGACCAGATTATTTTGCGCTTAACCACCCCTCAATTTCTGAGTTTAACCCGTCATTGTCAATGAATAATCCTTGTTCAATCTCTTTTTTTGAAGCAATTATTTCATTTCTTTGGTTGTGAGTAAGCACAATTGTATTATCACTTGCTTTAGAGTCAAGAATAGTTTTTATTGCATTAAGAAATGAGATATCATTTATTTCTGAAATCCTGTGAATCAATATATTTTTAAGCTCAATAGTATTCATAACCCATATACTAAATCTATTGCAAAGTTACTAAAAATTAGTGATTTCCTAAATTCTTAAATCCTTTCATTCTCAAATTTTCACAATTAACTTTACATACAGTTACTTACTAGAAGGGATTAAATAAATTTGTATCTTTGTGAAAAAACAGAAATGAATTTAGAAACACGAAAAATAGAGTTTGTTCAGGCTTTTTTAAAACTTCAAAGTGAGGAAGTTATTTCCAGGCTAGAGAAGTTATTACATAAGGAGCAAAGTGCTTCTGATGAGAATTTATTTGCTCCAATGACCATCGAAGAGTTCAATAGAAGAATTGACAAATCAGATTCTGATTTCCGCAATAATAGATTTAAGAGTAGTTCTGAACTCTTATCAAAATACGAGTAATGGGGTTTCGTATTATTTGGTCTGATTTTGCAGAAAACCAAATTGACAAAATATATCTATATTATAAAAACAAAGTTAATATAAGTGTTGCCTCAAAACTTGTGAAAGAAATAATTAATGCACCTCAAAAACTGTTGAAATCTCCTAACATTGGGCAGCAAGAGGATTTACTAAACGAAAGAGACATTAAATACCGATATATTATTTTCAAAAATTATAAACTAATCTATTCCGTAGATTATGAAAATGAATTAATTAAAATTACTGACGTGTTTGATACTAGACAAAACCCGGTTAAGATTCAAAGATCATAATGTATTAAGTGTATATACTTCATTTTCATATTTCCTCATTCTCAAATTTTCACATTTAACTCTAGCTCACTTCAGGCACTATTTACTACTGACCTATGTGCCGACAAAAGAAAATTATTTGTATGGGATGTCGCTTTACGCTCCAACTGCCTACTTTTTAATGCGCCTCCAGCCAGTTCTCTCCTACACCGTGCTCAACCGTAAGCTTAACATTCAGCTTAGCAGCATTTTCCATCTCTTCTTTTACAAGAACCTTTAACTGCTCAAGTTCCGATTTTAGTGCGTCGAACACAAGTTCATCGTGTACCTGTAGAATCATTTTCGATTGCAAGCCCTCTTTCCTAATGCGGTTTTGCACATTTATCATGGCAAGTTTTATTATGTCGGCAGCAGTACCCTGAATAGGAGCGTTTATGGCATTTCGTTCAGCGGCACCACGTACTATGGCGTTATTGCTCTGAATATCGGGCAAATAACGGCGGCGATTAAAGAATGTTTCGGCATATCCATATTCACGGACAGTTGTAACACTACTGTCCATAAATGTTTTCACATTGGGATAGTTTTCAAAATAACTGTCAATTAACTCTTTTGCCTCCTTACGGGAAATATTTAGGTTCTGCGCCAGGCCAAACGACGATATACCGTAAATAATACCAAAATTAGCCCCTTTGGCAAGCGAACGGTCATCTCTGGTAACATCGGCTTCAGATTTGCCTAAAATGCGTGCTGCGGTGGCTGTATGAATATCCTGTTCCTCGTTAAATGCTTTCAGCATATTTTCATCGTTACTGAAATGAGCCATTAAGCGAAGTTCAATCTGAGAATAATCGGCTGCAAGCAGTACGTGGTTATCATCAGATGGGATAAATGCCTTACGTATTTCACGACCGCGGTCGTTACGTATAGGTATGTTCTGTAAGTTTGGATTATTTGAACTCAACCTACCGGTAGCTGTAATAGTTTGATTATACGAAGTATGTATTTTACCTGTTTTTTCATGAACCAGTTTCGGCAATGCATCTACATAAGTTGAAAGCAGTTTGCTCAAGGTACGGTATTCGAGTATCAGATTTACTATCGGGTGTTTCTCTTTTAAATTGGTAAGTACATCTTCGCCTGTTGCATATTGTTTTGTTTTTGTAAGTTTTGGTTTGTCGGTAATTTTCAGCTTTTCAAACAGCACTTCGCCAAGTTGTTTTGGTGAAGCAATATTAAACTCCACACCAGAGTGAGTGTAAATATCTTTTTCAATAATATTTATCTCATTTTTAAGTATTTCAGAATATTCACTTAAAGCATTAGTATCAAGTTTTACGCCGTAGTATTCCATGTCGGCAAGCACTTTTATAAGTGGGGCCTCTATGGTTTCGTATAGTTCAATCATTTTAGCTTTAGCAAGTTCAGCCTTTATTGGTTCCACAAGTTGCATAGTTATATCGGCATCTTCGCAAGCGTAATCGCAAAGCAAGCGGGGGTCTACACTTCGCATACTCAATTGGTTGCTTCCTTTTTTACCTATAAGCTCTTCAGTGGTTATGGTTTTATAGTCGAGATACGTTTTTGCCAGTATATCGAGGTTATGACGCAATTCAGGCTGAACCAAATAGTGGGCTATCATGGTATCGAAGAATGGCCCTGAAACATCTACATTGTAATTTTTAAGTACCGATATGTCGTACTTAATATTTTGACCTATTTTACAAATATTTGATTCAAAAAACGGACGGAATATTTCAACTGTATTTTGTGCTGCGTTTATATCTTCATTTACAGGAATATACCATGCCTTACCTTTACCTGTACTGAAAGATATTCCTACCAGTTCGGCCGAGTGAATTTCAAGGCTTGTGGTTTCAGTATCAAAACATACCTGCTTGCATTTAAGTAACTCTTCAACCAGCTCTTTCTGTTTTTGTTCGGTATCACACAGTTTGTATTTGTGTTCAACCGATTGTATTGTTTTTAATTCTTCATCAGCAACTTTAACTTCTTGCACAGGTATATCGAAAAGTGAACCTTGAATGGCATCGGCCGATTGAGCAGTTTTTTTAGTTTTTGGAGCAGCAGCAACAGGCTCATCTTTGCCTAATAATCTGCTTTTCAGATTGCGAAATTCAAGTTCATCTATCAGTTTAGTAAGAGCCTCTTCGTTAGGAGCTTCAACAAGAAACTCTTTTTCAACAAAACTGACAGGTACCTGTGTATTTATGGTAACTAATACTTTCGATAGCTCTATTTGCTCACGGTGAGCTATCATATTTTCTTTTTGTTTACCTTTTAGCTCGTCAATATTTTCATAAATACCTTCGATAGAACCATAAGTAGCAATTAGTTTCTCGGCTCCTTTTGGTCCAACTCCGGGGCAGCCCGGAACATTGTCAGATGTATCGCCCATAAGACCAAGCAGGTCAATAATTTTGTCGGGTCCAACACTGAACTTTTCCACAACAGCTTGTGGTGTCCACACTTCCGCCTCATTTCCTCCGCGTGAGGGTTTATATACAAATACGTTTTCGGTTACAAGTTGAGCATAGTCTTTATCGGGGGTCATCATGTAAACAGTATATCCCTCTTTCTCAGCCATATGAGCCAGAGTGCCAATTACGTCGTCGGCTTCAAAACCTTTCTCCTCTTTTACAGGAATATTCATAGCCTGTATAAATTGCTTTATGTATGGAATTGACATTCTCAAATCTTCGGGCATACTTTCGCGATTTGCTTTATACTCACTGTACATTTCGTGACGGAATGTTGGCCCCGACGGGTCAAAAACCACTCCTAAATGTGTGGGGTTTTGGTTTTTAAGTACATCGAGCAGGGTATTTATAAATCCGAATACCGCCGAAGTGTTCATCCCCTTTGAATTGTATCGCGGATTTTTTATAAATGCATAATATGAGCGATATGCCAGTGCATAAGCATCGAGCAAAAAAAGTTTCTTTTCAGACATAGTTTCAATATTTAAGCACCAAATTTAAAGATTATCGAGAATTGATAAAGAAATTATTACCTTTTAATTTATCGATACAGGCTAAAAAACACAAAACGGTACTACGAAAAATACCTGAATCACGGCAAGCAAATATATTTTTTAGGTATGCACTTTAGCAGCAACGAGAAGAATGTGGTGAGTATGGTTTGGGAGAGGTTTGAGGATTAGGTTGCGGGGTTGCAAGTTGCAAGTTGCAAGTTGCAAGTTGCGGGTTGCAGGTTGCAGGGAGACTGGAGACTGTGGACTGGAGACTAAAAAGTGAAAGGTGAAAGGTAAAAGTTCTATTTCCTGTCTTCGGTCTCCTGTCTCCGGTCTCCGGTTTTCAGTCTCCGGT
>QKGS01000039.1 GCA_003250355.1 Bacteroidota bacterium
GGATTAGCCCGCTTTAATGATTTTGTAAAAAAGAGCCCCGGTATAACATCGAAAGAGGGATTGCCCAAAGGAATGAAATGGCAAGAGAGGGCAGGAGATTTATACACAAAAAATAAAATTCAGGAGCAAGGGTTGAAAGATTTAAAAAAAGGAATAAAATATAATGATATGTATATGAATACAATAAATGAAACTCAAAAAGAATAAATATGGCTATATATTTTGCACAAATGATAGGAGGCTTTATCCGTTGGTTATTTAAAAAGTGCAAAACCAATTTGAGCGATGAAATACATGGCCGATTTGATGGGAAGTGGTTGAAGTCTTATGATACAGAGAATTATATAATAGGTTTGTTTTCAACAATAATATTTCTAGGTATTTCTAGGTATTGTTTTGCTTATATTTTTTAGAACGTAGTTAATGAATTATATATGATACATAATAGTAAAGAGTTCGATTTATTAGTTAGTGTAATAAAAGAGAGGTTGTCTACTAAAAGTGATTTTTCTATAAAGGAAATTTTAAAAGTATTTTTTTTAAAAGACAATAAACTAATGAAGTTTGAGCTATCTGATGAAGAAATAATAATAGCATTATTGTCATTAGCTCCACTAGTGATACCTCAAAAATTGAATAGTATTCAAAGTAAAGAGAATGTACTGCCCGGTTTTGTAATTCCTCAAGCAGCAACCTTCCTCCCAACAATAGAAACAGCCATATATTTACTTGCAGGCGAAAATATTGAAGAGCGAATTAAGTATCTCGAATTACTAAGTGGTAACTCAAAGCTTTTTACAAGTCATTTAATATCAGTACAAGAAACAGCTCCAGGGTTACCGTTTACACAAGCGTTATTACAACCGGGCAATACCCTTATCAATACCCTTTTTAACAAAGAAGGCAATAAAAACGAGTTTAGTCATAACTTTCCTGCTCGTATATTGGAATCAGAATATATATGGGATAACCTTATTGTTGATTACGATACACGCATACAGCTAAACGAAGTAAAAGAGTGGCTACGTTATGAAGATATTTTAAACAAGCAGGGTAAAGAAAATCCATTTACAGGCGGATTTAAATGCCTGTTTTACGGACCTCCGGGAACCGGAAAAACTATGGCAGCATCGCTTATCGGAAAACATACCGGGCGTAAGGTTTACAGAATAGACCTGTCGGCAGTGGTATCGAAATACATTGGCGAAACAGAGAAAAATTTGGCAAAAATATTTGACCGTGCCGATCAGGGTAACTGGATACTTTTTTTCGACGAAGCCGATGCTCTATTCGGAAAACGGGGAACCACAAATAATGCTCACGACCGTTATGCAAATCAAGAAGTGTCATATTTGTTGCAACGTTTTGAAGCTTACAAAGGAGTGTCAATATTAGCAACAAATTTTAAAACAAATATGGATATGGCTTTTAATCGTCGTTTTCATAGTATAGTAAAATTTCGCTTCCCGGAAGATGCTGAACGAGAGCAACTTTGGAATGTGCATTTGCCTAAAGGTTATGTGTATGAGCATGAAATTGATTTAAAGAAGGTTGCATCGAGTGTGAAAATTAATGGAGCCGGTATTTATAATGTTTTACGCAGATGCTGCATGAAGTCAACTTTACGTAATTCAAACGAAATTTCGGCCGATGATATGTTAGAATCAATTAAGCTGGAGTTTGCTAAAGAAAATAAAATATTGTAGAACCAAATTTACAATACCACACAAGCAATTCGTG
>QKGS01000101.1 GCA_003250355.1 Bacteroidota bacterium
ATCTGTAATCCGATAAAAAATGTCAAAATATTCAATTCTCAGCAAACAGAGCAAGTATTTATGGATAGCAATATTGCAAAATGCTAAAATGAATGATAATATATAATATTGCTAAAAAAAAAATGCCATTTTTCATGGCATTAACAAATTTTTCATTCTTTTTTTAGCTAAAAAATGAACAATTATATTTTAGTAGCTTTTAAAACCAACATTTGACCAGTATGTTCTGTAGTTATAAGGGAGCTTATTTTTTGAGTAATTATACCCGAAAAATTATCGGCTAAATCCTCAAAAGCAACCCCATGATACTCAAAAAAATATCGAACATTAGAAAGATTAGTACTAGATAATACCATATAATAATCTTTATCATTTTTAGGAATTGAAAAACCAGTTTGTAAATTCAACAGAAGAGGTCTAATATAATAATCACACCCAGTATCATAAAACAATATATCACGAAACAACTCAACAGAATCTTTATAATTTCTCATTTTTTCTAATTTTTAAACGCTTAATTAACTTTTTTTCAAAATAATAAGTAAATAACCTAACCGATATAGCTATAATAATAATTTTCAACTCATCATAAACCGATGTCAATAATTCAGTTGAAATAACTATGTTTGCTAATAATTCACTTATAATAACTAAATACTTTTGCATATGTTTTTAAATATTTTCAGTAAAGCTTCAAACCTTTTCTATAATTGTGAAAACCCATATCATAATGAAATGATAGATTTCAATTTTGAAAGAATAGTAATATGGACAATAATATTCGCAATAATCGGATTCATAACAACAATAATAACAGGTTACAAATACCTAAAACTTTTTGGAAAAATAATAGAATACATTTACGAATTCATTAAAATGAAAATTAAACAATCAAAGAATTAACACCCTGTATTTCTGTTTTTTTCCAAATATCATACATTCGCATACGATTTTCCCCAGTAAGTTCTTTGTCATACCATTGCATTAAATCGAGCTTATAACCGATAAAACCAAAAGGAGAACCACCAAAAGAACGTGCCTTTTTACCGAATATGTTATAAACATAAATTAAATCGTCTTTATTCAAACCAAATAAAGTACCAAATAATACAGATTTATTAAAACCAAGTTCCCTCAAAGAAGAGTATTGAGCATCAGCAATAACAGCCAACTCACCTTTACTCTTAGACAGACCAAAAGAATTATAAAAAAGACTTAAATTATCTTTTTTTCTCATTCTTAAAAAAAACAATAGCCCGAATATTGACAGGGCTATTGTTAAAATCATTATAAATTTATCTTTCATTACAACAAACTAACTGCTTTACTATACATTGAATCAGTAATAACATAATTACTTTCAATTTTAGCAATTGCTTTAATAACACTTTTTAACGAATCGGGTGTAAAATCTATATTTTTACCTGCTCTAATACCTGTAATATTTTCAACTTGTTGAATATATTTATCGGTATCATTTTCAACAACAGGAGCATAACGCTTGACAATGCCTTTAATATCATTAATATTATACTTTTCATGATAAGTTTGTAATAATTTTATAATAGCTCTAATTCCATATTCATAAGACTTAAATTCTTCAAACTCATTATCCTGTTTTAATGGAGGTTTAATTTTTCCAAGCCAATCATTACTAACATTATAACGTATATTTCCAACGTTCCTATTTCTTATACCCCGAGTTTCAGAACTCATTATTTTACTTTTTTTTTTTTAAAAAAGGCAATTTCTCCTGCAACCAATACCAAAATCTCTGCAGCTTACCAGTCTTAAATAAGTATATTACAGATATAACAAGGGCAATAGACAACCCAAGAACTAAATAGAGTTTTTTATTTTTCATTTTACCGTTTTTATTATTTCGTACCATTTTCTTTTACTTTATTATTATTATTATTATCATTTGTTTGATTCTCTGATATTAAACCCAAACGTTTAGCACTTGCAGAAGTAGCAGCAATACCCTCCTGAACACTTTGAACAACTTTCAACACGTCGGAAACTTTATCCAACACATTAAACATTTTAGACACAAATCTCATTATTTACTACTTACATGAATTTTACCAAAATAATCTTTACCACAACTTGCAACCATACCGAACCGGGATACATATAATTTTTTAGATTTTCGCTTAAAAATGGCTATGCCCGAAAAAAACTCTTTTGAACGTGAATCCCTAGGAGTAACCTCAGCTTTATACACCCAACGTTCATTACCGTTTGAAGTTACATTCGAATAATCCTTTCCATAACGGTCAGGGTATTTATTTTTTAAACTCTTTGCACCGTCAGAAGATAAAGGATAGGCAGTCAGTTTAACAAAACCTTTAACCTTAGAAGCATTCCAAGCATTAATTACCTCTTTTAATTGACCGTTTGAATTTTCGTACTTTGTCAATTTTGCACCTGATTTTTTCTTATAATCCTTACCACTTTGATAATTATTATTATTCCATTTATTATTTGCCATATTATTTTTTAAAAGCGTTAAAAATACCACGTAAAGCAAGGGTTAATATAGTAATACCCGCAGTAACCTCAACAGGGTTTTCTTTAGCCAACTCAACTATTTTTGAACTACGTTTAACAACAACCTCATTGCCATCAACACCACGAGTAACTTTTTTATCATTATCAGAAATAGACTTCTGATAATCAACAGACAATAAATTACCTTTATTATTCAATTCAATAGATTTAACTTCATTCGGTGTTCTACTATCAATAATAACAATAGGCATATTATAACGTTTCTGAATATCAGTAATAAACCCCTCAACATTAGAAGAAACAGGAGAAACCCCACGACTAGACAACAAAGAAACAACATCTTTTTTATCAATAGTTGGAACTTTATAACGAGCTAAACCAATAAAAGCCTCATTTAAATAACCACTATTAATAATATAATCCCAAGCCCAACCATAAGGAGGAGTCGAAACAGGAATGCTTCGAGAATAACCAAACAACATCAAAAAGTCTCTAACAAGCTCATCCTTACTTTCAGTCATAAACTTAGAAGTAAACTCCTTTTTATAAACATCATATTTAGAACTAAATAACCTTTGACGCTCACGAGCTTCAAACATTCTCTTATTTCTATCTTCTAATTTTTTAGATAACAAATTTTTCTTGTCTTCCTGAATTTTACGCTCTTCCATAATTTTACGCTCTTCCTGAATTTTAACCTCATCAAATAACTTTTGCTGATTAATTAAAATTTGATTAGTACCAGTTTTTTTATACTCTTCTGACTGCTTTAACAATTCTTTTAAATTACCAAGCTCAACAGAAGACATATTATCCAACTTACCAGTTGACTTTAACAAATCAAAAGTTGACATATTAGACATACCAACCGTAGTCTTTAATTGCTGAACGATAACATCTTTAGAAGCCATATCAGGAATAGACGATATTTTACCAATAGCATCTTTAGAACGATTCGCTAAATTTTTAGCCTCTTCAACCTGACCAACCAATTTATTAACATCATCAAACATTTGCTTAGATTCTTTAATCATATCAGCACACTGTAAAGAAGAATCAATAGTTTCAGAAAGTTGCTGCAAACCTTTCATTGCAAAATAAACACCATCGGAAATAACGGGACCAATAACAGGAATAAATTCCGAAGCCTTTTCCGCTAAAAACGCCAACTTATCCAAAACACCATTTTTTGCAATAAAATGGTTAACATCCTTAACAAGAGTTAAAATATCCATTCCCAAGTAACCGAAGTCCTTCATGAATATTTCATAATCTTTAGGCAAAAACTCAATTTTCTTTTTAATCACCTCAAAATCAGTAACACGCCCTTTTACAAATTTTTCAACATTAGAAAAATTGGCAACATCAACAGAAACCGAATGTTTAACCTTATTAAAAAAATCAGATACACTACTTGAAGGATTTTTAACAACTTTAAAAATATTGGACGCATCAACAGAAAGCGAACGCCCAACATTATTAAAACCATTCGAGACAGCTTTTACAGGATTCTTAAAAAGATTGGAAGTTTTACTTCCAAAATTCTTAAAACCACCTGAAACACTTTTTCCTATATTTTTAAAAAAAGACATTAATCCTGAAACTCTTTAATTAATATAACTTCAATAGAAAACGAATTTTTCTCAAACTCAATAGACTCAACACCGTCAACATTCATACGAAATAACTTATCATAACCGTAAGTAATAGAACCACCAGCGGCACTAGTCATACGAATAATATCATTTTGTTTACGTTGCTCATGTTCAATCTCTTCAACTGATTTAACGACAGTAACACCAGTTTTATATTTAATACGAGCCTTAAAGATTCCATTAGACGGTACAAAAATTTCCTTATAGTCTCCAATAGAAACTAATACCTCTGTTTTGTCAGCTTCAAAGAACAATTTACTATACTCAAATGCCTTATCAACATAAGTAGAACTTTCAACACCCCATATTTCACTAACAGTTGAAGCATTAAAAACAGTTATAGACAAATACCGATTATTACCCAACCTAATACCGTCTAAACCTAAAGTAACTTCGCACCAAGTACCAGTAACAGAATCGCTTATATAATAACCAACACCATTAGCAGATATTTCTGCAAGTTTTCTCAAAGATATTCGCTTAACAAGTGGAATCTCTTCAGAAGTTTCTGAATTAACAATATCAACACTAACTTCAATTAAATTAGTATCAAAATCGGCATAAGTAGTAGGAGTAGTAGACAAATGAAAATATAAACCTTTAATCGGTTTTTCAACTTTCAAATTTTCGATAATAGAATTAACATTTCCTGAAATTAACTTCATTGTTTTTCTTTTTAATTGTTATTAATAATTACACAACAAAGAAAAAGCGACTTAATAAGCCGCTTATACCATTTTACACCATTTTACACCTTTTTACACCTTTTTACCTTTTAAATAGCTTATTTGGTCTAAAACAACATCATGAGGCACACCCTCATACTCTGAAATATGAAAAACGTTAATCCTATTTGACCTAATCATAAAATAATTAATTATTTCTTTTTTTCTCATTATTGCCGTTTTTTTAGAACATTCATAATATTTTTGAATATCCTTAATACATAAAGGTTTATACATAATTTATAATTTCTGCTTAGAGGTGGCGTAGCACACCTCTATGTTTAAAATAGAATAGATTGAATATCTTTAATATATAAATGAGGTTGGTAACAATCAATCTCGATTATTTTATTATCAAAATCAATAACATGAACATTCATACCGTTAGACATTTTCACCCAGAAAAAAACGTCAACTTCAATCGTAAATGAAAATTTCAATCTTAATCTTTTACGAGAATCGAATTCTTTAACCAATTGCATACTACTAATAGCAACAACACCCCATTTTTTCAATAATGATTTAAATAAATCAGAAAAAGAATCATAATTAATATTATATACATTCATAACACAATTGTAATTGAGTTGACAAAAAAGGATTTACAATTTCTTTTTTAACAACTGTTAAAACTTCTTTCATTTTATTTTTAAATAACAACGAAGGGGAATACAATTTCAAACGAACTAATTCCCGAGACCATCGAACCAACTCAACCAAACGAAAGGGCAACTCATATAATTTATTAAAAGAATAATTAACCGAAGAAAAAAAATCACCCTCATAATACTGATAAATATCTTTTCCAGACTTCTTGCACTTTATAGGCTTTTCAACTTTTTTACTTTCCAAATATGCAACATATTGTTGTTCAAGTTCATAATCAACACATTCAATATTTTTATCAAGATTTTGCAAATTCTCTTTGAACAAAACCACAAACGACCCTCCAAAACTCTTTTACCATTTATCAGTATTGAAGAATCAATATGATTCAGATCAGGTTTTATATCTTTATCATCTTTACTTATATATTTTGCTACATATGCAACAATATCTTTTATACCCTTAGTTTGGTGAATATCACAAGCGTTTGGCAGTTTATCAGTATCATTATTTTTCTGATATTCCGAAACATAACCGTACTTTTCAATTATTCTACACCATATTTTATTTAGCTCTTTATAATGTAGTCCTGAATCTGTGAGTATATGAAAATGTATTTTACCGTTCTTTTGTAACTCTGCTTTCCACAGATAATTGAATTCTGATTTATTAATATTTCTTAACTCAACAAAAAACTGATTCAAACATTTAGATTTGATAAATACATCTGAGTGCATTTGTTTAGATGGTAAGGTAAGAGTAATAAACGGCAACCTATATTTTATCTGCTTTCCATCTACATTAATATATTTTTCAGGTGCCAACTCACAAAGCCACTTTGTCGCATTTATCATACGTGTTTTAGCCTTTCGAGAAAGCCGACCTTTATACTTGTTTTCTGATAAATTGCGCTCTTTTATTTCATTACGCTTACGCATATTCTCCGTAACATTATACCGAACAAACTTGTTATTTTGAATATTAATATATGGTACTTGATACATTATTTATGTTTTAGACTTTTTTTTTTGAGTTGTGGAACATTTGACAAGCCAACCAAAACAGGAGAGGGACACGCCTTTCCCCTCCTGTTTTTGGAATGTTTAATAATCTCTTAAAATCCTATCAATTACTTCTTTAGACATATTCAACTGACACCTATCATAAAACTTTTTTTCAATAGGTTCAAAAGAATTATCAATTTTTTCATGTAACATTTTAAAAACCTCTAGATATATTTTTAAAAACTCTGTTAATTCAAAATCTATCATATTACTAATTTTATTAATTTAACTTCATTCATTTCAGGCATTTGCACAATTTCAACAGCTGTATCAATACTATAATTATTTAGTTTATTCTTTTGTTCTAGTAATCGAATCTGTAATGATTTACATTGATGAACAGTAATAGTATCAGAACGCTTTTTATTAATCATAAGGACTAAATTAACCTGATTGATTAACGCAGTAATAGCATTATTAAGATAGGAAAACACAAACCATTGATAATTTACAGTTTTACGACTAAAAGCATTATCAATAGATTTTGAAAACAAAAACCGATTATCAATAATTTTACTATCAATAGAATAATCAGTATTTAACAAAAATATTTTATTGGTTAATTCATGTACATATGAATCAATAGTAACAACCTCATAAGCAATTTGAGATATTGCCTTTGTACATTTATTAAGAAATATTTTAGCATTTTTTTCTGAACTAAATTCATTTACTGAACCATTGCCAAGAGTAACACGATAGACAGATTTTGAGCTATTTATTTTGGTTATTGATTCAAAAACTATCTTTTTCATTTATTATATGTTATAATTCATTTTAAAGCACAATTATAACAATTTTTGAATGATAATATATATTATGTTAAATAGAATATTCTTTAAAATAGGCAGAGATATTTCCCTGCCTATTTTTATATTATTTTTTAAGCATCTCGTTTAGCTCGTCGTAGCGAGTCTGATACTCCGGTTTTTTGGTTCTAAGCTTGAAATAAATTTCTTTCATAGTTAAAGCAATAGTCTCTTCACTTGAGTTAAGTTCCCATGCTTTTTCTAAATGTGGTAAAGCTTTCTCCAATACTAAAAACGATTCCTGAACAGCAGCATCGTATTCTTTTGGTTTATTTGCAGGTATATCGTTAGCAGCTATAAGCATTTCACGCCCTTTGTTGAAATACATAGCACCAAGGTTGTAATAAGGCTTAAAGAAATCGGGTTTCAATTCAAATGATTTCTCGTATGCAGCTTTTGCTCCATCAAAATCTTTTAATTTATCGAGCAAAGTACCTTTAGCAAAATACAATGTTTCGTTATCCGGTTTAGCTTCAAGACCTTTATCTACATAAGCCATTGCTTTTTCCGACTCATTATTTTGTAAGTAATGGTTTATAAGCTCTAATACAATTTGGTAGCTTTCAGCCGGATATGCAACTATACCGTCTTCAAGTGTTTTAGCAAAAGCTAAAGTATCGCCGGCTGTTTTTTGTACTCGTGCTAAACTTACGTAAGGTGCTACCCCGCCATATTTATAACCAATAACTTTTTCGTAATATTTTACAGCCTCAGGAAACATTTCAGCATTTGTAGCAGTTAGTGCTGCATTGTTCATAGCTACGGTATCAACTGTTCCGTCGGCTAATAATTCACCTGCCAATACTACAGACTCGAAACACTTGAATGATTTAGCATACTCTGATTCATTATAATACTCACCTCCTTTGTTGAAGAAAGCTATTTTTAGAGTAGCTAGCTTTGGGTCAATGTATTTCTTCATTTTACCTTTATCATCGAGTTCCAATGCTTTTTTATATGATTCAAATGATATTTGTAACGGATTGTCAGACAGCGAATTAACATTTGCATCTTCAGAAGTTGCAATAGCTAAATACACATCGCCTCGCACTTTCCATGTTTTTGATACACCTATTGTTTTTTCATGCTCAATAGCTTCATCAATAAGTGTTTTTGCTTTCTCGAATTGGTTATACTCAGGTCTGATATAGTTTGAAGCCTGAGTTACTTTTCCTGCTTGTGCATTAACTAGCACAGCAAGAAATAAAAAAGGAATTAAAAAACTTAATCGTTTCATATGTTTTAATTTTTAATTTCTATAGTTAATGTCGTTTTTTAGACACTAACACGTATTAATAAAATATACTTTGAGAAAAATGATTTTGAAAACACCTGTGCAAATATAAATTAATTTGATATTGTATAATATTCAATCTTAATAAATACATATATTATTCAGTGTTTTTAATCATTATTCATTGCTATCAGATACCTCTTCAACTCCTTCTGCAAATTCCGAACCATTTTCTTCATCTTTTGATGCTGTTACGTATTCAACAGCAGCTATTTGGTCTTTGCCTTTAAGGTTAATAAGCTTCACTCCTTGCGTTGCACGCCCCATTACACGAAGTTCTGATACTGCCATACGAATTGTTAATCCGTTTTTGGTAATAATCATCAGGTCATGAGAATCGTCAACACCTTTAAGAGCAACAAGGTTTCCGGTTTTATCGGTTATGTTAATGGTTTTTACACCTTTACCACCACGTTTGGTAATACGGTAATCTTCTAAAGCAGAGCGTTTTCCGTATCCGTTTTCTGATACTACAAGAAGGTCTTCTGCGCCATCTTTTACTGTAACCATACCTATTACTTCGTCGCCTTTAGCAAGAGTTATACCCTTAACACCGGCTGCTGTTCTACCTATGGCTCTACAATCTTTTTCGTTGAATCTGATAGCTTTTCCACCACGTACAGCCATTATTATTTCGTGCGAACCATCTGTAAGTTTTGCTTCAAGTAACTGGTCGCCATCCTTTATGGTTATGGCATTTACACCATTAGAACGAGGACGCGAATATGCTTCAAGCGATGTTTTCTTAACTATACCGTTTTTAGTTGCCATTATTATAAAATGGTTGTCAACATATTCTTGTTCGGTAAGTGTTTTAACATTAATGTATGCTTTTACTTTATCGTTAGAGTCTATTTGCAGGAGGTTTTGAATAGCACGCCCTTTTGATGCTCTTGTACCTTCCGGAATTTCGTATACTTTCAACCAAAAGCAACGCCCCATTTCTGTAAAAAATAGCATTGTACTATGCATATTGGCAATGTACAGGTGTTCTATAAAGTCTTCGTCGCGGGTATTGCTACCTTTAGCACCAACGCCACCACGGCTTTGAGTACGGAATTCGGTAAGCGAAGTACGCTTTATATATCCCATGTGTGAGATTGTAATAACCACATCTTCGTCGGCGTAAAAATCTTCGGGATTAAATTCTCCTTCGTCGGGAACTATTTCAGTTTTACGTTCGTCGCCGTATTTCTCTTTCATTTCCAATAGTTCCGACTTAATAAGTGCCATTCTTAGCTCAACATTAGCAAGAAGTTCTTTAAGTTCTTCAATTTTTTTCTGCACCTCGGCATATTCACCGCGAAGTTTATCTTGCTCAAGACCGGTTAACTGGCGTAAACGCATTTCAACAATAGCTCTGGCCTGAATTTCAGACAATGCAAAACGATCAATTAAAGCAGCACGGGCTTCATCGGGGGTTTTTGAGCCTCTGATTATTTGAATTACCTCATCAATATTATCGCTGGCAATAATTAACCCTTCTAATATATGTGCACGTTCTTCGGCTTTGCGTAACTCGTATTGTGCCCGGCGAATAACAACATCGTGACGGTGCTCAATAAACTTTTCAAGCAAGTCTTTAAGGTTAAGAATGCGCGGACGACCATCGACCAGTGCAATATTGTTAACACTAAATGATGTTTGAAGAGCAGTAAACTTGTACAGTTTGTTTAGAATTACGTGTGGAATGGCATCTTTACGTAAATCGTAAACAACACGCATACCTGTTCTGTCCGACTCGTCATTTACATTAGTAATACCGTCAATTTTTTTATCGTTAACCAGCTCTGCTGTTTTAGCTATCATTTCAGCTTTATTAACCAAATAAGGAATTTCGGTAATTACAATTTTCGATCGGCCGTTATCGGCGGTTTCTATTTCAGCTTTACCGCGTATTACTACACGTCCGCGACCTGTTTCAAAGGCATCTTTAATACCCTGATAACCGTAAATAATACCACCTGTAGGAAAATCGGGGCCTTTAACATACTTCATTATATCTTCGATAGTAATTTCCGGATCGTCAATTAAAGCACACAGAGCGTTAATAATTTCAGTAAGGTTATGAGGCGGCATATTTGTAGCCATACCAACAGCAATACCGGAAGCACCATTTACCAAAAGGTTTGGTATTTTAGTTGGCATTACCTTAGGTTCAAGCAATGTGTCGTCGAAGTTCGATTGTAAATCAACTGTTTCTTTATCGAGGTCGGCAAGAGTTTCTTCGGCTATTTTTTGTAAACGAGCCTCGGTATAACGCATAGCTGCCGGATTATCGCCATCGACAGAACCAAAGTTTCCCTGACCGTCAACTAAAGGGTATCTTAACGACCATTCCTGAGCCATACGAACCATTGCAGCGTAAACCGATGAATCGCCGTGTGGGTGATACTTACCAAGCACCTCTCCTACTATCCTTGCCGATTTTTTATAAGGTCTGTTTGAAAGAATACCCAGTTCGTGCATACCGAACAACACCCTGCGGTGTACCGGTTTAAATCCGTCGCGAACATCGGGTAAAGCACGTGCCACTATTACCGACATTGAATAGTCGATATAGGCCGTTTTCATTTCCTCTTCAATATTATTCCTGATGATTATCTCTCCGTCAGCCATTTAATATCTAATTTTTGGTTATTAGTTATAACAACTTTGTTATAACCATTTTATTCTAAAAAACGGCTAAAAATAGTTATTTTGAATAGTTAATTCTATGTTAATTACATATCATTTTCGTGTTTTTATCAACACTAATTGTTCATAATTGTATATTTATTATAATATAAATGATTTTATTTTCACTATTTTTCGGGCTTAATAAATCGCCAAATAACTTTTTTTACATATGGATTCAAATTTTTCACAACAAATGAGGGATATTTTGGCATATAGCCGCGAAGAAGCTATACGCCTCAATAATAACTTTGTGGGTACTGAACATGTATTTTTAGGTATACTTCGCGAAGGTGAAGGCCATGCCGTAGAAACACTTGAAGCTTTAAATGTTGACCTAATGCAACTAAAAAGGGAAATAGAAGATAAAGCAAAGCAAAAGAGTACTCATGAGTTAAATGACCCGGACATACTTCCGTTATTAAAAACAACAGAGAACGTATTAAAAATAATAACACTTGAGGCACGTTCCATGAACAATGCCGATGTTAATTCGGGGCATTTGCTTTTAGCAATATTACGTGACGAAACCAGTATAGTTACACTTTCGTTAAATGAGGTTGGTATTACTTATGAAAAAGTTAAGGCGTTGTTGTATAAAGAGTTGCCCAGAATGAGTGACCGAAATTACGACGACGATGACGACGATGATTATAACGAAAAGCAAGATAAAGGTTCAGCACGTCCGGCAGCCAGTACTCCGGTAGCATCTGATACTCCGGTACTCGATAATTTTGGTATTGACCTTACTAAAGCAGCCGAAGAGAATAAGCTTGACCCTATTGTTGGTCGTGAGCTTGAAATAGAACGCTTAGCGCAAATACTTAGCCGTAGAAAAAAGAACAACCCTGTACTTATAGGAGAACCGGGAGTTGGTAAGTCGGCTATTGCTGAAGGTATGGCTATTCGAATAGTACAAAAAAAGGTGTCGCGTATACTTTTTGGTAAACGGATTATAGCTCTTGACCTTGCCTCTATTGTTGCCGGAACAAAATACCGCGGACAGTTCGAGGAGAGAATGAAAGCTATACTTAATGAGCTTACCAAGAATGATAATATTATTCTTTTTATTGATGAAATACATACAATTGTCGGCGCAGGTGGCGCAACCGGTTCACTCGATGCTGCCAATATGCTTAAACCAGCTTTAGCTCGCGGTGAAATTCAATGTATCGGAGCTACTACTTTAGATGAATATCGTCAGTTTATAGAAAAAGATGGTGCTTTGGAGCGTCGTTTTCAAAAGGTAATGGTTGACCCAACTTCGCCAAGTGAAACAGTAGAGATACTTAAAAACATAAAGGCTCGTTACGAAGACCACCACAATGTAAATTATACCGAAGATGCAATTGAGGCTTGTGTAAGCCTTACTACACGATATATTTCCGACAGGCATTTGCCCGATAAGGCTATTGATGCTTTAGACGAGTCGGGTTCGCGTGTACATATTTCAAATATTAAGGTTCCAAAACGTATTGAGGAACTTGAAAAAGAGATAGAGGAAGTAAAACAACAGAAAATTAATGCTGTTAAAAGCCAGAATTTTGAAATGGCTGCAAATTTCCGCGATAAGGAAAAACAACTCATTACCCAGCTCGAAGCAGAGAAAAACCAGTGGGAAGAGAATCTTGTTAAATTCCGTGAAACGGTTAGCGAAGATAATGTAGCCGAAGTGGTTGCCATGATGACAGGTGTGCCTGTTCAGCGTATAGCACAAACAGAGGGTAATAGGTTACTTAAAATGGGCGAAGAGCTGCAAGGCGGTGTTATTGGTCAGGATGATGCGATTGCTAAAATTGTAAAATCTATTCAACGTAACCGTGCCGGATTGAAAGACCCAAATAAACCTATTGGAACATTTATATTTTTAGGCCCTACAGGGGTTGGAAAAACTCAACTGGCGAAGGTTCTTGCAGAGTATTTGTTTGATAGTAAAGATTCACTAATACGCATAGATATGAGTGAATATATGGAGAAGTTCTCAGTATCGCGTCTTGTGGGAGCACCTCCCGGATATGTAGGTTATGAGGAAGGGGGTCAGCTTACTGAAAAAGTACGTCGCAAGCCGTATTCAGTAGTATTGCTCGATGAAATAGAAAAGGCTCACCCCGATGTATTTAATATTTTACTTCAAGTACTAGACGAAGGGCGTTTGACCGACAGTTTGGGTCGCCGAATCGATTTCAGAAATACAATTGTAATTATGACATCGAATATTGGTACCCGCCAGCTTAAAGATTTTGGCACAGGTGTTGGTTTTGCAACCGGAGCCAAAGAGCGCGATGCTAATGAAATAGCCAAGGGAGTTATTCAAAAAGCTCTTAAAAATGCTTTTGCACCCGAATTTCTTAACAGGCTCGATGATGTAATTATGTTCAACCAACTTACTAAAGAACATATTCATAAAATTATTGAAATTGAACTTAAAGGGTTGTATAGTAGAGTGTTAGAATTGGGTTACAAGCTTAAAATAGGACCTAAGGCAAAAGATTTTATTGCTGAAAAAGGCTACGATGTTCAGTATGGAGCACGCCCGTTAAAAAGAGCTATTCAAAAGTATCTGGAAGATGAAATGGCTGAAGTGATATTAAAATCGAATGTTAAAGAGGGTGATATTATTAATGTTACTTACGACAAAAAAGCCGATAATGTAAAAATTGAAGTAAAAGGAGCTAATTCAACAGAGGCAGAAGAGGAACCTAAAGAAGAATAGATATTTATAAAAAAATAGGGTGTCCAAAATTGGACACCCTATTTTTTTATATCCACTCATTCCCTACTACAGTTCCGTCATTAGCAACTGTAATAACCTTGATAGGAACTTTGCGCTGAGCCTGAGCAGCCGCTCTTTGGGCTGTTTGAACCAAACCACCGCAACAAGGCACCTGCATTCTGATAATAGTAAGGGTATTAATACCGGCTCCGTCTATTAACCGCTGTATTTTATATACATACTCATCTTGTCCAGAGTCGAGCTTAGGGCAGGCAATAGCAAGCTTTTTCCCTTTCAGATATTTTGAGTGAAAATCGCCTACGGCAAATGCAGCACAGTCGGCCGCCATTAGCATATCGGCATCTTTAAAGAAAGGCATATCGGGGTTAATAAGGTGTAACTGAACAGGCCACTGAGTAAGTTCAGAACGTCCGCTTACCTGTGTATCGGCTTGTACATCCATATTTATTTCCACAGCAGCCGATCCCGGACAACCGCCACCACAACCTCCGGCACTACTCTTTGTTTGAGCATAAGCCGATTTTAAATTGTCAAATTTTATCATGTTATTATCGTTTTTTTGTCCTTTTACATGAGCTTTAACCTCAGCAATAAGTGATACTACATCGAAATCTATCTCTTCTTTATGTGCAAGTAAATACTCAAGAGCCTGATGAATTTCATCTTTCAAATCAAAGTCTTTCAGGTGTTTTAAGTGTGCCGCAACTACATTACGTCCGCTCTCCTGAAGCATTTTTTTCAGAGTAACAATCTCATCGTAAGCTTCTGCCTCTCTCCTTTCAATTGTTATAGCACCCTGCGGGCAGTGCCCTATACAAGCTCCAAGTCCGTCGCACATGAGGTCATTTACCAGTACGGCCTTACCGTCAATCATTTGGAGTGCACCCTCGTGGCAGTTTGGTATACATACTCCACAACCGTTGCATAAGTCTCTGTCAATGTTTATTATATCACGTTCCATCATAAAAGTTATTAAGTTACACGTTCATGTTACAGGTTATATTGTCTCAGATATTAATTAAGTATATAACTTGAAACTTGTAACCTGAGATTTTTAACCTATTTTCAATTACAAATATCGGGTGTTTTTTGTTGATGGAGTGTAACAATTGTTACGTTTTATGATTATTAAGAGGGTTATAAAGATTTTTCGCTACGCTCAAAATTACCGTTAATCATTATTGATGAGGAAGCTGTCCAAAAACTTCAGATTAGTCACGGGGTGAATTGCTAATTATTTGCAATTCAGTAATTTGTCATTTGAGAATTCTAACAAATATAAGTAGTTGCTATTCAATTAAAATCTTTTTAACAATATTACTTCCATTAACATATATTTGAATAAAATATATACCTGTTTGTATATCTGACACATCAATTGTTTTGGATATTATTACATCTGTTTTTACAATTTTGCCTTGCAAATTCGATAGCTTATAAGTACAATTTGTTAAGTTTTCCTGAGAATTAAAGTAAATAGTGTTTTGTGCAGGATTCGGAAATATATCCAAATTAATAGAATTTAGCTGTTTCACATATGTATGTTCAATGCCAATTACTATTTGAATGGTATCTGATGTGGATGCTTTATAATTGTCGGTAACAGTTATTTTTATTATTAAAGTATCCTGCTTTTCGGGTATGCCGTTAAACTCAAGGTTTTTATCATTGAAACTTAACCAATCGGGAAGATTTTCACCCGATATTAATTTTGCATTATAACTTAATGTATCGTCATCAATAAAAGTAAATGGCGGTATAGTATATGAAAATGAAGCGCCAACTATTGCAGATGTATCAGGAAGTGGTAAATAGTTTTCAGGCTCAAAGTTTGAGTCAGTAATTAGCTCTCCTACAAAAAGGGTTGCATACGCAGTAAATGTATAATCAGGGTTATGGTTTCTACCACCTATTATGTAAATAGAATTTTCATGAGTAGCATAAGCCATTGCAACATTTACAGCCGGTAGTGGATTTGCAGAAGTCCACAAATTCTTTTTAATATTATAAATATCGACACTTTTAGAATGAACACCGGTAACAAAACCTCCTGCTTGAATAACATAATCGTTTAATTTTACTACAGCCTGTTTTTCTCTATCAACCGGCATTACTGTGATACTATCCCATGTATCATTATTAGTATTATAAGCATAAACAGTTTTTGAAACAAAAAAGTCATTGCCCTTTTTCGTAGTACCACCCCACATATATATTATTGAATCATGTAACGACAATCTGTAATTTTCTCTAGGTTCGGGAATTGGTGATTTCACTTCCCACGTATCGGTTTTCGAGTTGTAAACCTCGTTATTGTTCTTAATATATGGAAATAGCTCTTGAAATCCGCCCAAAATATAAATTTCATCATTAACGAACTCGCTTTTTATATGTTTTCGGCCAGTAGGCATCGATGTACCAGTCGACCATTTATTTGTTTTAAGGCTATAATTTTTTGTATCTGAAAAGTTTGTTCCGCCTCCAAAAAAATATAAGACACTATCGATAATAGACATGGCAAAATGAGAACCATTAATGGTATGGTCTGTTATTTTAGTCCACTCATCTAAAGCAATAGTGTATTTATATATTACAGAATCGTCGGCATAATAAATGTCATGGCCTATAACATCTGCAACCCCTCCAAAACTTGCAACAGGTAACGATGATTTAGGTTTCCAAACAATTTTTTGTGAAAAACAATTAATGCTGATTAATGCATTTATACATATTAAATAAATAATTCTAGTCTTCATTATTATCACTTTTATAGTTAATAATGTCAAAGGAATGATTAAAATTAATTCAGCGTTAATAATTATGGGTAGAAGTTATAGTAATTATGAGACAGTGCTATTAACCAGTCAATTAGCGATAATCTGAAGGCGTTTTATTGAACATTTCTTTGAAACATTTTGTAAAGTAAGAAAGGTTATCGAAACCTGTTACTGTTGCAATATCGCTAATTTTGTTATCGGTATTCTTTAAAAATTCTGCTGCTTTTTTAAGACGAACTGAACGGATAAATTGAGTAGGGTTCATTCCCATTAATGCTTTTATTTTCCCATAAACATTCCGCCGTGACATATATAACTCGTTGCATAATTGCTCAACAGTAAATTCGAGATTTGAAATATTAGCATTAACAATTTGAATTAACTTGGTTATAAATTCCTCATCAAGTGAATTAATTTTAATATCCTTAAAATTTGGCACAGAATCATTTATATAGCGTACTCTGTTATTTTTTCGAGTTTGAAGAATATTGTTGACTTTCAATATTAATTCCGATTCATTAAAAGGCTTTACTATATAATCATCAGCCCCGTAATTATAACCTTCAAGTTTATCATGCTGATTAGCCTTTGCTGTTAGCAATATTACCGGAATATGACAAGTTTCAACATTTGTCTTGATACTCTTGGTTAATTCATATCCATCACAAATAGGCATCATAACATCAGAAACGATAATGTCAGGAAAATTTTCTCTTGTCAACTGTAAGCCCTCTTTTCCGTTTGTAGCTTTAAAAACCTTATATTTTGAATTAAAAATGCGCTCCAAATAATCTCTTAATTCTTTGTTGTCTTCAATAATTAAAATGGTTTCCTTTTCTTTTATTATATCATGGGTATTTACCTGTTTATTTGGCTCAGTTATTATTGTGTCATTATCATTTCCGTTGAAATCCGGAATTGGTAATTTAATGGTAAATACAGTTCCATTGCCTACTATGCTCGATACTTCAATGGTTCCTTTGTGAAGCTCAATATATTCTTTTGCAATGTTTAATCCTAAACCCGTTCCGGCATAGTTCCCCTTTTTACTGGTTGTAGATTGATAAAATCGCTCAAATATTTTGTTAATTTCTTGTTCAGTGATACCAATACCAGTGTCTTTAACCATAATATGGACTTCACTATTCTGAACAAATGTTTCGACATTGATTTCTCCCCCTGCAGCAGTAAACTTAAAGGCATTTGACAGGAGGTTATTCAATACTATTTCAAGTTTATCTTTATCATATTTGAAAGACAGGTTCTCTGGTTTAGAGGTATACCGGTATATAATTTTATTGTCGGCAGCCAATGAACAAAAGGCTGATGCAATTTGATGAAAATGTTGATAGAAATTATGATGTTTTCTATTAAGCTTAAAATCACTGTTATCCAATTTTGAAATATCAATTTGTTGGTCAACTAGTTTTTTAAGCGCATTGGCGCTGGAAAGCATTGTATTTGCAAGTTCATAATCTTTATTGTTTTTTAATGAATGAACAATTCTTTCAAGCGGTGAAATTATAAGTGTTAGTGGAGTGCGAATTTCATGTGAGATATTAGTTAAAAATTGAATTTTTTGTTTGTCGGCATCATGTAGTTTTTGAGTAAGCGCTACCAATTCTTTATCAGCTTTACGTTTATTTGAGCTAATGCGCAAAACCAGATAGAATATTATTAATAGAAGTCCAATAATAAATATTAGCAACCATATAATGTATTTCCGTTTTTTTAAGTTATCCTCATTAACCTTAATTTGGTTTTGTATATTGTCTAATTCAAATTTCATTTCTAAACGAGCATACTCTTTTACTTTTCGTAAATTCTCAATACTATCATTTAGATAAATAAATCGTTTATAATAATCTGCAGCAGCTTTATGATTGTGCAATTTCTGCTCCAATTGAGCAATTACTAATAAAGGCTCCGGAATACCATTGTTAAAACCATCAATGCTATTTTTTTCTATCTGCTTAAAATAGAAAAGTGCCTCTTTAAATTTTCCTAATTTACCGTAATACCCGCCAATATGCCTAAGCCAATATAACTTACTATCGGTATCTTCTATTTGTTCAACGATAATTTGTGCTTTACGATAATAATGTAGTATGCTATCTGTAACAGCAAATTGCTCACTCACACAGCCAAGCTCTATGAATGCATCGGCAATTAAAATAGAATCATTGTTTAACCTTGCTAGAGATAATCCCTTATGATAATAAAATAAGCTACTGTCGTAATTACTAAACTGATGACGATAAAGTGATGCAATCTCTCTATAAGCATAATATAATTGGTTGGTATAACCATTAGCTAAACTAAGATGCATGTTTTTAAGTTCATATCGGAGTGATTCATTTTTATCGCTTAATTCATAATATCTGGATAAATAATGATATATAGTTCCTAATTCCTTGTAATGATTAGTTCTGGTAAATATTTCCTCGGCTTTTTGATAATATTGGAAAGCCATTTCTTTATTTATATCACCAAAAAAAAGGAAATACCCTGTATGCATATATGCTTTCCCCTGAAAATACTCATTATCCAGCTTTTCACTTTGAAACACAAACTTTTTTAATATATCTGAAGCCAGATTATATTGTTTGTTTTTAAGTAGGTAATTACAAGTAGAATCAAATAATTCTAGTTGCTTGATTTTGTCATCCTGTTTTGAATAATAATGAATTAGTTTTTCTGCATAATGCAATACACTATCCGGACTATTGTTGGTTATGTGTTCTTGAAAACAAGAATCTAATGGAAAGAAAATATCATCGCTTGCGCAGACAACTATATTAAATAATTGAAATGTTAGAATTAAGGAAAGAATATATTTTTTATTCATTATTTATTAAATGTCGATATCAAGCAGTCTATATTATTTCCTCAAAATTAATATTATAGTTATTATTTCACACTTAGAGGCTAAGTTTTGGACGCCAATTAAAGAATAGAATAAAATTGCATTATACGGACTAAATTCTTATATTTACACGTATAAAATATAAAGCAATGGATGCAAAATTGACATTAAAGCTAGATAAATTTGTTATTGAACAAGCAAAAGAATATGCATCTTTTCATAAAAGAAGTTTATCCAGAATGATAGAAGCATATTTAAAATCATTAATAAATCAAAGTAATATGAAGGATGAAGATGATTTTGAAATATCTCCTTTTGTAAAAAGTATGTCAACGGGAGTAAATATTCCTGCTAACCTTGACTATAAGGCCGGGTATTTGGAACATATGTTAGAAAAGCATAAGTAGTATGAAGGCTTTTATTGATACAAACGTAATGCTTGATTTTTTAGGCGAGCGAGAACCTTTTTATACAAGCGCAGCAAAAATAGCAACATTAGCTGATAAAGGTAAAATTGAAATGGTTGTATCTGCATTATCATATGCTACGGTTAGTTACTTTCTTACAAAATTTGAAGGAATTGATAAAACAAAAGATAAATTGAGAAAGTTTAAAGTAATATCACAAATTTGTAAACTTGATGAAAAGCTAATTGACAAAGGATTGAATTCAAATTTTTCAGATTATGAAGATTCACTTCAATATTTTAGTGCATTACGTTTTGAATGTGATTTTATAATTACAAGGAATGTAAAAGACTTTAAGGAGTCGGTAATTCCGGTACTAACACCTGATGAGTTTCTTTATAGCTTTAAAAAGAGATAGTTATAGACCAAAAGTAACTGAGTAGTTATAATAATCATAATACTAAAAAAAATGCTAGAGATACTAAATAAATGTTTGCTTTTCAAAGATGTAGAGAATATTGAAAATGCTCTTGAAGGTATTCAGTATCAAATAAAAGAGTATAACAGTGGTAATGTTATTGCATCACGAAAAGAAGAGGTTAAAAACCTTATGATAGTTTTGGAAGGTAGTGTTCGCGGTGAGATTATTGACTTTGCAGGAAATGTTCTTAAAATTGAGGATATTGAGGCCCCAAAACCAATAGCTTTGGCATTTATATTTGGTCCTAACAGCTACTTCCCTGTCGATGTTATTGCAAATAAAAAGGTAAAACTTCTTTTTATTCAGAAAGAGAATCTGCTTAAACTGTTTCATAAAGAACCTATCATAAACCACAATTTCTTAAATGCAATATCGGGACGGACACAATTTCTGAGTCAGCGTATATGGTTTCTGTCGTTGAAAAGCATAAAGGCTAAAATTGCACACTATATATTAGATATGGACAGAAACGGATCGGGAACTATCATGCTTCCTATGAATCAGAAAGAACTATCTGAATTTTTTGGTGTTACACGCCCTTCACTTGCTCGTGAACTTTCAGAAATGAAAAACAACGATATTATTTCCCTTGAGGGAAAAATGCTTAAAATACTGGACAGGGAAACACTTAAAGAATATGCTGTATAACACATTTTTGTAGCCTTGTTTAAATTGTATATAATTTCATTTTGGAATAATTTGTAAGTATAATACAACTAAGCATTTATGAAAATAATAAGGAGAATAATTCCACCGCAGGAATGGAAAATGGCAGTAACAATAGTTAGCGGCATTCTGGTTGGCTTAGTTATTTATCTGGTTAAAATTTCAAATGCACCCTCTTACCTTTCCGATTCTTCTACAACTTGCATCAACTGTCATGTAATGGAACCACAGTATGTGAGCTGGTTTCACAGTTCGCACCGTGAGCAGGCAAACTGTAACGATTGCCATGTCCCCCACAATAATTTTATAAACAAGTACTATTTTAAAGGGAAAGATGGTATGCGCCATGCAACAATTTTCACTTTAAGAAAAGAACCTCAGGTAATAAGAATAAAAGCAGAAGGCAAGCATGTAGTACAGGAAAACTGTAAACGCTGCCATTTTCATGTAAATGAGAATGTTACTACAATTAATGTTTGCGCAAAGGAAAATGATACCGGTAAACGTTGTTGGGATTGCCACAGAGACGTGCCACATGGTACTGTCAGCAGTTTGTCGTCAACACCTAATAATATAGTGCCGAAGTTGGAAAGCCCTGTACCCGACTGGTTAGATAAACTTATGAATGAATAATAATATTTGAATAAAATAATAAACACATAGCTATGAACCAGACTAAGCAACGAAACCCATGGATAAACCGTATCATATTTCTGATTACGGTTGTAGTAGTCTTCCTTTTAGGATTATTGGCATCGTCAATAACAGAACGCCACGCAGAAGAGCAGTATGTTTATAAACCACAGGTAAAAATATCGGAACAAGAGTCGAGAAATGAGGTTTGGGGTAAAAACTTCCCCTTAGAATATACCTCGTACTACAAAACTGCCGACACCAGTTTCAGGAGCAAGTATAATGGAAATGCCATGATAGATATGCTTGAAGTAGACCCTCGGTTGGTTGTACTTTGGGCAGGATACGGTTTTTCAAAAGAGTATAATCAGGGGCGCGGACACTATTATGCCATTGAAGATATTCACAATATACTCCGGACAGGAGCCCCTACCGGACCCGATGACGGCCCCATGCCTGCTACATGTTGGACTTGTAAAAGCCCCGATGTGCCACGGCTTATGAATGAACTTGGAGTAGCCGAATTTTACAAAGGGAAATGGTCAGCTAAAGGTCATGAGGTAGTGAACCCTATCGGGTGTTTAGATTGCCACGATCCGGTATCTATGGAATTGAAAATTACACGACCTGCTTTGGTTGAAGCATACGAACGTCAGGGTAAAGATATTACCAAAGCTACACATGAAGAGATGCGTTCATTGGTTTGTGCCCAGTGTCATGTTGAGTATTATTTCAATAAAAATATTCATGAAGGTGTTCCATATCTGGTATTTCCATGGGATAACGGTACCAGTGTTGAACAAATGGAAGCGTATTACGATAAAATGGAATTTGCCGACTGGACTCATACCCTGAGTAAAGCTCCAATGTTAAAAGCCCAGCATCCGGGATATGAGGTATTTATGACCGGAGTACATGCAGAGCGCGGAGTTTCATGTGCCGATTGTCATATGCCCTACAAATCGGTTGGTGGGCAGAAATTTACAGACCATCACATTCAGAGTCCGCTTAATAATATAGCTAATTCATGTCAGGTATGTCACAGAGAAGAGGCTGAACAGTTGGTGAAAGATGTTTATGAACGTCAGGACAGAATAATTGAGAACAGGGATAAACTAGAGGAACTGTTGGTACGAGCTCATGTAGAAGCTAAAAAAGCATGGGATTTGGGAGCCAATGATGCAGAGATGAAGGGAATACTAACCGATATTCGTCATGCCCAATGGCGGTGGGATTATGCTGCAGCCAGCCATGGTGGCTCGTTTCACTCTCCTGTTGAAACCGGAAGGGTTATTGCCACAGGTATTACAATTGCTCAGGAAAGTAGAATAAAACTGGCTCGTTTACTATCTCAATTAGGCCACGTAGGTGAAGTTCCTTATCCTGATATTACTACAAAAGCCAAAGCTCAGAAGTTTATAGGGCTTGATATGGATAAGCTTAATAGTGAAAAACAGGATTTTTTAAAGAATTTACTTCCACAGTGGTTAGAAAAAGCCAAAGAAAGAGAGGATAAACAAGAAATTGTTTATTTTTAAAATAACAAAACAGGGTTTCGATTTCGGAACCCTGTTTTGTTAGGCAATATTTGAAATAATAAGTAAACGTATCAAAACAGAATTGAAAGAAATTAAAAATATCAATAGCAATAATAGGTACTCAAGAGCATTTATTTTTAGCTTCGTACTAATACTTGCAGGGGCTTTTTGCGACTATTTTTCCAATAGTTCCGGAACGCTCATCCCTCCTGCTCCATACAATATATATATACTGCTCAGCCTTGTAACTTTTATAGTTTTCCTACATTTGTTTTACGGAAATACAAGGCTCATACATTGGTTGTCATCAGTACCGGTGGCCATTAGTTCAATAGCAGCAATACTATTATTGGTAATACTTATGGGGTTTATTCCCCAAAGTGAATCATCAAATACAATTATCAACAGGCTTTCGCTAAATGACCTGAAAAACAGTAATATACTTGCGATAAATGCATTTTTTATACTCATATCATTAGGTTTGGTAACAATAAAGCGATTAACCCCATTTAGTTTTAAAAATATAGGATTCTTTATGAATCACTTTGGAGTATGGTTGGTTATTGCAGCAGCTATATTTGGCAGTACCGATATTGTGAAACTCAGACTTACAGCATACGAGGAAGGGAATCCTGAATGGAGAGCTCAAAATAATATTCACATTTTTGAACTACCCATAGCTATTAAGCTAAATGACTTTGGCATTGAAGAATATGCCCCAAAGCTCGCATTTATTGATGTTCACAAGGGTGAAATAATTGAAGAGTATAGAAGCAGCATTGCTCCTGCCGATTCGGGTTCAGTTCATAATATATCAGGCTGGAATATTACAATTGAGCAAATGATGCAGCAGTCTGTAAGGTTCAGCGATAAATATGTTCCATTTTTCAGCAAAGGTGCTTGTGCTTCAGCTTACGCAAAATGTATAAGCGAAACCGATACCGTAGAAGGTTGGATATCGGCCGGTAGTTACTTGCATGGGTCTGAATATTTACAGCTCGACCATTGTAATGCTCTAGTACTGTTAAAACCTGAACCGGCAAGGTATTATTCTGAGGTTAAGTTATTTGCCCAAGATGGTACTACAGAAAACAGATTGATAGAAGTAAACAAACCGGTAAAATTTAAGGGGTGGAATATATATCAACTAAGTTATGACGAAACAAAAGGGCGATGGTCAGACTACAGCGTATTTGAGCTGGTAAAAGATCCGTGGTTGCCGGTAGTTTATATAGGGCTGTTTATGGTTTTAGCCGGAGCCGTTTATTTGTTTTCGTTTGCAAACAGGAAAAGGTTGTAGGTTCTAAGCTATAGGCTATAGGTTGCAGATTAATTTAAAGTGCAGTTTATATAATATGGATTTTTTAGCCCCAAAGGGGCTAAAGAAATAGCCCTGAGCAAATGAAGCGAAGCTGAATGTCGCTCAGGGTAAAGGTAAAGAATGTATAATGTCGCAAGTAATTATGCTTATAGAAAGTAGTATTAGTACTATGCGACACAACTCTTGATATTAAATTACAGAGGTCGGTAGATAAATACCTATAATGAAAGGTTAATTACATTCAGATTTATTTCTGCCGAAATGCTGTCAGGAGCTTCGCACCCTGACAGATTTTAACCTGAAAACGTCCGAAGGTCTTGTCAGCGTTAAATAACCAATAAAAGCAAATAAGTAACTAACTACTGACCTCTATTAAATTATATGATTATAATTGCGAGCATGGTTTCAAATAGAATAGCAATATGATTTATTGCTTGCATCGTTTTTTGCTTTGTTATTTTTAATCCGGTGCTTTGCACGGGCTAATGCTTACGCCCCTTTGGGGTCTAATATGATAAAAAAATGATTTGGGAATACTTTAAAATATTTGCTTCTTCAATTGTAGCTCTATGGGTTGTGGCTATAATAAATATGTACTTTAACAAGCATGATAAACTGAACCTCACATTTAAGGTAACAGCATTGGCAACAGCTCTGTTTGCTGTATTTATAACAATACTATGGGTACAATTGGATCGCCCTCCTATGCGTACCCTGGGAGAAACACGGCTGTGGTACTCGCTATTCTCTCCTGTAATCGGACTAATAGTTTACTATAACAGAAAATACAAATGGTTTCTGGGTTACAGCCTGTTCCTGGCATCGGTATTTCTGATTATTAATATTGCAAAACCCGATACATACTCACAAACTCTTATGCCGGCACTTCAAAGCCCATGGTTTGTACCTCATGTTATAGTATATATGTTTGCTTATGCTTTACTTGGAGCATCATCGTTGGTTGCGGTATACGGACTATTTTTGCAATACAGTAAAAAACCCGCAGCTGATAAGTTATTACTTGCCGACAATCTGGTATACATAGGTTTCTCATTTCTTACCATGGGGCTGATATTTGGTGCTTTATGGGCAAAACAAGCGTGGGGACATTATTGGACATGGGATCCGAAGGAGACATGGGCATTTATAACATGGGCTATATATTTGCTATATATACACTTCAGGTATTTTAACGAAAATAAAGCTAAAACACACTATTGGATTTTGGCAACAGCCTTTGTATTCTTGCTTATATGTTGGTTTGGAATAAACTATTTGCCATCGGCGGCAGAGAGTGTGCATACTTATTCTAATTAATTCTACTTTGACACATTAGTTTTTTATTATTGAGTAACATAAATCAATAAGTTAATTCTTAACCCGAACTATGCAATAGAATTGGAATAATGAGGGTAAATAGAAGCAGTACTGCAAGTTAATGGCAAACATAGATTAACCATCTAGGTTCAACCCGCTCAAATTAGCGAAGCGATCTCACGAATCCCGAAGGGTGAGTAAATGCGTTGCATTAGAAAGATGCTGACTAATAGTTGATTAATGCTGATTTTGAAAACCTAATGAATAAAGCGGGTTAAATTATTACTTCACTCCAATGATTTTCAATTCTGTTCTTCTGTTTTTTGCTCTCCCTTGGGCAGTATTATTATCTCCAACAGGGTTTTCTTCGCCATATCCCTTGTAGGTTATATTTTCCTTCAATTCAGCAGGTATTTTCAATGCTTCCCATACAGCTTTAGCCCGTTTTAACGACAATTCTTTATTATATTCATCAGAAGCTGTATTATCGGTATACCCTCCTATCTCTATCAATAATTGCGGGTTGTTTTTTATAAGCTTATTCAGCTTTTCTATTTCTATAAATGACTCTTTCAAAAGCTCATACGAATTATGGGCAAAAAATACATTGTTCAATACTATTCTTTCGTTTTTCTCTATTTTCTGCAAGCCTATATTTAAAATAAAAGATTCATCGAGGTTTGAAACGGTATCGAGCGAAAAACCTGAAGAGTGAAATAAATACCCCTCGCAATCGGCATTAAAAAGGTATTTTTCACCTGTTGGTAAGCATACAAGGTATTCGCCTGTTTCTTTTTCCGACTCCGACTGCATTACAGTATCGCCGTTACTTAAATCTACAAGACTAAATAATGCTTTAAGAGGTTCTTTTGTTTTTATGTCATATATTTTTCCCGACACATACAATGCGGGTGTTGGTCTAATGTTCTTTGGAAGTGTAAATGAATATATATTGCGTTCCCCCTTATTGCCCGACGAATAATAAGCTTTATCGCCTTTACTGTTTAAAATAAGTCCTATTTCATCTTGGTGAGTATTTATAGGGTATCCAATATTTTTAGGATTTATCCATTTTCCTGTACTATCTTTTTTTGCAGTATAAATATCGTGCATACCCAAACCATATTGCTTATTTGAACTAAAGTACATTGTTCTATTGTCGGCATGTATAAACGGAGCCATTTCATCGGCGTAAGTATTAATATCGCTACCCAAATTGACCGGTTTTTGCCAATAACCCATAAAATCTTGCTCCGAACACCAGATATCAAACTCTCCTTCGCCTTCGGGGCGGTTTGAAGTAAAGTACAACTTGCGATTATCGGGCGATAATGCCGGTTGCTTTTCTGAATAACGGGTATTAATAGCAGGGCCCGCATTAACTGGTTTTGACCACCCTTCGGGACTCCAAAACGAGAAGTAAATATCGCACATACCATAACCATCGTTTCGGTTACAGGCTGTAAAAACTATAACTTTACCATCGGCCGATATTTTGGGTGCACCATCGTTGTTTTCGGTATTTAATCTCCCTTCAATGGGTTTCCCTTTTGTCCACTCTCCATTTACATTACGGCTTATAAATATATCTTCATTTAAACCGTAATTTCCATAAAGGGTTCTTTTGGTAGAGTCGGTAAGCAAGCGAGTATATACCATATATGAACCATCGGCACTTACCGAAGGCCAATACTCGTCAATATTAGAATTTATACTGTCCGATAGTTTTTCAGGATTAAACTCAACCGGATTATTTATAAGTAATAATGCACTATCGCAAGCCGCCGCCAATAATTTGGCTTTCTCTACCGAAACTATTCTAACACCATCTCGTGTTATAAATTTTAAAAATTCGTTTTTTGATTTTTCATATTCTCCAATATTCATATATGCCTTACCCATATTATATGGTAAATAAGGATGAAACATTGAATCTATTTCCATTACTTTATTATAGCAATCAATTACACTATTGTATTCACCTGCATAATCGTGAACCTCAGCTTTTAACAAATAAGCTTCTATAAACTTTGGCTCAGTTATTATAGCTTGTTCTAGTTTCGCTATAGCACTGTTAACTTGAACGCTTTTATAGTCTTGTATTGCTTCCTGATAAAGAGCAATAGCTTTTTTCGATTTTACCGAAAGTTTGTTTTGTGCCTGCGCAAATAAAATAGTACCGGCTAATACAAATAATAGAGTTATCTTTTTCAAAATATTTTTTCCTGAAATATAACTGTATAATGATAATGTTGCAACTATTGATAATGGATATAGAGCAAAAAATATAAATTACTCTACTACAATTCGCTCAAAAAACCTCTCCTCATCGAATATCAACTCTAATACATATACACCAATCGATAATTGTTTAGTACTTATTTCAAATTCCCCGTTTGCCAATGAATATACCCCTGCCAACTCTCCCGATGCTGTATATAAATTTGCCTTTTCAATTTTATTAAGGCTACTTAAAACAATACTTTCACCTTGTAAAACCGGATTCTTATAAATAACTCTATATGGTATGTGTGTATTATCGTCAGCATCAATCAAACTAGCCGACAATGTTATGTTTATACTAATATTACGATCTATTATATCAAAAGTACCATAATATGTGTCATATCCATTAGCATATATAGTAAACGGCAAATTGTATCCGGTGGCAATTTCGTTTATTGTAACTATCGAAGTATCGCTATATATAGCCTTGTTATTCAAGTGTATAAAAATATTTGTGAGCGGAATATTTTCAACTCCCGTCAAATTAAAAACAGCACTATATAAACTTTCTCCTTTAATTAATTCAAATGAGAAATTCTCAGTATCATTATTTACACTAATAGTTTTATTTATTGTAACATAATCATTTTTACTTATAGTAATGTTTAATGTTCCATATTCTAACGAATCGAATGTAACCATACCACTCTGGTTAGTTTCCTGTATAATACCACCTATATCAACCAATGCTGAACTCAAAACACTGTCGCCCGAAGTTATTGTAAAGTTACACTGTGCAGTTCGTTTTTTTACTTCAATATCAATAGGGCCCTGATCTGATATAAATGAGTAAGTACCTGTTTTATCGAATATTGAATAGTGCGACACTGTATAATTATAACTACCAGGTTCTAATTTTTCAAAGGTAGCTTCGCCTGTTTCGTCGGTATATTCTACTAAGCCGGCATACTCTACTCGGGCATTAACAACAGGCACTAAATTGCTTATAACTCTTAAACAAACATCGGGATAAGGGGTCATTATTACGGTAAGCGATGTGTCGGAAACAAATTCATTCAACTGCGATTTGTATGATTGATACCCTCCTGCATTTACTACTATCTGTTTTGTAAATACTTCAAGAACACTCTCAAAAACAGCAACCCCTTTACTATCGGTTGTTACTGTTTTGTTACCTAACGTAACTGTAGCATTATTTAAAATATCAATCCCATCGGAAACAATAACTGAAACTGTATATTTATTTGCAGGATAAATATAAGCTTCCCACCCTGCTCTTGTGGTACTCATATCGGAAATAAACCTGAATGTTAGTGCGCCGCTATTATTCTGACTCAGAACAACACTCGGCACACCATTGCTACAAAACGATGAAATCAATTTATCAGATTTTGTTGTTCCATCGTATATATACAGTTTATCGTAACATGAGCTTCCATTTGGTTCTATATCAACAGAATAAAATTCAACTATTAACCCTTCGGCAGGGTTAATTGGTACAAATGTAGCAGTATAGTCTTCGCGGTTTCCATAATCGGCCGAAATACCACCCGAATCATAAAACTTGGCCGATGAAACATATATAACTGTATCTTTCATATTTATTTCCGGCTCTTTTCCCATTACTATTTTTACACTTCCGATAAATGTATATTGCCCCACTTCGCCGGCTATTATTTTATACTTTACATATGATTCTATTCCCGATATAAAATCGGCAGATGCTTTAATATCATACAATACAGTATCACTACTCCCCGAAGGTAAATTATTAACATTCACAGTATCGCTAACCACCGTTAATACTTCTGTATTATTATCGTAAAGTACCAGCTTTACATTATTAATTGCTGCACCACCGGTATTTTTAACTATTATGTCAATACTTACCTGCTCCAATGTATCAATTATTCCGTCGCCATTGCCTGAGCCTCCTATTACATCAATTGTATGTAAAACTGCTGAAATAGCAGGTGCATTTACCCTTAAAGGAATTGTGGTATTACTTTGCTTATTGTTATCGAATTTTACTTTTGTTACAACACTAGGTATAGAATTATCGGCAACATTATTGTTAACAATCACCGGAAGGTTTTCAATATAATAGGTCGATAACACATTCATACTACTAACCTGAATACTATCTGTAATATATTTAAAATTATTACTTTGCTCAAGTAGAAGCTTTGCAATGCTGTTAGTGGCATTACCAATATTTTTAAGTTCTATATTCAAATAAACTGTATCGCTGAAATTAGCTTCTGTAATTGGCTCTGAATTTTTATTTTCAAAACTGTAATCAGAAACTATTATATAAGAACCATTGGGCGGAACTATACTTAGTGTGTCAATATGAGGTAAATAATCGGGGTGCGATACCACTAATTCAACACAGTTGCTGCAAACATAGTTAAAAGGTGTAAAGTTAAGAGTTGCTATGCCGGTTGAACCTGCTTTACCGGTTGCTACTATATCATTATTTACAGTAAGTGAAACTATTGCATTTTCTATTGTAGCAACATTGATATTGCCCTGCTCTACCAACAATTGCGAATTATATGTAGCAGGCACTTTGCTATAGTTCTTTCTGCGAACTATTAACGAAGGGTCGCCCGATAAGTTGTAAACCTCCCAATAGTACTTTTTCAATGCCGATGTTGTTCCCTGAACAGCCATATTGCCAAACCACATAAAGTCGAATGCTGTTTGTGTCCATTGGGTTTGCGACTCACCGTGCTGATGAAACCACGAATCCCATACGCCCATACTGCTTTGTTCGTATGTCGGGTTTGTAACAAATTTATTTATCGACCCTACACCCCAGTAATAGTCTTCCTCCCAATAAGAATCATCGGTGGTTCCAACATATGCGACTGCTCCTTTATCTTTTACTTTAACCACCTGTTCGCCAAATGATGTAGTATTAAACATATACGAGTCGCAACAATTACTAATGTAGAAGGGGTATTTGTTATTAATATTAGTGCCATTTATATCGCCAATAGTAAGCGAGGGATTCAACCAGCCCGATGAAACACAGTGTGCTGTATAGTAAACTATTCCTGCACTTGAGTTAATATTGTTCAATATTGCCGGTTTTGCAGCTTCGCTATTCGATATTATTGGTGAGCCTGCCCCATATAAATAGTATTTTGGAGTTATTCCATTATTTATATTAGCATAATAATTGAGAAAATAGTTAACCGGCCCATTGCAGTAAACAGGTGCAAAACTATTATCGACACCGGCTACGTAAATATGGGTATCTTGATATGCCATATCAACAAGCCCTTTTTGAACCACTATATTTTTATGAATAATATTTCCAAGTTCGGCAGCTGAATTAACCGACATACGACCATACTGCGCCTCCGGAAAATAATCGCCGGTAAACTCACCATAATATAAATCGGTTACATGACCTTCCGACGACCACGATGGTATTTGGTCTACGTCGCCTATTAATAGAACATATCCAAGTCCGGTTGCTGACTCATATATATTTTTCAAATACGCCTTTATACTATCTTTTGAATTAACTGAAATATGTTGACCTATATATAGTTCCTGAACATTAAAGCCTGTTTGTTTTTTCCATTTTATAAACTCTTGCAAGGTATCTTTATATGCCGGCGGCGATACAATAACATATTTGTTGCTAAGATTATAACTACTGCTTTTTACTGCCCCAACATTATCAATTATTAACGAACTTTCGGCACTTGAAGTACCTTTAGTTGAAATAGTAGCACTTAAGCCTTTATCGGTTTTAATTTTTCCCTTTACCGGATTGTACGAAACAGGATTATATGTAAGCTCATAAATATCGAGATTATTGAGCTGACCAACTTTAACCAATTCGGTAAGCTGCTTTCCGGTATACTCATTTTTAAAATATACAGGGTTAAGTTTATTATTATTTGTATTAACCTCTTCCGATTTGCTTTGCGATTCTTTTGCTGCTGCTATATAATTATTGACCTGTGTTGTGTTTAAAAACACTTTTTTTAACAAGCTCTTTTTTACATTAATCTTTAATTCGGTTCCGTGTGGTACAGCTATAAGCTTAGTTACTGAAGGGAGGTTGGGATAACCTTTAGCAAAGCTTTTCATAAACCCTTCAGCTTCTATTTGTGTGTATAAAGTATCATTTATATAAATATTGGATAATTCAATTTCGGGAGGTGAAAACGATATTTCTGCCTTATTGGCACTAATTATATCATAATTGAATATTTTACTATTGCTTTGTGGTTCTACTGCCAACAAATCTAAGGCATAGAATAAAAACAATAATATGATATATATATATTTAAACATAAACTTCTGATTATAAGTAACTACAAATATACTACATTTTTCACGGTTGTATAAGTTGTTCATAAATCAAAACAGTAAGCTAATCAAGTATTGGTGAATATAAGTTACGATTATTTATATAACATTACGCAACCTTAAAAATATTTTCACATCTTTAAACAAAAAAGGGCTTAATAATGTTTAGAGCCGTTTAGTTATAACTTAATTCATTGCATTATGAGAAAGATTGTATTATTATTAGCAATAGTACTAATGGTTTCATCGGCAAAGGCTGATGTATTTTCGTGGGGTATTAAAGGGGGTATTAACTCTTCAAAACTGAAATTCAGCGACATAACAATTAACGACCCTAATAATACCGCCAATGGTTTAACTTTTAAGCCGTCGTCGTATGAGGTTGGGTTTCACTTTGGTGCATTTGCAAGGGTAAAAATAGCAATGTTATATTTTCAGCCTGAGCTTATATATACTAACCTAAGTGCCGGTATTGATGTAAAAGACCCTATTAATACAATTGGAAGCAGTAAGGGTAAACTTCAGTATCACAATATTGATGTGCCACTTATGCTAGGTTGGAAAATTGGTCCAGGACGTTTCAATTTAGGTCCGGTTATGACATTCAACGTAAGTAAAAACCTGAAAGAGGCAACCGCTCAAGCGAAAGAAACTATTGATACTTTTTCTAAATCGTCCAAGGCTATTAACTTTGGAGGTCAGGTTGGTGTAGGGTTAGATATATTGAAAACAGTTACTCTCGATTTGAAATATGAGTTCGGACTAAGCAAGTTTGGCGATGGTGTTACTATTGGGGGCAAACAATTTGCTACCGACCAACGTCAAAGTCAAATTATTGCCAGTTTGGGTATAATGTTTTAAAACATAACAAAAAAGCCTCTTGCGAGGCTTTTTTGTTATCAGCTATTTTGCTTAATGTATTCTTCACAATCAATATCATCATCATCGGTTTGTTCAGGCATATTGCGTAAGCTTATTTTAAGTATCACATATCCTATTATACTTGCAGCCAACGACCCTATAATAATACCAGTTTTTGAGCCGTCAATTAAGGCAGCATCAGTATAGGCAAGGCCGGAAATGAACAGAGCCATGGTAAATCCTAATCCACCCAAAAAGCTTACTCCAATAAGCTGATTCCAATTTACACTTTCGGGCAAATTTGCAAGTTTTAGTTTTACTGCAAGTAATGCAAATAGTGTTATACCAATAAATTTACCAAATACCATAGATGCTGCCAAATCCCATGAAAGGTCAATTATCTCGCCTCTGAGGTCAACACCGGCATTTGCAAAAGCAAACAAAGGCATTATTACATATATTACCCACCCATGAAGCTTGTGTTCCATATGCTGAAGTGGCGATATGGTTTTATGTGTAAGGCTTTCAAGTGTATATATAGCTCCACGCTGGGGTTTGGTAAGAAAATCGGGGATATGGTCTTCGGCACATTTCATTTGCTCAATAGCTATTCGCGATTTTGAATAAAATTTGAATGTATCTATTTTGCGTTTTACCGGTACTGTAAAGGCTAAAAGAATACCTGCTATTGTTGGGTGAATACCCGATTTCAGAAATAGTATCCATACAACAATAGCTGCGATTGTAAATATGTATCTTGAATACATTTTGTAATATCCCATAACAAATAGTGCTACTAATATTGCAAGTGCAATTATTAAAAGATTCCATTGTATAGTACCACTATAAAAAACTGCTATTACCAAAACTGCTCCAATATCGTCAACTATTGCAAATGCTGTTAAAAATACCTTTAATCCTAATGGTACACGTTTACCTAACAATTGTAATATACCAAGTGTAAATGCAATATCGGTAGCCATAGGTATTCCCCAACCTTCAATACCGGCACTAGTGCTATGTAAAGCAAAGAACATAGCTACCGGAATAAGCATACCTCCTACAGCGCCAAAAACCGGAAGGGTTGCCTTTTTTATGTCATTCAACTCACCTACAAGTATTTCGCGCTTTATTTCAAGACCTATAACAAAAAAGAATATTGCCATTAATCCATCATTTATCCAATGGATTAGGGTCTCATTCAGGTTAAAATTTATAAGACCTATTTTAAGTTTTTGTTGCCAAAATACCTGATAGTAATCGCCCAACGGGCTATTAGCGATAATTAGTGCCGCAACTGTTGCTATCATTAATAGTATACTTCCTGCTATTTCAAGTTTAAAAAACTGTTCAAACGGTTTGCGTATGTAATCCATATTTCTCTATTTTTTGAGTAAATTTAAAAATAATAACATCTTACAAATGAATTATGTTTATATAAAAAAACCGCCAGTCGGCGGTTTTTTTATACGTTATAATCGATTTTTGTTTTTCGCTTACCATGTATTATTGGCTGACCATTAAGTCCTTTTGTACCATCATTGGGAAATTTACCTTCGTCGAATTTACCTTTCCATCGGTATATTGTTTCATATGTAATACCGGTCATTGCAGCTATTTGCTTATTGGAATGTTTTCCGGCTTTAAAAAATTCAGCCACCATTGTTTTAATTTCATGCCCGTATTTACGCGACGCAACTTTATTTTTACAGTAACGCTGTCGTATTCGGGTTATTGACATATCAGAAACTCCATATTCTTTTGCTATCACCTTGGCCATTTCTCCATTGTCAAGCCTTTTTGCAATTTTCTCTGCATCATCTTTACTTATCTGCGATGTTTTACGTTGAATACTTGCACCAACAAATACACCGTTTTGCTTTTGTATTTCAACTAAACCTTTTGCTGTACACCACTGCAAATTAGTATAGTCATTGTTTTCTAAATCGCCGTCGGTATGTACAACCAACTTTTTCGATACAGGAGCTGTATTAGTTACAAAAGCCATAGCAACCAACCTATGCACATAATATGTTCTGCTTTTTACAGTTACCTGTAAATACTTAACATTATTACCCATAGTTGTAATTTTTAGCTCTTTATCGTCAAGCAAAACTTTAGTGCCGTTAGCATTTATTTGCACACCAGTCATTCCGGGCACTTTCTTGAAAATACCCGATAATTCAACTTGTTCCATTGAATACCTTTCTTTATTAATTTGTATACCCTATTGTAAGCAAGTTGCTTACTACAACAAAAATATATAAATATATTTTTTTACAAATTTTTTACACTCTTATTTTTCAATAAAAGCTAATAATCGGCATTAGAATTTAATCCTTCAAGAATATTAACAGTAGACGATGTTCCGAAACGTGTTGCTCCTAATGCATATAGTTTCTCAATATCACTTATACTTTTTATTCCACCCGATGCCTTAACCGATACTGTATGTGCAGAGTTTTTTCGCATTAAGTCAATATGGTGCAAGGTAGCTCCCATAGCTTTCATATTACCGGAACTATCACTGATAAAGCCAAACCCGGTCGATGTTTTTACAAACGCCACTCCTGCTTTGGAGCATATATCACACAATATAATTATTTGTTCATCAGACAAATATGCCGTTTCAAATATAACTTTTACTATACCTCCGTGGTCTTTAACAACGCTGTTTATCGAACCTATTTCATTTAAAATATATTTATAATCGCCATCGGTTACTTTACCGTTATTTATAACCATATCTATTTCAACAGCTCCGTGTTTACAAGCTTGCTCGGCTTCTGCTACTTTTATGTCAATGCTGCTGTTTCCATGTGGAAATCCTATAACAGTACCCACCATTACATTGGTATGCTTTAACAAACTTACTGCATCGTTAACAGCATAAGGCTTAACACATACCGATGCTACATTATATTTTTCTGCAATTTTACATTCTGCTATAAGTGCTTCCTTTCCTTGCGTTGGGTGCAAAATAGCATGGTCTATCATTTTTGCAATTTGCTCTTTAGTCATGTTTCAATATTTATTCTATTAATTTTCAATTTTTTGCATAAATAATTTTTGAGTTGGGTAAGCAAACTCAATTCCTTCCTGATTAAAGCGCTTTATTATTTCAATATTCAGCTTTTCGTTAAATGCCATATAATCCCAATACTGAGGAGGGTGATACCAATACAAATACATTATGTTTAATGAATCGGACATAAGTTTATTGAAAAATACACGCGGTGGAAATTCTTCATTTATACCTTCATGATTTTCGAGAAGTTCCTTAACTATGCATATAGCTTTTTCAATTTTTTCTACCGGAGTTTCGTATGTAATAGAAATATTTCCTTCGTGTTTTATGTATTCACGCTTACCAATATTCTGGATAGTACGGTTAGCAAGCTCACCATTAGGTATCGATACCAAATGACCATTGAGAGTTCTTATTTTTGTACTACGCAAACCTATTGCTTCTATAGTTCCGTCATGACCGTCAATAACAACACGTTCACCAACTGTAAAAGGTTTGTCGCCCACAATTACAAATGAACCAATAAAGTGCTTTATTGTATCCTGAGCAGCCAAAGCAACTGCCAAACCACCAATACCAAGACCTGCAATTATTGAAGTAATAGGTTTGTCGCTCAATATTTGTGCTATATGAAAAAGAAAAAATACAACTACTACTATCCTTAATGTTTTACGCAATGCAGGCAAAATCAGCTTCCCTGTTTTTGATTCGGTATTCATAACTATACCTTCATACCCTGCGCCTATTACATCTACAAAGCGGTAAAGAAGGTTAGCTACTGCCAAAGCAAAAAGAACTCGGGTTATAGTATGTAATATTTCTTCTGTTTCACTATTAATACTGAACCTAAATAATATTGCAACCCATAACCCATATAATACAAATAAAAAAACCGATTTAGCCACGGCTATAAGAAAAGCTGCGGTAACATTGTTCTCTTTTACTTTCTTACGCTTGGCTATAAACCGTATTACCGATGAAATAATTTTACCAATAATAACCGACAATAATAATATTGAAGCTATAACCCCTATAAGAATCAAATTATTATCGTTAATAAGCGAATTAATTTTTTCAAATAATTGTACCATAGTTTTATTCTAATGTTTCGTGATGATAAAGCTTACCTGAAAACTCTTTAATTTTTACTATATATATACATACATTGTTAACCGCAGGATCGGAATATACAAAATCACGGTCGGAATATTGTTTCATGAATTTATTAAGACACTCTGTTTTTTTATCAAAGTTGTCAATAAATTCAACTTCGCCATGTACCAACACACTTCGGTATGCCATTCCATAACTACATGCAACATGGTCGTGCATATGAAACAATTCATGGTCGGTTGTAAAGTTTATACATACAGCCGGATTGTTTCTTAGTATATCAATTTTTTTCCCTTTGCTGTCGGAATGTAAATAAACTATACCATCGTCATATCCGAAATTGAAAGGCAATACGTATGGTTTACCACTTTCATCGACCATAGCCACATGGCATACATCGCATTTTTTTATTATAACTTCAATCTCCTCAAGTGTGTTTAGAAAAGTTGTTTTGCGCATGTTTTATAGTATTTAATTAAATTTTAAAATAATGATATATCGCTGTACATTTAGTAAGCTTATAAGTATACTCTATTATTCAATAGATAATACGAATATACATTATAATGATTAAACGGAGCAGTTTTCTTTAATTTGCTTACAGATAAAACAAATACAAAACCATAAAAATTAATAATTATGTCAATTTTAGTAGGAAAAAAAGCACCGGTATTTAATGCAACAGCAGTTGTAAACGGAGGAGAAATAGTTAGTGATTTTTCACTTGAACAGTTTTTAGGTAAAAAAGATGTTATATTCTTCTTTTACCCTGCCGATTTTACTTTTGTATGTCCTACCGAGCTTATAGCATTCCAGGAAAAATTAGCAGAATTTGAAAGTCGCAATGTAGCTGTTATCGGATGTTCAACCGATCAGGAATTTTCACATTGGAAATGGCTTCAAACTCCATTAAAAGAAGGTGGTATCCAAGGGGTTAAATACCCACTTGTAGCAGACCCTGCAAATACAATTGCAGAAAACTATGGAGTATTGGCCGGCAACTATGAATACAACGACAATGGTGAAATAACATTTGTTGGTTCAGCACAGGCATACCGCGGATTATTCTTAATTGACAAAGAGGGGGTGGTACAACATCAGGTTGTAAACAATATGCCATTAGGTCGTAGTGTTGATGAAGCTATCAGAATAGTAGATGCATTACAGTTTTTCCGTGAAAACGGCGAAGTATGTCCTGCAAACTGGCACAAAGGACAAAAAGCTATGTCAGCCACTCAGAAAGGAGTAGCCGAGTATCTTTCTAATAAATAAGAACACCATGTATACCTGTAAGTAACTTGTTTATAAAAGTTTTTTGATTGTTTTTAAATGTTTTGACAGAGTATTATACTCATTTGTTTAGTTAGTAAAAACAAGTTTTATACAGTTAACAATAACAAAAGGGTGACCTATATGGGTCGCCTTTTTTTATTGACAATAATTAATGTTTATATAGTAAAACTACCAATAATGATAAATTCAATTATTTTTGTTCGGTAAAATGCAAAATAAGAATATAAACAAGTCAAAAGGTATTCATTATCAATTATTTACAGTGCTCTTTGGGGCACTTTTATTTTTACCGTTTTTGGGTAGCGTACATTTGTTCGACTGGGACGAAATAAACTTTGCCGAATCGGCAAGGGAAATGATTATAACCGGCAACTATCCTGATGTACAGATTGATTTCAAATCGTTTTAAATAAGGGGGTGTCCAAAAAGTAGACTCCCCTTTTTTTGTTATACCTATTCGAGACTTGTATCAAATATCTAACTCTGTTAGGTATAATCAGACTTTTTGTACAGCCTCTTTATTTTACCATTATATTGATTTTACCTTTACAGCCTTTAACCCTTTTAAACTATTTTCTGTTTCAAATTGAACTCTACATCCAATCTTTATATCTTCTGAGCAATCAGTTTTATGAACAAAAATTGATTCTTTAGTTTCCGAGTCTGTAATAAAACCAAACCCCTTCAATTCGTCAAAGTTTTTAAGCCTTCCTGTTCTGATTTTATTATCTATCCGAAATTCTGCTTTGGGAGTACCTATCTCTATATTTTCTATTTTTATTTCTTTCTTTTTCGATAAATCAGGTGGTACCGAAGTTAGCATTCCATTTTCATCTACCCAGGCTATCATATCATCCATGCTACCTTTTTTACCTTTCACTTTCTTTTCCTGTCTACGCTGTTCTTTATCTTTACGCTTCTTATCTTGTTTATTTCTAACTTCCTTTTTTCCGAAGGTTTCTTTGGATCTTCCCATTCAATTATTTTTACTATTATTTAACTATTGAGAAAACTGCGATTCCCTGACATTATTTTTTTTAATTTCAACAAGCTTACTCTTTTTATTTGCCTTACTCTTTCGCTTGATATGTCTAATAAAACAGCTATCTCGTTCAAACTATGTGCAGAGTTATTATTCAATCCAAATGTCAAATTAATTATTTCAGATTCTCTGCTATTTAGTTTATTTATAGCATATAAGATATTCATTCTTACAGATTCTAACTCTAATTCGCTATCTGGTGAAGGAATATCACGTGACTCAACTAAATCATATAAGCACAAATCACTATCACTATTCAACAATAAAGGTTTGTCGAAAGAAATATGACTATTTTTAAAGATATTATTTTCTGACACTTTTTCTTCATCTATATCAAGGTAGTCAGCAATTTCATTATTAGAAGGGTCTCTTTCAAGCTGTTGCTCAAGTCTGTTTGTTGCTTTTATTATTTGTTTCATTGTTGAGAGCCTGTTTAATGGCAATCGAACAACTCTTGTTTGTTCTTGAATTGCTTGTACAATTGATTGTCGAATCCACCATACAGCATATGAAATAAACTTAAAGCCCCTTGTTTCATCAAATTTTTTTGCGGCTTTAACCAAGCCTACATTTCCTTCGTTTATTAAATCGGCAAACGATAATCCCTGATTTTGATATTGCTTTGCTACAGAAATTACAAAACGTAGATTTGCTTCAACAAGCATTTGTAGTGCCAGTTCATCGCCGTTTTGTATTCTTATTGCTAAATCAATTTCATCTTCAGCACTTATCATTTTATACCTGTTTACATCATTAAAATAAAGATTTAATGATTTTTCATCACGAATGGTAACTCTTTGACTTATTTTTAGTTGTCTCATATAGCGATTATATACAGTTATATTCACTAATAAGACGCTGAAAGACTTCCTTAACTGTAGTAATTTCTTTTATTTTATAGCCATTTGCCCCGGTAAATGCAAATCCGGAATTAAATTTACCATAATATGCCGATAATAATGCAGTAGCAATGCAGTAGTTTGTTGTTTGAGGATTGCATGACTTAATACAATTGTACTGACATTTTTGAGGGCGTTGTTCTCCTCGTTCTGCTGATAACAAAAAATCATTTTCTATTGCTCGCCCGGGAAGTCCTACCGGACTTTGGATTAATCTAATATCGTTTATGTCAGAATCAATAAATGCTTGTTTAAATTTATCTGAAGCATCGCATTCTTTAGTTGCAATAAAGCATGAACCTAGTTGAACAGCTGAAATACCTAAATCAAAAAGTTCTCTAATTTGATGACCCGCAACAATACCTCCAGCAGCAATTACCGGAATTTCCTTTTTATACTGATTCGACAAATCTTTTGCTATTGTCAAAACCTCATTAGCAAGCTCTTGCAGATTATATTTCTTATTATTCAAATCACTTAAGCTAAACCCAAGATGCCCTCCGGCATCGGGACCTTCAACCACAAAAGCATCTGGTAAATAATTATAGTTTTGCAACCATTTTCTTGCTATAATCTGAGCTGCTCTTCCTGATGAAACAATAGGGACTAATTTTGTTTTGCTATTATTGGTTTTATATTTTGGCAAATCTAAAGGTAAGCCTGCGCCTGAAAATATAATATCTATTTCTTCTTTTATTGAAATTTGTACTAAATCATCAAAATTTGTTAGTACTGACATTATATTTACAGCAAGTACTCCTTTTGTTAATTGGCGAGCTTTGCGAATTTCCTTAATAACTGCTTCTACATTATTTTGCCTGAATGTTTTATCCGGTGCTCCATTTATTAACCCTGCACCTACGGTAGCAATTGTGCCAATTCCACCTTCTGTTGCTACTGCAGAGGCAAGGCTTGATAGAGAAATACCAATACCCATTCCTCCTTGAATAATCGGAACAGGTATGGTTAAATCTCCTATTTGAAATGATTTCAAATTATTTTATTTTACATTATAGGCAACTTCACCCTTTTCACTTTGCTTAATATCAAAAGTAACAGTTTGACCTTCTGATAGTCTAGTATAAGGGTTCAATAAGCCCGAGCGATGTATAAAAATATCTTTCTTACCATCTAACTGAATGAAACCAAAACCCTTAATTTCATCATACCATTTTATTATACCTTCATTCATATCTTAATACCTTTTTTTGTTTTTTACTTCACTTTTTTCTCTAGCTTCATTCACTACCATTTCTCTATTTTCAAAAGTAGCTCCATTCAATTCAGCTATTGCTTTTTTACAATTGTCTAAATCATCCATTGTCACAAAGCCAAAGCCTTTGCTTTTTCCGCTAAACTTATCTGTGATAATTTTAACGTCGCTTACTGAACCATAATCTTCAAAAATGGTTTTCAAATCATTTTCATCAACCCTATAATCAAGGTTGCCAACATAAATATTCATATAATTATTAAAATTTAAGCCCGATATTAATCAAAGCCGTATTACTGTATTGTGCAGGATTTTTTAGAAAGGGAATAATCTGATACGGATTTTTCTTTTTCGTAGCATTCTGCATTATTTGAAAAAGGATAAAAAAACGTATCAACTTAAATAAGGAAAGAATTTAAATATACTTCTCTTTACAATCTATTTCAATGCAAATGTACATTAATATATAATTATAAACAACAGAAAATGAATTATTTATTATTTTATACTATCATAATTGCTATGCAAATAACTTATAAGCACAGCATTAGTACATAATTATTTAAAATGCTTTCAGATTTCATAAACATTAAAAAAAACTAAATGTACAATGATTTAACTGCTAGAACTACCAATAATGATAAATTTAATTATTTTTGTTCGCCAAAATGTAGAATAAGAATATGAGCAAGCTTAAAGATATTCATTATCAATTATTTATAGTGCTCTTGGGGGCACTTTTATTTTTACCGTTTTTGGGTAGCGTACATTTGTTCGACTGGGACGAAATAAACTTTGCCGAATCGGCAAGGGAAATGATTGTAACCGGCAACTATCTTGATGTACAGATTGATTTCAAATCGTTTTGGGAAAAACCACCTTTATTTATTTGGCTTCAAGTACTTAGCATGAAAGCTTTTGGAGTAAATGAATTTGCAGCCCGCTTCCCTAATGCAATGGTTGGAATACTTTCGCTATTGGCTTTTTTCAATATTGGCAAAAAAATATATAATACCCGATTTGGACTTATATGGGTACTGGTTTATACAGGTTCAGTACTACCGTTTTTTTATTTCAAATCGGGTATTATTGACCCATTATTTAACCTTTGCATATTTTTAAGTATATATCAGTTCTATTTATTTAATAATGCCGACGAGAATAATAAAACTAAGCACATAATTTTATCGGCTCTGTTCAATGGCTTGGGTATTTTGACAAAAGGTCCGGTTGCATTTTTGATATTTGGTATTACTGTATTTATATATATGATAATACATAAGCAATACAAAGAATTTTTAAAATTCAAAGTATTGGCTCTTTATACCTTTGTATTAGCATTTGTAGGTGGATTTTGGTTTATATTACAAATACTAAACGGCAACTACACGGTAATATATGATTTTGTAATTTATCAAATACGGTTATTTCAAATTGAAGACGCCGGACACGGAGGTTTTCCGGGATACCATTTTGTAATACTGTTTTTTGGGGTGTTTCCGGCATCGATATTTGCCATAAGGTCAATGTGGTTTGAAAAGTCGGGAACCGATGTTCAGCAAAACATGAAGCGATGGATGCTGATTTGTTTCTGGGTAGTATTAATATTATTTTCGATTGTAAACACAAAAATAGTTCACTATTCATCAATGTGTTACCTGCCTATGGGGTATTTAGCTGCGCTTACTATTCACCGTATTTTTGAAAATGAAATTAAATTTACGTTATGGATGAAATTGGTTTTAATAGCAATTGCAGCAGTTTTAGGCTTTTCTGTAGCACTATTCCGTTATGTTGAAAAATACAAGCAAACTATAATTGATTCAGGATTTATAAAAGACGATTTTGCAATAGGTAATTTGCAAGCAACAGTTAACTGGCCTGTTATAATAAGTATAATTGGTATAACTATGGTTATATGGACAGCCATAGTATTATTTAAAAACATAAGCATTAAAAAATCGATAGTAGGGTTATTCATAGGAAGCTTGTTATTTATTGAAGCAACTATGATACTGGTTGTGCCAAGAATTGAGCAGTATTCGCAAAATGCAGCAATTGAATTTTATAAAAGTATTAAGAATGAAGATTGCTATGTTGAGACTGTTGGTTTTAAGAGCTATGCCAAATACTTTTATAAGCAAAAAACAAAAGCTCAAACAGCAGAGAATATTGACCTTTCATGGTTATTGTCAGATGCTCCCGATAAAACAGTATATATAGTAACTAAAAATACGATAGTAAAATATTTTACAGAAACACATAAAAACTTTACACTTTTGTATGAGAAAAATGGTTTTGCCTTTTTTGCATCGGAAGATAAAACAGTAGAAAATGATAGACAATAAAAAAATTGCAGTTGTATTACCGGCCTATAATGCTGAAAAAACTTTAAAAATCACTTACAATGAAATACCTTTCGATATAGTAGATGAGGTTATTTTGGTTGATGATTTGAGTAGCGATAAAACAGTACAGGTAGGACAAGAATTGGGAATAAAACATATAGTAAAGCATCAAGTAAACCGAGGCTACGGTGGTAATCAAAAGTCGTGCTACGATAAAGCTTTGGAACTTGGAGCCGATATAGTTGTAATGCTTCACCCCGATTATCAATACACACCTAAGTTACTTCGTGCTATGTGTTATTTGCTTGCCGATGGTGCTTACGAGGTGGTAATAGGTTCGCGTATACTGGGCAAAGGTGCTTTGCGCGGAGGTATGCCTAAGTACAAGTATGTGGCCAACCGCTTTCTTACTCTTACTCAAAACTTGCTTATGAATCAGAAGCTTTCTGAATATCACACAGGTTACAGAGCATTTACAAAAAATGTATTACAATCTATTAACTACAACATTAATTCCGACGATTTTGTGTTTGACAACCAAATGCTTGCACAAATATTTTATGCAAAATTTGAGATTGCAGAAATAACCTGCCCCACTAAATATTTCAAAGAGGCATCGTCAATTAATTTTGTGCGCAGTTCAAAATACGGTATAGGTGTTCTTTGGGTTGCTTTTACTTATTTTTTACAAAAAGCCGGTTTAGGGAGATTTAAAATATTTAAAAAAGATATGTTGTAAGAGGGGTACAGGTTATAGGGTTACGGGGGGTGTGATACTTCGATAGTGGTATCGTAGAGCGGAGACCAAAACAGTGCAGCTTAATTGATTAACCGGATAACTATTGAGCGAACAGGATTGCTGAGAAAGACTACTGTAACCTATCTGCTAATTTTTTAGTATCTATTTTAAAACCACATTTATAATGCCCTTCGGGGCATTCTTTTTTTCCATGTAGCCCGCATGGTCGGCATTCAATAGTATCATCTACTTCAACTATTGCCGAATTATGAGCTAATGGACCAAATCCAAATGCAGGTATTGTACTACAAAATATTGCTGTAGTTGGAGCATTAACAGCCGATGCCAAATGCATTGGCGCTGAATCGTTTACATAATTCATGGCGGCTTTTTCCATCAATGCTGCCGATTCAAGTAAATTGAGTTTACCGCAAAGGTTAATAATGTTATTAAGCTTTGTTTGGCTAATTATATTATTACAAAACTCCGAATCGGAAGGTGCACCAAGCAAGTAAATTGTATAATCGACCGGTAACTGTTTAAATAGTTCACACCACTTTTCAAAGGGATATTGCTTTGTAAACCAAACCGATGTTGGGGCAGCACATATATACTTTTGCCTTTGGTATTGTTCTACTTTATTGTAATTATCGGCTGTTGGATAAAGCTTCATTGGTGCTTTTACATTTCCAACTATTGGTTTTAACAACGACAAGTTCCTGTTTGTTTCATGTGTATAGTCTCCAATAATATGCTCTATTTTATGAGTAAAACCAAATGAAAACGGATTCTGCTTAAAACCAATTTTAACTTTTCCGTTACTGAAAACAGTGAAAATACCGGTAGATGCAAAGCGCTGAAGATTAACTATATAATCATATTTTACTTTACGAACTTGTTTAAGTATTTTTAATAAATTCTTATATTTTCCATCCTTTTTATTCCAAATCAATAACTTATGTAGTTTGGGATTATTGTGTAACAATGCTTCATTGCCTTTTCGCAACAAAAAGTCTATTTCAGAATCAGGCATCTCATTTTTTATAGCTTCAATAACCGGTGTTGCCAGTACTACATCGCCAATAAATGCGGTTTGTATTATAAGAATTTTCTTTGTCATATATTAAATTTCTTTGTGAGTTAAGTATCAAAATGCACTTGTTGTATATTTTCAAATACCCACATTTTTATATCAAAAAATTATCTCTTTTTCTCCAATTCGGTCAAATTTGCCATTTTTTTCTTTTGTAAAAATTCTTCTATTCCTTCCAAGTGTTCTTTAACCTGTTTATTTCCAAATTCGTACACTTTTGTAACTAATCCATCGAGAAAATACCTATCGTGCGATACTAGTATAAGTGTACCATCGTAATTTTCAAGAGCTTGTTTCAGTACTTCTTTCGATTTCATATCCAAATGGTTAGTAGGCTCATCGAGTATCAACAAGTTATAAGGTTCAAGTAATAGTTTTACCATTGCCAAACGCGAACGTTCACCACCCGACAGTACTTTAACCTTTTTATCAATATCTTCACCACCAAACATAAAACCACCTAAAATATCTTTTACTTTGGTTCGTATTTCACCCACCGCAATATTATCTATGGTTTCAAAAACAGATAATTCCTCATCGAGCATCGACGCTGCATTTTGGGCAAAATAACCTATATGTACATTATGCCCTATGTTAATTTCACCGTTATGCTCTATCTCTTTCATTATTGCTTTAATCATGGTCGATTTACCTTCACCATTTTTACCTACAAAAGCAACTTTTTCGCCTCGTTCGATTGTAAATTTTGCACCTGAGAATACTAAATGATTATCGTAACTTTTGGCTACCTCGTCGGCTATTACAGGGTATGAACCCGAACGCGGAGCCGGTGGAAAACGGAGCTTTAGGCGTGATGTATCTACTTCATCGACCTCAATTATTTCAAGTTTTTCAAGCATTTTAACCCGCGACTGCACTTGGTGTGTTTTGGAATAAGTACCTTTAAAACGTTCAATAAACTCCTTATTCTCTGCAATCATTTTTCGTTGCTCATCGTATGCTCTTTGCTGCTGCTCTCTTCTCTCCTGTCTAAGCTCCTGATAGCGGGTAAAATTCACTTTATAGTCGTATATTTTACCCATAGTAAGCTCTACGGTTCGGTTTGTGATATTGTCTACAAATTTACGGTCGTGCGAAATTAGAATTACTGCTTTCCCACTACTTATAAGAAAATCTTCAAGCCACTGAACCGATTCTATGTCGAGGTGGTTAGTAGGCTCATCGAGTAGTATTAAATCGGGTTTGCGGAGCAGTATTTTTGCCAGTTCAATACGCATACGCCATCCTCCGCTGAAATCGCCGGTAGGCCTATCAAAATCGCTTCGAACAAACCCTAATCCTAAAAGTATTTTTTCAATATCGCCATCAAAATTGAGTTCACCCATACTATAAAGCTTTTCGCTTAAATGCGATACTTGCTCTATAATATCGAGATAATCATCTGATTCGTAATCGGTTCTAACAGTAAGTTGTTCGTTTAATTCATCGAGTTTTGCCTGCATAGAAAGTACTTCGGCAAATGCCTGCGATGCTTCATTAAATACTGTCCGGTTATCTTCTGTGAGCAAATGCTGAGGCAAATAAGCAATAACAGTATCGCCTTGTTTGGAAACGGCTCCGTGTGTGGGTTTTCTTTCTCCGGCTATTATTTTCAGTAAAGTTGACTTGCCTGCACCATTTTTACCCATCAAAGCTATGCGGTCTGTTGGGTTTACTACAAATGAAATATTATTAAAAAGAGTTGTGCCTCCAAACTCAACTCCTACACCGTCTATTGAAACCATAATTGTAATTGTATATTAGGCGGCAAATATAATAAATAACTTTGTGCAGTTATGCTTATAGATAATTACAACTATTTGTTTGGAATAGTAAAAATAAACTCACTCCCCTTACCTTCTTCGCTTTCAACCCAAATATTACCACCGTGTTTTTCAACAAATTCTTTACACAGTATTAGTCCCAAGCCTGTTCCTGTTTCATTATCTGTTCCTTCTGTTGAACGGCTTTCGGTTATTGAGAATAGTTTTGTTTTTATTTCGGCAGACATTCCTATTCCGGTATCCTTCACCGATATTTGTATATAACTACCACTGTTAGTATTATCGAATTGCTGTGATGATATAATTACAAACCCATTGCGAGAAGTGAATTTAACAGCATTCGATACTAGGTTTCTTATAATAGTTGACAAAAGGTTTTTATCGGCATTTACAAAAGTGCTATCGGTTACATTATTATCAATAGTTATATTTTTATTGTTAGCAGCCTGCATTATAGGTTGCAGTGTATCTTTCACTAACATATGCAAATTTATAATTTCAATTCTTGGCTTTATTACCCCGGTTTGGGAACGTGACCACAATAGTAAGTTGTCGAGTAACTTGAATGTAACATTAAGCCCTTCGTCAATCATTTTTACAAATAATTTTTGTTTATGAACATCGTATGTATCAATATTTTTATTCAGTAAGGATATTAAACTTATAGTTGAACTTATGGGGTTTTTAAGGTCATGTGCTATTACCGAGAAAAACTTATCTTTTGTAGCATTACTCTCTTTTAATCTTCTATTTTGGTTACTCAATTCTTCCTCTATCTCTTTTCGTTCCGTAATATTTCTGATTATATCCTGCGAACCTATCGTAACACTATCTTGCACATATTCAGAGGAACTTACCTGTATCCAAATTACATTACCTGTCTTAGTTACTATTCGTCCTTCATACATTTTATAATTACCAAACTCTTTCAGCTTTTTAAAGTACTCGGCCGAACGCTCTCTATCTTGGTAATATATAAACTCTGAAACACTCATTCCTATTATTTCATTACGACTATAACCAAACAGTTTTTCTCCGGCTTTATTTACATCTGTTATTTTTCCATTATTATCGAGCATACAAACAGCATCCTGCATATTTTCAAATAATATTCTATGCTTATACTCACTCTCTTCAAGAGCTTTCTCTGTGTTTTTACGAGTTGTTATATCATGATAATTAATTAAAACACCTTCAATTATTTTATCATGAATCATATTAACAGCTGTTAGTTTTATATTCTTATATTCTCCATTCTTACACCTATATCGGCATTCAAGAGTAGCTCTATTAGTTTCTGACTCTATTAAATTTTGAAATTCACGCTTAACTAAATCTATATCGCCCGGATGTATAGCCATAAATGCACTTTGATTTATAAAATCATCGGGTTTCCACCCAAACGACCTTTCAACATTAGGGCTTTTATACTTTATGGTGCCATCGATACTAATAATTGCAATTACATCGGAAATATTTGCAATCATTGAACTATGAATGGCATCACGCTTTTCTATTTTCTCTTTGGCTTTAATTATATTCCATTTACTCTCTTTTTCTGTCTTTATTTTATGTTTGTGGTACTGCCTAATTGAATATATAAGTATTAGAATAGTAACCGGGAACAATATGGCTCCAATGAATATTATTGTAATAATAAGCCATATATACTGCTGTTTTATTTCCTTGTACAATTTCTCTTTTGAACGGTGAATGCCAATTGTCCAGTTAACCGTATGTAAATGGTCGAATGCTGCTATTTGGTCTTCTCCTGCCGATGAAATATAATGTCCTGTAAAATTTTCTTTTCTGTTTACAAGCTCTTCCAAATTACATTTATACTTTCCACCTTCATTTAAATGATTTTTCCCCACATAAATTCCAACTGTTCCTGAAGCCTTTGTATGAAGTAAAAGAACAGAATTACTATCAACAATACATAAGTATTCATCGTCGGGATAATCGGTATGCATTGTATAGCTTTTTTCTACCAACTGTAATATTTCTATTTCCGATTTATGGCTGTTTAATTCTATAATAGCATGAATATGCTGCGCTTTTTGACTTATATACCGGTATATATTCTTTTCGGCGGCAGCTACTGAAACATTATATGCTTTATATGTAAGTAACAGGGAAACTATAAATGCAACAATGCATGATAAAATTATATATGTATTTAACCTCAGTTTCATATAAAGCTTATTTGAAGCTTCAAAATAATTCTTTCAAACGGAATAATCAACTTAGTTTTTCTGTTTAAGAAAATAAGTATTAACTAAAAGTCATTATTATTCTAATCGCAATAATAAAACTCTAAAATACAAACACTTAATATTTATTGCATTTATCCATAAATTACATTTTGAATATTTCGGATTTTTAATTACTTTTGCGCCCGAATTTAAGATGGGGTGACCGGGGATTTCATTTCGGACTATATGGCGGCTTGCCAACTTTTTCGTCTCCGATGCACCTGTTAATAAACTTACCCGGCACAGATAGAATGGATTTTAACCGGGTGCATACATACATAAAATGCAAACTTTTGAAGAAAAAGGGTTAAGCCCTGAAATTCTCAAAGCCATTGGTGAACTTGGTTTTGTGAACCCAACTCCTATTCAGGAGAAAACTATTCCGGCCATACTTGAATCGGGAACCGATTTAATAGCTCTTGCCCAAACAGGTACAGGAAAAACAGCAGGTTTTGGTTTACCTATAATACAGCAGGTAGATTCGTATACAAACAACGTTCAGGCATTAATACTAAGCCCTACACGTGAATTGTGTCTACAAATAGCAGAAGACCTAAAAAGCTTTTCAAAATACACAAAAGGGCTAAAAGTAGAGTCGGTATATGGCGGAACGAGCATAGTACCACAACTAAAAGCATTAAAAGAAGGTGCACATATTGTTGTTGGAACACCCGGTAGAACACTCGACCTTATTAAGCGCAAGGCACTAAGGGTAAATGCAATACGTTGGATGGTACTTGACGAAGCCGACGAAATGCTTCAAATGGGTTTTAAAGACGACCTTGATGCTATACTAGAAGCAACACCGCAAGAGAAACAAACACTTCTGTTTTCGGCAACCATGCCACAGGGAGTTCGTCATATTGCAAGCAACTACATGAACTCGCCCGAGGAAATATCGGTAGGAAAAAAGAATCAGGGTTCCGATAATGTATCGCACCACTATTATGTAGTAAAAGCAACAGACAGATACTTAGCACTAAAACGTTTGGCAGATATTAATCCAAATATCTATGGAATAGTATTTTGCCGTACAAGGCGTGAGACAAAAGAAGTGGCCGACAAACTTATACAAGACGGATACAATGCCGATGCACTGCATGGCGACTTGTCGCAGGCACAACGCGACCAGGTAATGCTCCGTTTTCGTCAAAAGCATTTGCAACTACTGATAGCAACCGACGTGGCAGCTCGCGGACTCGATGTAAACGAACTTACTCACGTTATAAACTATAACCTGCCCGACGACCCCGAAGTATATGTTCACCGTAGCGGACGTACCGGACGTGCCGGAAATAAAGGTATTTCTATTACTATTTCGCACTCGCGTGAAGGTAGACGAATAAAAGAACTTGAAAAGCAAATAGGAAAACGTTTTGAACATAAACTAATTCCGGGAGGTCGTGAAATATGCGAAACACGACTTTTCAGTTTTATCGATAAGGTTGAAAAATCGACTGTTGATACTGAGCAAATTGAAGAATATCTACCTATAATTGAAGAAAAACTATCGGGGCTTGACCGTGAAGAGTTACTTAAAAAACTTATTTCTGTTGAGTTTAACCGTTTCCTTGAATATTATAAAGATTCAGAAGACTTAAACGTTAATCAGGAAGGTAAACGCGATAAAGAGCGCAATGAGAAAAAGAAACGGAGAGGCGATAGCGGTTTTACCCGTTTTTATATCAATATTGGTTCTAAACATGGGTTTACGACTTCATCGCTCATTGGCCTAATTAATGAAGCTACCGGCGATAAGAAAATTGAAATAGGTAAAATTGATCTACTTCGTAAATTCTCATTCTTTGAAGTAGAAAAGGATGCTGAACGCAAAATAGTTGATGGCTTTAAAAATTCAGTGATTGAAGGTGAAACTGTACAAGTACAAATATCAAAGCCTGAGGCCGAAGAGAAATTCAGAGGCGATGCTGACAAGCGTAAAAGTAGCGGTTACGATAAAAGCGGCGGATATGATAAAAGAAAGAGTTCAGGAAACTTCAGAAAATCAGGCTCTAATTCGGGTGGAAACCGCAATTTTGACAAAAACAAAGGAAAAAAGAAGAGATACTAATTTAGTGTCTGAAGTGACTATATTTTAAATGTGGAAATATGAGAATGAGGGAATTTGAAAACTGAAGTGTAATTACTTCATTCTCAAATTCTCAAATTCTCAAATTCAATAACATCCTACCTAATAACTTATATATTACCTACAACTTAAAATCTCCTTATTTATAATCGTTCTGTATTTCATAACATAACGTTAATTTAATTTTACAAGAATAAAAAAAATTCTACATTTGCCATCGAATTGCAAATGGATACATATAGGGTTTCAGCATTTTTTTTTATCTATCGTTATGAAATTATTTACACCTCGCAGCTTGTTTTTAAGTTCAATTATAGGATTGTCATTAATATATTCCTGCAAAAAAGGAGAATTGAGTAAAGGAATTATTCCGGAAGAATCGAATGCACCTGTACTTTTTCTTAACAATAGTACAGGGTATGCACAAAACGGTGATACAGTGCAAGTTGGACACCCAATAAAATTTGGTTTCGATGCTAAAGGCACAGATGCGCCAATAACTAACCTTGTGGTAAAAAAAGTATACCCCGATGGTAGTTATAAAGTAATGATGGACACCGGAACTTATGCTATGGAGATTAACTTCGATAAAACATTTTACCAGAGTATAGAAGATACTGCCGTTTGGACTGTTACTGTAATGGATAGAAACAGAGCAACAACTAAAACAGAATTAACTGTATATAAAGACCCTGATTCAAAATTCGGAGGAATAATACACTACCCTTCTATAATCCTTGGTTATCAGAACAATACCAAATATGGCCAATTCCTTGACCTAACTAACGGTAAAGTATATATGCAAGATTCGGCAACAATAATGCAGCAACTTATTGACGTGGTAATGTATTACTACGTTGACGACCGTAAACCTTCACCAACATTTTCATCGCCTGGCGAAGTAAACAGCAATAAAGATAAAGTAAGTACATACTACCCACAAGTAAAAACATGGAGTACTAAGAATTATATACTGTGGGACATTAGCGTTGACGACGACCCTGTGTCGGTTAACGACTTTATCAATTGCCATAACGACAGCCTGCTAATAGTACAATACGACGACGTATGGGGCAAAATGAAGTTCAAATGGGCTACGGCAGGCCGCATAATACCATTTCAGTTCGATAATGGTGTAAACAAAGGTATACGAGGAATGATATGCGTAATACGTGCCGATGAGGTTGATACAGGTTCTATAGAGTTTGAGGTAAAAATGCAGATGTAGAAATAGTCTCCGATCCACAGTTAACAGTAGGCAGAAATATAGAGACAAAACATGTTTTGTCTCATTTCTAAAAATATAGTCATTGTCAGGTGAAAGGATACCGCTACCGCACGATTGTATCATGTAGTATGGAATCAAATTCACACGATACAATCGTGCGACAGCGCATCCGGAATCCGGTATCTGATTACAAATTGCAGTATCGATAAAAAAATAGAAGAAAGAATTATTACAAAATAGATTAACAATTAAAAACACACAAAAATGAAAAGAAAACTACTTTCAGTTATTGCATTAGTATTAATGCTTGGTTTTGCTGCTCAGGCACAAACAGTGCTTGCAGGATGGTCATTTAACGACACTGCTAACTTTGTTCGTGATAAAAAAGGGGCAATGGTTTATTATGCCGATACCGGTATTGTTGAAAATTATAATGGTACTTTTATTGCAGCTATGGATACAGCACCATGGAGTTCTGTGACATTTAACCCTATTGAGTATAAAAATGATGCTGTGAAATATTCAGGTTGGAATAACGGTGCTAATGCAAAATATGTATCAATAAAGTTTGTTACTGCCGAAGCAACTGACCTTACTTTAGCATACAAAATATCGTCGGGTGGTTCAAACAGCCCTGCTCCTGCCAACTGGAAAGTGCAGATTGAAGAAGGTGACAACTGGACTGATCTGGAAACTGTAACACTTACCAACAACAACTATCAGACTCGTAAAATAAGCTTACCTGCATCATTTAATAATTCAACCGACAATATTGTAATTCGCTGGATAATGACATCGAACGATGCCGTAGGTGGCGGTGTAGTTGATGCAAACGGAGTTCTTAAAATGGACAGTGTAATGGTGGCCGGTAATAACCCTGTTGCTGCTCCCGATGCTGATATAGCTGCTGAGGTTTCGGTATATCCTAACCCTGCTACCGATATGGTTTATGTTGATGGTGCTGATGCTGAAACAGTATCGGTATACAACATGAGCGGATTAGTTGCAAAACAAGCAATAGTTGAAAACAAAGCTGCCGTAATTGAAGTAAGCGACCTTGCTGCAGGCATTTACTTTGTTCAGGCAGGTGACAATGTTACTAAGCTTATTGTAGAATAGTTTGCCTGAAAGGCAAATCTGTATAAGCACAGGGATTTATCCCTGTGTTTGTATACGAATTGAATGATAAGGGCTGAAAGTCCGTCCTGTATGTAAATACATGTCAGGCTTACAGCCTTTATCTTTTTATTATGTCATTTCACAGGGATAAATCCCTGCGCTGTTACAAGTCGCTCTTTCAGAGCTTTTTAATACAGACAAAAAAATACCAAACTATAAAAATGAAACCATGAGCTAATTAGCTCATAAAATAATTAACTACTCTAATTTACTGTCTACTGCCGACTTAAATACCGTGAATTGCCGACTTAAATATAAATTTATCACACTCCTCTCCCTTTGTACACTGCCATTTATGGCAAATGCAATACCTGTAACAGGTACTGTTTCCGATATGGAGAATGGCAATCCGGTTGAAGGTGTCAACATTATTATAAAAGAGCTGCAAAAAGGGTGCATTACCGATAAGCGTGGAAAGTTCACTATGCCCGATGTACCTGACGGCAAATACACAATTATAGCCTCATATATGGGTTACCATACCGAAACACAGCAAATTGAGCTTAGCGCAAATACCGTTGCAATTAAATTCCGTATAGAGAAAGAAGACCGGCAAATAGATGAAGTTGTAGTAGCATCGGAACGTTATGAATACTTACAGAAAGTACCATCACGTATCGATATTATACAGGCTGAGATTATTGAAATACGACCGGAGAATGATATTACCGGAGTTCTGGAGAATATGTCGGGAGTAAACGTTGAAAATACTATGGGTATTTATTCCGGCAAATCTTCTGTTTCGCTACGCGGACTTAGCAGCAACGACCAGTCGCGCACACTCATTTTGCTCGACGATATTCCCCTTAATACTTCCGATGGCGGTTCTGTTAACTGGAACATGATAGTGAAGGAGAACATAGAATCAATAGAAGTAATGAAAGGTTGCAGTTCACCTAAATATGGTAGCAATGCTATTGGCGGTACTATAAACATTGTATCAAAAAAACCGTCGGAACCGGTTGAAGGATTTGCAAAAGCATCGTACGGAACATATAACACATTATCAGAAACCGGATTAATATCGGGTAATATTAACTCTGGCGACAACAGCCGTTTTTACTGGAGTGCATTGGGTTCTGCTGTTAAAAGCGATGGTTATGTAGCTGAACTGATTGAAATTACAGAGGTTATTGACAGTATTGTTGTACCTGTAAATGTAGAAGAATATAACAGCAATATTAAGCTTGGATATTTGCTAAATAAAAAACACAATTTTGAAATAAATGCAAGTTATTATGAGGATTTCAGGGGCGACGGAATATTTGTTTACGAAGGTGGATTCAGCGAGCACGCAACCTTATTCCCATCTTTAAAATACTCGTATAAGCACAAGAATCTGGATATTAAGTCAAGGGTTTTCTACCTCGATGAAGATTACCACCGACAGGATGAGAAAAGAGGAAACGATGGTACATATTTCCTTGGCGAAGTATACTCAAAACGAAAAGATTTTGGCACAAATACCGATGTGTCATACACTTACGGGTTAAGCACATATAGTATAGGAATGGCTTACAAACAAGGAAGTGTCGATTCACGCGATGTTTATTTTACGAAAAGTACCATGTTCGACAATTCTGCTAAAATGGATATTTTGGGGCTATATATTCAGGATGAAATAGATTTTGCTTCGGCAGGAATACAACTATCTTTCGGATTACGCTACGATTATGCAAAGCTGTACAATGCGCATTTTAACCCCGATAGTATGGCTTACGATGCTACCTTTTACAGCGATTATGAATTTACGTTATATAATAAAAAATGGTGGTATTCAATATGCCCCAAATTCTCTGTCCAGAAGCGTTTCAATGAAAACACCCGTGTATATTTCTCTTACGGAAAAGGGTTTAAAGCTCCCCTGCTCGATGATATTTGTCGTACACAAAAAAGTCAGGGAAGCATAAAAGCAGCCAACCCCGATTTGAAACCCGAAACCATCCACAATTTTGAAACCGGAGTAGACTACACCATCACTCCTGCCCTTAAAATAGAGCATTCGGCTTACTTCAATATCGGTAATGATTTTATGTACACCATGAGCACCGGCGATTCAGTAAACCTTATATACACAACCCGCAGTTTGCTTATTACCGACAATGTTTCCAAAGTTCATATATATGGAATTGAGACCGACTTTGAATACACTCTCAACAAAAACCTGAACATTTATGGCAATTACACATACAATATTTCACAAATAGTGGAACATATAAATATTACGGAGAATGCCGATTTTGATTACAAAAACAAATACCTCACCTACGTCCCTGTTCATAAGCTTTCGGCAGGGGTTGTATTTAAAAATAAAATTGCAGACGTAAGCCTTTCGGCAAAATACTTGGGAGAACGGTGGATTCGCGATATGAATGATATGGATTATGGATTAGACCGTACAAAATTTCCCGCTTATTATATTGTAAATGCCCGACTTCATAAGGATATATACAAAGGACTTTCGGCATCGGCTGATATAAATAACATATTCAATGAAATATACATAAACAAAAAGTACCAGCGCTGTCCGGGGCGAGTAATTTCGGCGCAGGTTACTTATAAATTCTAAATATTAGATATGAATTATGAAATTGAAAGTATTAAATAATGTGGAATTGGAGGAATATAAAGCTACTTCATTAATTCATGATTTCATTAAATAAATAAAGAACTCTGAAGGAGTTCAAAATGAATAACCGCGGGTGCAACCCGTGGAAAAAGTAATCAATAAAAAAGCGCTGCAAGCAGTAATTATGCTAGAGCACAATGAAACCATGCAGCGCAGAATCACTTATAAATCATGAATAATGACGTTCGTTGTAGGTTGCAATTGCTTCGGGAAATACCCTCGCAATAACACTTATATTGAACCTTTTGAACTATTGAACATTTAAACTTTTAACAACTATGAAAAAAATACTATTAATCTTATCATCAGTAGCAATACTGGCAGCCTGCAACAACAATGCTCCGGTAAAACACCACAATCTGATAAACGACCACGTGTACGATTCTACCGGCTCAACTAACAACTGTTTCGACAACACCCCTATTAAAAATCTGGAAGTAAAAAAGCTATATATAGGCGGTGAAGTAGCCGACAGCGGATACGTCGATTTTTCAAAGCTGCAAACCTATTCCATGCTTATAAAGGAAACAGAATTTACCGATACAGTTGGCGCATTTATAGGTGCTTATAAGTACATAGGATACTCTCTGCACGATATCCTATCGCCTTTTATTCTGAAAAAGAAAATCGAAGACGACTTCAGTCCGAATGTTGATGCTTACATTGAGATAGAAAACGATAAAGGAGAAAAAGTATACATAAGCTGGGGCGAAATATATTATCCGAACAAACGGAATAATATAATAATAGCTTCAAAGGTAATGAACATTGTTCCTGTAAAATCGAAAGATCAGTGGCCACTGCCTGAAAGTTCTAAAGTGATTGTATTCAGCGACCTTTACACAGAACGAAATATCAGTAATCCGGTTCGTATAACAGTAAAATCGTACCCAAAGCACCTTTGGGTTAGAAAAGGATTAAAACCACTTTATTCGCCTTCTATAATGGTTTACAATGAAAATAAACCGGTAGATAAGCTTACTGCATTGCCCAAAAAGTTTCAGACCGAATCGGTTCATAATATATTCTACGGTCGCGGACGCGGTATACACAGCACTGAACCGCACACAGGTATTTACCTGAAAGAGTATCTGAAACAGTTTTTTCCTGTAACAAAAGAAGCAATACAGAAAGGGATTATTGTTGTTGCAGCAAAAGATGGCTACAGAGCTGCATTTTCATACAGCGAAATTATGAACCGCAACGACCAGTCGGAATGCCTGCTTATGTGCTTTCCGGAAGTAACCGACGAGGGTATTTTCAGAATATATCCGTCGGCCGATTTCTTCAGCGACAGAGCTATTAAGGGTATTACAGATATTTATTATTCAATTAAAGAATGCAACTAATAATATAAGCCGCCAATTCGCTAATAAAACCCAATTAATATTAATTAGCGCATTAGCGGCAAATGGTATTAATATTACAAACAACTATATGACATTACAAAACCTGATAATTATTTACTTCGTAACTCTCACTCTTGCAGCACTGAATGTTGCATTGTTGATATTAAAGAAGTACAAACTGATAAATACTGTTGGTATAGCTATAGCAGTATTGTCCGGAGCCAGTATAATTATTACTCGAATTGTATCGGGGCATTTACCTGTATATGAGAAGTTTGTAACATTGCAAAATGTAGTTTTTTATATTTCGGTTCTGGGTGTTATATTCAACCGCACACCTAATGTCAGAAGTAAAAATATAAATTCGGTATGGTACTTTGTATTTATACTGTTATTGTACATTCTTACGCAGAAATACGCTATAAACAGCAACTACTATATGTACAACAAGTATTATGTAATAATATTCTTTCAGTTCCGTATAACAGCCATAGCTATGTTCCTGTTTGCAATGGCAAATTATGCATCGGTACTTTTTACCGATACCGATATAGAATACAGCAAAACTATAATGCACCGTGCAAGGAACTTTATATTGCTTGGTGCAATATTTTATCTGCTTGGCGAATTTTCAGGCTCATACTGGTGTTTTCTGTGGTGGGGCGACCCTTGGCACTGGAGCAAAGGCTTTTTCCTTGCAAGTGCTATGTTTCTGTTATCAATGATAAGCAGTCATATACCGGCTAAATACATAAATACAACAAGGAAGAAGGCTATATACAGTTTGTTGCCATCGTTGGTAATATTTGTTATTTATCTGGTATCGCACTAATGAAGTCAGAATGTTGAATAACGAACTCAGAAGTATGAAGTACGCATAAAGGAAAACGGAAACTGGAGACCGGATATTTTAAATAGTAAATATGAATTATGAAATTTCAACAAACCTGCAATTAGCAACGATTGTAGTTTGTAATAGTAGGTACATAAACGATTCACCCTTTCCCCTGTCGGGACTTTCCCTTAAAGGGAAAGAAGCTGTGAATAAACTTTTTCAAATAAAAGAATCTTTAATGCGTTCTCCCCTAATTAGGGGAGATGTCTACAGACAGAGGGGTGAAATAATAATCACCGTAACTCTAAACCAGATATAACTTAAATCTATGAAAAACTACCTCTCATCAATGCGCTTTGCGTTTTGGGTACTCATCAGCCTTATAGCATGGCTTATACTCGGAGCATTTTTAACTTCAGGTGATACTTTTTACTCTGATTTAAAAGAAATGAGCTATGTGCTTGTTATTGATTGGGTTTTAGAAAAGAGTTCATCGTCGCCACTTTTATTATTATGGTTGGTAGGCGTATGTATTATAGGAACATTACTTGCAGTAAGCTTTGCTTTTTGTTCATGGAACAATCTGAACAAAGCTATGCGGAATAAAAAAGGCTTTGCTTCTACCCTTTTATTTGCTATTCATGTGTTGTTTATAGCCATTTTGGGAATGCATCTGGCAACAATGGTATTTGGCTTCAAGCACAGCAATGTAGAGCTTATGGTTGGCGATACTTATGAGTTTGAAAGTGGTTATTCAATTACATTAAATAAAGTTACATACATTGATGATATTGAGGTACTTAAAATGCCTTATAAAAAAATGCGTGAACATCAGACAGCCGATAATTTTCATTACAAAAAAAACAGAGCCGGACTAACTCTGAGTTACAATGGCAATGAATTAAAAACCGGAGAGGTAAGAATGCTCTCTCCGTTCAGATACGAAAATATCCGTGCTACATTATCGTTCTTTTATTTGCCAAAAGGCTCTGAATCTGATGTGCCGGGAGTAAACCTTGTAATAATGAAAAACAGCCTTGTATGGCTATTCTTTCTGCTATATGCTCTGGGAATAAGCTCTGTGTTACTGTTTTTATTGATTACGTGGAGAAAGAATTAACTTATTTCCAATTTTTCATAATCTCTTCATAGAGTAATTACATCCACTCAAAAATAAGAATAAAAGATTATCTTTTAACGAATACAGCATAATGAAACCCATCTCCTTTCTCTTCATGTATCAATTCTAAGTCATTTCGGTTAATGAGTAAATTCAAATCAACACCGGCTTCTACAACTGCAAACCAGCTTTCCCAAATTATTATATCTCCCTTTTTAATATTACTCATTTGAGAATTAATACCTTGGCAAATACCGGCATTAAACGGGTCAATATTTAAAGCTTCGCTAACAATAGGGCTGCTATGATATACTGTTGTAGTATCATTTATAAGTGGCTTAATTTTATCGGCAACAATAAATGCCATATTTTCTTCAGGCTTTCTACTTAAATCTTCAACCTTTATACCCGATGGATCCGATGTAAAAATAATACCAATCATTCCGACTATAAAAACAACTCCTGCAATTTTTGATATCATTCTGTTTTTTAAAGGCAAATCAGCTGTTATTGTATTGAATCCTTTTGCTGCAATAACAGCAACTAATGGAAAAACAGCAATAAGCACCCGCTTTAGTCCCATAGAATTAAATATACCCAAATACCAAAACAGCGAGTGTGCAATAAAAAAACTCCAAAAACCAAGTTGTATTATTATGTTATATTCCTTAGTATTATTTCGTTTTATGGCATCCCATACTGAGCGAATAAAGCCAACAATAAATAGTATAAAAACAAGTACTCCTGTCATAAAAAACAGTTGCTCAACAAAATGAAACAAGTTATTTCCCTGACCATAAACACTATCCATGGTAGCATAAGGTATTTTTGTAATAACCCAGAACAAATCACCGTGAACAGGCCACCCAATAATAGAATATATTATATGCCCCAACGATAATAATGGTAATACTTTCCACTCTTTTTTTACTAAATAATATAATCCGAATACGCCAACTATTATAAGACCTTCAGAGCGTATAAATGGCATAAATGATACCAATACAGCTGCCCAAAAGAATTGTTTTCGCAGTATCAGTAATATACCTGCTACAAGAAACAATGCAAATAAAGGCTCTGTAAAGCCTGTATATGTCAGAATTATAAATGCCGGAGTACTCATAAGAATGAATGATGCAACAATTGCTTGTTTTATTTTCATCTCCTTGCATATGAGGTAAGTTCCTACAATTATTAGTAATGAAACTATAAAATTAAAAACCTTAACTCCGATAAACCCAAATTGAGCAAACGGACAAGACAATAATACAAAAAGGGGTTTTGCCCAATGATGAAAGAAAAGTTCAGGATGTTGGGGTGCATACCTGGCAAACAAGTAATGGTTTATACTATCACCCTCTCCGCCTGTTCCATTAAAATTGATTAAAATTATTATTGAAATAATAGTATATAAACACATCAATATCAATAAACTATTTCTTTTAAAAAACTCCATATGCTTTACTTCTATAATTCAATTTAGCTTATCCTAATTGTGTGCCAAAATACACTTTTTATCTATATCTGAATTCTTATTCTTTTCAAAGTACCGATATCTTTTGTCAATTCTGTATATTTGAGTATTAATTATCCCTTATAATCAATATGAAAGCTATATTTATAATTATTACACTAAGCTTATTTGCAGCATACTCCTGCATGAAAGGCGATTTTATTAAGCCCGGTGAGAAAAAAACTAAGCTCGACACACTTATACTTGCCGGAATAACAGATACTATTGGTGTAAAGTATTACAACATTATTCCTGATATAAAAATAGAGCTTAATAATCCGTGGAATGATACCGATACTGTAATAAATATTGATATAAATAACGATGGAACAAATGATTTCTCATTCAGTATGTCAATGTGTCACCCCTCCGGATTGGGCGGTGGATGTATGAGTGTAATTCTAACTCCTATTGGTAAAAATGAAATATGTATTGATACCAATAATATGTGGGTTGATACAATTCCATATATGGATACCATAAGCTCCAACAAAAACTGGTCGGGTAAAAATTCTATTTTATATTCTTATTCGTGGATTATGAACCAAATACCATCTCCGGCTAAAGGCTACTGGACTAATAATGGAATTGTAAGTTATTATTATATTGGCACGCGAATCAAACGAAATGAAAAGTATTATTATGGTTGGATTAAGCTATCAACCAACTTTATAATCTCAGAATATGCAATCTGTGAAGAATATGAATATTAACACAAAAAGCTCCGGATAACATTTGATACTTAAATATTCAGTTAATTAGTGTTCCGGATATTGGTACTGGTTGCTGGTTGCTGGTTACTGGTTGCTGGTTACTGGTTGCTGGTTACTGGTTACTGGTTGCTTGATTCTTGATTCTTGATACTCAATACTCAATACTCAATACTTGATACTTGATACTCAATACTTGATACTTGATACTTGATACTTGATACTTGATACTTGATACTAATTCTGATATGATAATAGACCTAACTCATACATTAAAAACAGGAATATCAGTTTACCCCGATTCTCCTGAACCTGTATTTACCGAAAGTGCTACATTTGAACAACAAGGATGGTCTGAAATCCATATTTCTATGTGTACTCATGTAGGCACTCATATTGATGCACCATCGCATATGATACCGGGAGCTAAATCTCTCGATAAATTTGAATTAGATAAATTTATTGGTTCTGCAATGGTTATTAATTGTTCCGGTCTGCCTGAAATAACTAAAAACTTCTTATCGGAATATGAAAAACAAATAACCTCTGTTGATTTTGTACTGTTTTATACCGGATGGCAGCATAAATGGAGTACTCCGGAGTATTTAAGCTTCTTTCCTACTCTTACCTGCGAAGCTGCTCAGTGGTTAGCCGTATTTAATTTAAAAGGAATTGGTTTTGATAATCTGTCAGTCGATGCAATTGGCAACGAACAACCTAACCACATAACATTTCTTGAAGAAGAAATTCTTATAATTGAAAACCTTACCAACCTCGATATGCTTATAGGGAAAAAGTTTGAACTAACCTGTCTCCCATTAAAAATAGAAAACTCCGATGGTTCACCGGTTAGGGCTTTTGCAAATATACCATTGCCGCTAATGCGATAATTATTAAACTATTAGCCGCTAATGCGCTAATTAATATCAATTGATTTTATTAGCGGCTTTGTCTTAATTATTTGGTTTTAATTAGCGAATTAGCGGCTTTGTTTTTAATTATTTGGCTTTATTAGCGAATTGGCGGCTTTGTTTTTAATTATTTGGTTTTAATTAGCTAATTAGCGGCTTATATTATATCATTCTAAAACTTTCTTAGCCTCTTGCCAAATAACTTCCATATCATCGAGCGGCATTTTTTTTAAATCAATACCCTGTTTTATGGTTTTTTCCTCAAGGTAATTGAATCGCTTTATAAATTTCTGGTTAGTTCGTTCCAAAGCACTCTCAGGGTCAATACCATAAAGGCGTGCAGCATTAATAACGCTGAATATCAAATCGCCAAACTCTTCTTCGGCTTCCAGGCTCGCAGCATCATTTTTTAATTCAGTTTCCAGTTCACCTATCTCCTCTTTCACCTTATCCCACACCTGCTCTTTTTCTTCCCAGTCGAACCCGGCACTACGAGCCTTATCTTGTATACGGTATGCTTTAACCAGCGCCGGCAACCCTTTAGGAACACCCGACAGCACCGATTGCTTACGCCCCTTTTCTTTAAGCTTTAGCTGCTCCCAATTCTGCTCTACCTCCTTTGAATCTTTAACAGTAATATCGCCAAATATATGTGGGTGACGGTATTCCAGTTTATCACATAAAGCCTCAATTACATCAGAAATATCAAATTTATTAATTTCAGAAGCCATTTTTGCATAAAAAACTATATGTAACAATACATCGCCAAGTTCTTTCTTCACCTCATCCATATCGTTCTCCATTATGGCATCGACAAGTTCGTAGGTCTCTTCTATTGTAAGTAAACGGAGGCTTGAAAAAGTTTGCTTCTTATCCCATGGACATTTCTCGCGCAATTCGTCCATTATTGTAAGCAAACGTGCAAAGCTATTTTTATGATTTTCCATTGTTCTAGAAAATATTTTCAACTGTCCATGCCGAATATCTCTTCTCGCCCCATTCAAGTATCTTGCTTTTAAAATCCTTATTCAAATCGGAATTGCGAAACTTATTCAAAGCACCGGTAGTTGACCATATAGTATATATATGATAACTGTTTGGAGTATCCTTATCTTCAAAATAATCGATATGTTGATTGTTTTTAAAATTCTTAACCTCTTGCAAGAAATCTTTCATAAACTCAGTAAATTCATTACGAAACTCACCTTTTACTATAAACTTTACTATACGTGTAATCATTGTCAAATATTTGTTTAATAATCAAATAAAGTTACAAAATTATGACCTGAATTTTATTATTACAGGGTCATTTATTCTAAGTCCCACAAGCTCAGAGAGTCGCGCATTACGCATCGCTATTTCCAATAAGTCGAGTGAATTGAACAAAGCCAGCATATCGGCCACCTCTACTTCATTGTAAGTATTACTCAGCTTTTGTATTTTATACGATTCACTTTTAAACGAAATAGTATATCGCCTATTTCGACACACCTGCTCAAAACGCCTGCGTGTTATGTTAGTAAAAATATTTGAATACGAATCGATATAAATAATACTACCAGATATTTCGTATTCATCGTATACAGGCATCAGTTGTATATGCCTTGCTTCATCAACATAGTCATTGCCCAAATCAGATATATCGCCACCTGTGGCAATATGCGCAGCCGCTTTGGCATATAGCGTTAAATCGGGAAACGAACTATTGTACCACCCCTCACGTTCATGTATACGAACTATTCTTTCGGGCTTTTCAGAAAATATAAGGCTAAATATACCCGATGCTGTACCTATAAAATATTGTCCCCTAATTTTTATACACACAGGGGCATAAGTTTCAGTTATTTCACTATTTATAGAAACTATATGAATAGTACCTTCCGGAAAATGAAGAAACGAATTGCGAATAATAAACGCAGCCTGAGTAAACTTATACGAATCTATTTTATGTGTTATATCAACTACATTTACCCTGGGTATACTACTATACAACACACCCTTTATAGCTCCTACGTAGAAGTCGTCGTTTTTCCAATCCGATGTAAGGGTAACTAGAGCCACTTGCTGAAAAAATTATTATTTCATGGCAAATGTAATATTTTTTTGTTTTAAAAATTTATGGATATTTTTGCACAAAATTAGAAATCATTCTATGATAGAAAAAATCCTGCACATTGAGGCAGTAGACCCGGTTGAGCTTTTTGGGGTAAATAATTCAAACCTGGAGATACTCAAAAACACCTTCTCTAAACTTAAAATAATTTCACGCGGGCATGAACTAAAACTCATGGGCGATGAAGAATTAATATCGGAGTTTGAAATTAAGTTTTTTCAGATACTCGAATACTTCGAAAAGTACAATACCCTTACCAATGAAAATATATTTGATATTTTAAATACAAAACCTGTTACAGAAGAACATACCGACGATTCGGCACACGATAGCGATGTAATAGTATTTGGCAATAGCGGCAAACCTATAAAAGCAAGAACAGTAAACCAACACAAACTGGTAAAAGCTTGCTATAAAAACGATATGGTATTTGCTATGGGACCTGCAGGAACAGGTAAAACATATACAGCTATTGCTTTGGCTGTAAGGGCACTAAAAAATCGTGAGGTGAAGCGTATTATTTTAAGCCGTCCGGCTGTTGAAGCAGGTGAAAATCTTGGCTTTCTTCCCGGCGATTTGAAAGAAAAAATAGACCCTTACTTACAGCCTTTGTACGATGCTTTAAACGATATGATTCCTGCAAAAAAATTGGAATCGTACATCGAAGAAGGGATAATACAAGTGGCACCACTGGCATTTATGCGCGGGCGTACTCTCGATAATGCTTTTGTTATTCTCGATGAAGCACAGAATACCACTTTGCTGCAAATGAAAATGTTTCTTACTCGTATGGGTATGAACTCAAAATTTGTAATAAACGGCGACGTAACACAAATTGACCTGCCTAAGGTTAGCGATAGCGGTCTTGTACAATCGCTACGGATTCTCGAAAATATTGAAGGAATTAAAGTTGTAGAACTCGATGGTCGTGATATTGTTCGCCATAAACTGGTTAAAGCTATTGTTAAAGCTTTTGATAAACATACACATTAGAAGTAAGAATAACGAATTAAGATATTTGAGAATTTGAAAATGAGGAAATTTGAAAATTTGAAAATTACAATGAATATAGCTTGCTATTTTTCTGTCTCCGGTTTCCATTATCCTCTAAACAAATTTGTTTTAAAATAGTTAATAATAAAGCACATACAGATAAATACAATTAAGTTTTAAAAATGGAAAAAGCAATTGTTAAAACTGACTTTAACTTTCCTGGTCAGAAAAGCGTTTACAAAGGAAAAGTTCGCGATGTTTACAACATTGACGACAAGCATATGGTGATGGTAGTTTCGGACAGAATTTCGGCTTTCGACGTTATCTTACCCAAAGGTATTCCATACAAAGGACAGGTACTTAACCAAATAGCTTCAAAATTCCTCGATGCTACTGCCGATATCGTTCCTAACTGGAAAATAGCTACCCCTGACCCTAACGTAACCGTAGGTCACTTTTGTGAAACTTTCCCTGTTGAAATGATTGTTCGAGGATACCTTACCGGCAGCTCATGGCGATTATATAAAAACGGAGGTCGTGAAATATGCGGTGTTGCACTTCCTGAAGGCTTAAAAGAACACCAGGCTTTTCCTGAACCGCTTTTAACCCCTACTACTAAAGCTGAACTTGGAGCTCACGACGAGAATATTTCGCGCGATGAAATTATTAAACAAGGATTAGTTTCTGAAGCCGATTATTTGGAACTTGAAAGAATTTCGCTTGCACTATTCAAGCGCGGTAGCGAAATAGCTAAAGAAATGGGATTAATCCTGGTTGATACAAAATACGAGTTTGGCAAAAAAGATGGCCAAATTTACCTGATTGATGAAATACACACCCCCGACTCATCGCGTTATTTCTATGCCGATGGGTATCAGCAACGCTTTGAAAAAGGTGAAAACCAAAAGCAGTTATCTAAAGAGTTCGTTCGCGAGTGGCTTATGGATAACGGATTTCAAGGACGTAGTGGCGATGTGCTGCCTGAAATACCGGAATCGTTTGTTGAAGAAATATCGGAACGATACATTGAACTATACGAAAGCATTACAGGCGATAAATTCGACAAAGCAAATATTGAAGATGTTCCTGCACGTATTGAAAAAAATGTTACCGATTTTTTAAATAATCTGTAATATTTTTTCATTGCTAAGTGATATTAGCCTTAACATAGAATATGTAAGCATAATTAAAAGCTGCCGTCGGCAGCTTTTTTTTACTATTTTTGTGCAAAACAAAGGTTTATGTACAAGAAAAAACGATTACCAATAGGCAAACAAACATTCCGTGACATACGTGACCCCAAAGAGAATTACGTATATATTGACAAAACACGTGATGCGCTGAATATGATTGAAGACGGTAGCAACTACTACTTTCTTTCCCGCCCCCGCCGCTTTGGCAAGTCGCTTTTTTTAGATACCCTTTCGGAAATATTTCTTGGTCATAAACAATATTTCGAGGGGCTGCACATATACGATAAGTACGACTGGGAGCAAAGCTACCCTGTTATTAAAATTGACTTTACCGGAGGTGAATTGTCGAGCAAAGAACTCATTGAAAATAAAATTCAATTAACTCTTAAAAGAAATTGCCTGCAAAATAATGTTAACTATGCCGATATTGAG
>QKGS01000006.1 GCA_003250355.1 Bacteroidota bacterium
TTATTTTTAAGTTTTTCTTTATCTAAAATTACTTTATAAATTATTGAAAAACAGAAAAATAAACACCCTCATTACTTGTTAAGAACCTGCTCTAAAAGCTTGTTGTATCTCTTTCAAAGCGGGTGCAAAAGTATACGATTCAATATTACAATCCAAATGTTTTTTGATGTTTTTTGAAAATATTTACATTCACTAAAATAGAAACCTCATATACAGTAGTTTATATTTTAGCGCTTTTATAATATTCCCTTAATAAAGCCTACTTGCATATTCAATTATTTAATTTTTACTAAATATGTGAACGATTATATTATTATATTCGCAGCATATAATAACAAAGTATAATTGAGCAATAGCTATGAGCAACAAAGTAGTAATTATTCCTACATATAATGAAAAGGAGAATATTGAGTCCATTATTAGAAAAGTCATGTCTCTTGATGGTGAATTTAATGTGTTGATTATTGAAGACAATAGCCCTGATGGAACTGCTGACATTGTTAAAAATCTAATGAAAGAGTTTGAGAATCGTCTGTTTATAGTTGAACGAAAAGGGAAGCTTGGTTTGGGTACTGCATATATTGCAGGTTTCAAATGGGCTCTTGAACACAATTATGAATATATATTCGAAATGGATGCCGATTTTTCTCATAATCCCGATGATCTTATCAAGCTTCATAAGGCTTGTGCAAATGGTGCCGATTTGGCTATTGGCTCTCGCTATATTTCAGGAATCAATGTTGTGAATTGGCCAATGGGTAGAGTTATTATGAGTTATTACGCCTCAAAATATGTTAGAATTGTTACAGGCATGAAAGTGAAGGATGCTACTGCAGGATTTAAATGCTATACAAGGAAAGTGCTTGAAACCATTGACCTCGACAAAATTAGATTTAAGGGGTATGCATTTCAAATAGAAATGAAATTTACTGCTTTCAAGTTCGGATTCAACATTGTGGAAGTCCCAATTATATTTACAGACAGACAAGAAGGTGCGTCGAAAATGAGTGGCGGCATTTTCAATGAAGCAGTTTGGGGAGTAATTAAAATGAAATTAAGAAGCTTATTTCGCACATATAAAAGAGTAGCTTAGGTGTTATATATACGAATAAACCTTCCATGCATAAATGTACACACAGGGATATAGATAAGATACGGAAGTTTTACGTATTTAAATAGAACAAGTCTGTTTTTACCTATTGCTGTTTATTGAAAAAATATTTAACTAAATTTCATACACGTGAAAATACTTATCAAAAATGCACAGATAATAAATGAAGGGAAGTCATTTAATGGATATATATCAATATTTGATGAAATAATAAATGATGTAGATTCCGGCAATCATGCTGACGAAAGTATTTTTGATAAAATAATAGATGCTAAAGGGAAAATTGTTGTTCCGGGCGTAATAGATGATCAGGTTCATTTCAGAGAACCCGGGCTAATACATAAAGCTGAAATATACACAGAAACAAAAGCTGCAATTGCCGGTGGTGTTACTTCGTATATGGAAATGCCCAACACTAATCCTCAAACAACAACACAGCTTGCATTAAAAACAAAGTATGATATAGCTGCAGAAAAATCGCTTGCCAACTATTCGTTCTACATAGGTGCTACAAATGACAATTTATCTGAACTTTTAAAAACTAATCCTAAAACAACCCCGGGTATTAAGGTCTTTATGGGTTCTTCTACCGGGAATATGTTGGTAGATGACGAAAAAACTCTTGAAGGCATTTTCAAAGAAGCTCCATGCTTGGTGGCAACACACTGCGAAGATGAAAAAACCATTAGAAATAACCTCAATACATATATTAATAAGTATGGGAATGATATTTTGCCTGAGCATCACCCATTAATTAGAAGTGCTGAAGCTTGTTATATATCATCGTCGAAAGCGGTAGAGCTTGCAACGAAGTTTAATTCAAAACTTCATGTGCTTCACCTTTCAACTGAAAAAGAGATGTCGCTTTTCAACAATGGAAATATTGAAGAAAAAAGCATTACTGCCGAAGTTTGTGTTCATCACTTATGGTTCAATGCTGATGATTACAAAACTTATGGCAATAGAATAAAATGGAATCCGTCTGTAAAATTTGAATCGGACAGAAATGCACTTTTTAATGCTTTAGTAAATGACAAAATTGATGTAGTTGCAACAGACCATGCTCCACACTTACTCAATGAAAAACTCAATGCATATACTCAATCTGCTTCCGGTGGTCCTTTAGTGCAACACTCTTTACTTGCAATGCTCGATTTTTATCATAATGGAAAAATAAGTATTGAAACTATTGTGAAGAAAATGTGTCATTCGCCAGCTACTCTTTACAATGTAGATAAAAGAGGTTTTATAAAAAAAGATTACTATGCCGACATTGTAATTATTGATACTAATTCTGAAACTACTGTAAATTCAGATAATATATTATATAAGTGTAAATGGTCGCCATTTGAAGGGCATACTTTTAAATCAAGAATCACACATACTTTTGTTAATGGAAACTTAGTTTATGAAAATGGTATGATTAATGAAAATATTAAAGGCAAACCATTACAATTTAACAGGTAGTATCGGTTCATGAATATTCTTGCCCACACCTATTTGTTGCAGAATTTAGATGATGTTTTTATTGGCAACTATATTTCTGATGCGGTAAAAGGGAATAATTACAAAGAATACCCTAAATCAGTTCAGCAAGGCATTATGCTTCATCGAAAAATTGATTCATTTACTGACAAACATGAATCAACTTTAAAATGTAAAAAGTTGTTCTATCCAATTTATGGACATCATAGCAGTGTTGTTATTGATATAGTATTTGATTATTTCCTGGCATCGCAATGGAATAAATATCACAAATTATCGCTATCGGAATATTCTTGTAATATATATACATATTTAAAAAAGAAAATGTGGATAATGCCTGAACGTATTCAATACCTTACTCCATATTTAATTGAAAATAACTGGTTTGAACTTTATTCAAATTTAAACGGAATTGAAAGGGTATTATCAGGAATGAGCAAAAGAACATCGATGCCGGCTAAGGCAAATGAGGCAATCAGTATTATTAACAAAAACAATGAGGAGTTATTTGTACAATTTGATACACTTATAAATGATATTTCACAAATATCGAGGGGTATAAACTAACAATATAAGCTTTATGGCTATAATAATGCACATTTAACGATGTGATTATTTTTTTTTTAACAAAAACCTTTTAGATTTGTAAGCCTAGAAAAATTTAAACTATTTTAGTATAAGATCACTAATTAAGCAATTATGAAAAAATTTAACGTAAGTAAATTAGCTACTCTAATCTTAGCCGCAGTTGTACTAACAGGTTGTGGTGGAGTAAACAAGATGATGAAAATGGCATCGGAGGTGAAGCATGAGGTTACACCAAAAGTATTGGAATTACACGGTGACAGTGTTTCGGCTGCTATTAAAGTTACTTTCCCTGCTAAGTTTTTCCAAAAGAAAGCAACACTAACAATTACACCTGTTTTTAAATATGAAGGTGGAGAAACTGCTTTCCCAAGTAAATCGTTCCAAGGAGAGTCTGTTCAAGGTAACAACGAAGTTGTATCATTTGTAAATGGTGGTACAAAAGAAATACCGGCTGCAAAAATTGCATTTGTAGAAGGTATGCGCAAAGGTGAATTAATTGCAAGAGTTAAAGCTTCTGACGGTAGCAACTCTGTTGATTTACCTGAGATAAAACTTGCCGATGGTACTATGTCTACTGCATTATTACTTGATGGCGATGCTATGCCTATTGCTGCTGACGACAAATTTGTTCGCATTACAACAGAGCAAAAAGGTGCTGCTATCCACTTCGTAATAAACCAAGCAAACATTCGCGATAAAGAATTAAACAAAGAGGAGATTAAAGCCCTTAAACAATTTGTTAAAGAATCGGTTACAAAAGAGAACGTTGAATTTAAAGGTGTTGAAATATCAGCTTATGCATCGCCTGATGGTGAACTTGACCTTAACACTAAGTTAGCTGATAAGCGTATGGTTAATGCTCAACAATACTTTGCACGTGAGCTTGATAAAGCTAAAGTAGAAGGAACAAAAGAAGAGGGATTCATTAAAACTACTGCTACTCCGGAAGACTGGGAAGGTTTCAAGTCGGCAATGGAAGCATCAGAAATACAAGATAAAGACCTTATTTTACGTGTTCTTTCAATGTATTCTGACCCAGTAGTTCGTGAAAAAGAAATTAAAAATATTGCTGCAGCTTACGAGGTTATTAAAGAAGAAATCCTTCCTGAACTACGTCGTTCAAAAATGTATGTAAACATAGCTGTAGTAGGCTACTCTGATGAAGAATTAAAGGATTTTTCTGTATCAAATCCTGATACTTTAAAAGTTGAAGAGTTAATGTATGCTGCTACTTTACATGAAGATATTAACACAAAACTTGCTATTTACCAAAAGGTGGCAGAAAATTTCTCTGACGACTGGAGAGGTCATAACAACGTAGGATATGCTTTATTGAAACTTGGTAAAGTTGCAGAAGCTAAGGCTGCACTAGAAAAAGCAAAAAGCATAGATGCAAGCAACACTATTGTTCTTAATAACTTAGGTGTAGTTGCTTACAACGAAGGTGATGTTGTTGCGGCAGAAGAATTCTACACTGCTGCAGCAGGTGCAGGAAATCAAGTTAGCTACAACAGAGCTACTATCGCAGCTAAAAGAGGTCAATACGAAGATGCTCTTAACCTATATGTAAGCTCTAAATACAATACTTTAAGCTTTGCTATTACAAAAGTTCTTAACTACTCTTTCACTAAAAACCCTGATGCATTTGATGCTGCTTTGGGTATTTTAAAGAAAGCTGAAGATGAGTCGGCTAAAGCTTACTACTTCAAAGCTGTAATTGGTGCAAGAAAGCAAGATTCTGAATTCTTAATGAACAGTTTAAGAACAGCTTGTGAAAAAGATGCTTCTTATAAAGCTTATGCACAAAAGGATATTGAGTTTGCTCAGTATGCTGCCGATGCTACTTTCAAAAGTATTGTTGAGTAAATAAAGAGAATAATATATCTAAAAAGGGAAATTCTATTGGATTTCCCTTTTTTTATTAATATTGTGCGAAAAATAAAAGTTTACTGTTTTAATATTTTTTACCTCTCGATATATTGCGTAGCAAATTATGTGCTAGCTACATTCCCAACATAATCTATATTACTTCATACCATCTCACTCACAATGTCGGTAAGTTAAGACTATATGCCCTTGGATGCAAATTCTTATGCCTCCGCTGAATTGATATGTCTGTCTTTTGAAAGAGCTACCGGGTCGAATAATATCTATCTTTTTTAAGCTAAACGAAAAATAGCAGTGCAAAGCTTTTCGTAAATAGGAATACACAGATTGGCAAAAATGATGAATTGTGAAAATCACATCAGAACTCAATAATGTAGATTTAAAATCCCAATCTGATACAACTTTTAACCCGCATTATTCATTAGGTTTTCAAGATTATCATTAATCAATTATTAATCAGCATCTTTCTAATGCAACGCATTAGGGCGGGCTGAACCCAGATGGTTAATTGATGTTTTCCATTAACCATCTGTATTGCTTCTATTTATCCTCATTATTTCAATTCTATTGCATAGTTCGGGTTTAACCCTTCCAATAAATTGATCATGGATTCTAAGTAAAAAGGTAATAGAACAACATAAAAAAAGAGGCTCCCTTTTTAGGCAGCCTCTACTTTGTATTTGTTTATTTTCCTAGTCTCTGTTAGCAAAAATTGCTAAAAGCCTCAATATCTCAATATATAACCATATAAGAGTTACCATTAGACCAAAAGCACCATACCATTCAAAACTTTTTGGCAATCCTGAATTTGCACCTTGTTCAATGAAATCAAAATCAAGTACTAAATTAAGAGCTGCCACAGCTACAATAACCAAACTTATTATCATTCCCATAGTTCCGCCTCCATGCATAAACGATACATTTACTCCAAACATATTTAAAATAAAAGTAACAAAATATGCAACTGCAATACCCATGGTAGCTGCTACAACGCCGGCACGGAATTTTTGAGTTACCTTAATAACCCCTGTTTTATATAAAAACAGCAAAGCAAACATAACTGCAAATGTTAGTAATACCGCTTTCATAACTAACCCAGGGAACATACCTTCAAAAAGAGCTGATATTGCTCCAAGAAATAGTCCTTCAAATACTGCATAAATTGGTGCTGTAATGTGTGCGCTTTGCTTGCGAAAGGCCGTAATTAATGCAAGTATAAAACCACCTATTCCACCTACTGCTATCCATATACCTACTGTTGATGCAGTAGCCGGGTTCATAGCTTTTCCCCATGTAAATGATGCTCCCAACACAACTATAAGCAACATAATTGCTATTTTGTTGATAGTTCCCTGCACTGTCATTGTGCCGGTAGTTGATTGCGAATAAGCAAAACTGTCCATAACCTTTTTGCTAAAAATTGGATTTGATGAAGACTTAATGTTCATAGTTCTTAAAATTATTTTTAATTTAATTCACTCATATCAAAAATTGAGCCAACTGAAATTTTGACAGAGTAATGTTTGGTGGGGTTATTTAACCCGCATTATGCATTGGTTTTTGAAATTCAATTAGTAAACAGCATTTTGCTAATGTAATACGTTAGATCGGGTTGAACCCGAAGGGTTAACAATACTAACCCTATAAAGCTTTGAGAATCCTTCATTTAACTATAGTATTTCAATTTAAATACATAGTTAGGGTTAAGCTATCTGAAATATAACCAAAGCATAAACAATAAACCGGAGATAACGGAATAGCGACCACAGCAAATAATACTTAAAGCTATATCGAATAAGACCGGAAGCTAAACTTACCATAGAGTGTGGTATTGGCGATATTGCTCCCAAAACAACAAACATACCTCCCCATTTACGTAAGTTTATTATGTGTTTCTCAACCTTGTTTTCAATATGATTTTTTATAGAAGGGATTAAAAACAAACGTGTTCCTACAATATATGATATTACTCCACCTATGTACGAAACTGTTGCCAGACTAAATAAAAAGAGCCATGGAGTTGCTGATTTACCTGCCCACGCAATGAATAACTCGGGTGGAACAAGTCCCAACATGGTTTCCGACAAACCAAATGTTAATATTATTACCTGCGGTTCATAAGTATGAACTATATTATTCAGTATAGAATTTATATCTAATATAAAGTACTCAAGTGCCAATAATACTAGAACAAATATTGCAATTGCGCTACCACCTTTTATGGCTGTACTCTTCAAAAATGAATAGAACTGTGTTATTTTGTAATAACGGTTCAGTAATACTAAACGTTTAGTTGTACTTCTGTTTGGCATATCCCCCCCTCCGAATAAAAACAGCATTTTAAAATAAACAACTATTGCAAATGCTGTGTTGGTTTATATAACGTAACGAATATATTATTTTTTTGGCTTAAATCACTGGCGCATATATTCAAATTGATATGAACCTGATTTAAATCGTGTTTTTAATTGTTGGATATTCAAAATCTCTTGGTATAAATATGGCAATAAGGGGTACTCCCTTTTTTATCGTAATAATCCTGATGGTAATCTTCTCCTTCATAGAAAACAGAAGCAGGGGTTACTTTGGTAACTACATCAAAACCTTTGCTTTCAAGAATCTCAATAAGCTTTTCAGCAACCTCTTTTTGTTTGTTATTAGTATAGAAAACTTCGGAACGGTATTGAGTTCCAATATCAGGACCCTGCCTGTTTATTTGTGTAGGGTCGTGTGTTTCAAAAAATAGTTGTACTATTTCTTCATAACTAATTTTGTCGGGATTAAAAACTACCTCTACCGCTTCAGCATGACCTGTTGTACCTGAGCAAACCTGTTTATATGTCGGATTTTTAATGTATCCTCCCGTATATCCAACGGTAGTTGCTATCACACCTTCAAGTTTTTGCAAATGGTATTCTGTCCCCCAAAAACACCCCGATGCAAGAATTGCAGTTTCTGTTCTATTTGCTGATATTTTATCAGGTAAAATATCTCCTTTGGGAATAAAATTCAATGAAACAGAATTAACACAGTGTCGAGTTTGTTTGGTGGTAAACCCCTCGTTAATAAATATATGCCCCAAATGACCTTGGCAATTATTACATATTATTTCGGTTCTGCTACCATCGGAATCAGGAACACGCATTACTGCTCCTTTAATTTCATCGTCAAATGATGGCCAACCACAGTTTGATTCAAATTTATCATTAGAACTATAAAGTGGGGCATTGCACTGTTTACATAAGTAGGTTCCCGAAATCTTATTCTTTTCGTACTCACCGGTAAATGGTCTTTCTGTCCCTTTATCTATTATTACATATTTCTCAAATTCGGTAAGCTTGTTGTAGTTTTGTGCGTTATTTGTCATAGCAAACATTAATATTGACAGTATTATTAATAAACGTTCCATAATTGAAATATTTATTATAAAACAGTTATGTCATGAAAAATGTTTGCAAAATTAGATGATTGATTTGTTAAATAGCTTCATTTAACCATAAAAACTCTTCTCCTGTTTTCTTTGTATATTCAAAATCAGAATTCTTCATTTCGGCTACTATTGCAAATGCAATTTTCTTAAATTCCGGAGAACGCATTACTACCATTTGTAGGGCAAATGAAATTGACCTAATTACCTGCATATTAGTACTGGTAATCTGTTTATTAAATGCGGCAAGTAATTCTTTTATTGTGTCATCATTCAGTACATTGCGTTTTACCCCCCAGGCAAATGAGTAGTTTGCAAGAATAGTGTCGTTGTCGCCTTCCTCTCTTAGTGTTTCAATTATGGCTGGCAAATATGGTGTTTTTGAGTAAAGATTCTTAGAAAACTGCTCAATTAATTCAATGTTTTTAATCTGCTTCGATATTTTAATATAGTCATCGGTACTCAGTTTTTCTGCATTAAACAGTAACGAAGCAAGTATCATTCCTTCGCGAATATTAGTATTTAGAAGCTGATACCCCAATGCATTGTCAGTTCTGAATTTTGAAGCTATTTCAAATAGTACAGGCATTGTTACACCATAATTTAATCTATAGCTTAAACCCATTCTGTTCATCTGTTCTGCAATGTCGCCGTTTTGACGCATTTTTACTAAATACATAATCTGCTTTAAAGCAATGTGAGGGCTTTGCAGAATACTGTCGGGTAAAGGAAAACTCATATTTATATAGGTATAATTTGAATGAATGCCATTGTAAAATATGTTGCAAATAAAATAAATGAAAAAGCCCCAACCTAAAGGCAGGGGCTATTTATACTTTTTAGTATAGCTTATTCAGCCGGAGCAATAGCATCAACCGGGCATGCATCACTACATGTTCCACAGTCAGTACAAATTTTTGGATCGATTTTGAAAATATCTCCTTCAGAGATAGCTTCTACCGGACATTCCGGCATACAAGCACCACATGCTATACAATCAATTTTAATTACGTAAGCCATTTTTTATAAATTTAGATTAATAACTAAAACAAATTTAACATTTACCTCGATATAAAAAAATGAAAAACAGAGGTAAACTATATTTTTCTTAAAAAAAGTGTTTCTTACTTTTATTGTAAGTGTGCAATTTGCGATATACCACCTTTAGTTTTATTGCCTATTTTTACATCAATAATATATTCTGATGGCAATAGAATATCGACCCTAGAGCCAAAACGGATAAAACCCAGTTGATCGCCGGCATTTATATTGTCATTTGCCTTAGCATATGTAATAATTCTTCGTGCTACGGCTCCGGCAATTTGTTTTACCACTATTTTTTTATCTAGTTTAGTCGGCTGTAGTATAACAACCGAACGCTCATTCTCGCTTGAAGCTTTTGGTAAAATAGCTCGTTTAAAATTTCCGTTAAAATGCATACTGTCAACAACCTTACCCAAAACCGGCAACCAGTTGATATGAACATTCCAAACAGACATAAAAATTGAAATCTGGGTCATTTTCTGACCGGTATATTCCTCGTTTTCAATTTTTTCGATTACTACTACTTTGCCATCGGCAGGGGCAATTACTTCATTTTCATTAAATGCAATATTTCGATAAGGGAAACGGAAAAAACGTAAAACGAAAATAAGTAAAAACAATGCTATAAATGCTGCTGTTATATCAACATAAACATTTGCAATAGTGTATTTTAGTAGAACCAGAACTGCCAGTTCAATTAATACTACGAATAGAATAATGCTTATTCCTGCTTTGTGAATCCTCATTCAATTATATTTTAACAAAAAAGTATAAATACATATAAATTAGTGGTACAGATAGTAAAATGCTATCGAATCGGTCGAGCACTCCGCCGTGTCCGGGCATAAACTGACCTGAATCTTTCACGTTAACACTTCTTTTAAGCAACGATTCGGAAAGATCGCCTAATGTACCGAATATAACAACAATTGCCGATATTACAACCCAATGCGTAAGTGAAACTATGCCAAATACGTTTGGTGCAAAGAACGATAAGCCAATTGTAATAGCTGCACCGCCAATAAAACCTTCCCACGACTTTTTGGGTGATATTCGTTCAAATAGCCGGTTTTTGCCAATTGTAATTCCTACAAGATATGCTCCGGAATCGTATATCCATGTTAATACAAATATCCCAAGTAGTAAATTGCCATTGAAGCTACCGGTATAAAATACCAGATAGTTCATTAATGCAAATGGCACGGCAATATATACTAACCCAAATATTGTATAGGCAATATTTACAAAAGGATAGCGTTTAATTCGGTATAGTTCAAAAACTATTATAAATACAACAAGAGGGACTAATAATAAGAATAAATTGGGGTGATGCTCTAATATATTTGAAGCAAAGCTAAAAGCAAACAACAAAATGGTAATAATAGCTGCATACGACTGTTGAGCACTAGCTCTAAGTCTTTTTCCCAATTTGAAAAATTCTAAAAGATTTGCAACCGCTAAAGTTACAAATACAAATGCAAATAAATATTGATTTATTAGCAGCGAAGCTACTAAAACTCCAACATAAACTATTCCGGATAGTCCTCGTTTAACTATATCACTCAAAACCTAACAGTTTATTTATTAAATGTTTTGCTAAAATAACATTTTCCTGTTTAGCATATACTTCTATATCACCAAACAGGTATGCTGAGTCTTTTTTATTCATAATAACAGCTTCTATGCCATTGTCAATAAGGCACTCTACAGCCATTTCTGCTTCGTGTTGCTTTCCAAAAGAATAAACAGATACCCAGTCACTCATTGCTCTATTATTAATTATTGTTGCTGTTATCCTCTGTTTTGTCGGTATCAACTGCTATGCTAATGTCAGTTTCCGATATATTAACAATTTCAGCATCTTCAATATCTGCTTTTTTGTCAGATGTTTCGGCTCTTGTAAAGTCAGGTGTTTTGCCATTAGGTCTTGGACCAACTATTTTTTCGAGATCTTCGGCAAATATTACTTCACGTTCAAGCAATAAATCGGCAAGCTTATTATGCTGGCTCTTATAGTTTGTAAGAACCTCTTTTGCTCTGGTATATGCCTCTGAAATTATACGTTTAGTTTCTCTGTCAATATCACGCGCTGTCTCATCGCCATATGGTTTCCCGAACATATATTCATTCTGACCGGTTGAATCGTAAAAACTCAGATTACCAATTTTTTCACTCATGCCAAAGTACGAAACCATTGCATATGCCTGTTTAGTTACTTTTTCAAGGTCGTTTAGTGCACCGGTCGATACTTTACCGAAGAATAATTCTTCAGCAGCACGACCACCTAATACTGAACACATTTCGTCGAGCATTTGGTCTGTTGTAGTAAGTTGGCGTTCTTCGGGCAGATACCATGCTGCCCCCAAAGCTTGTCCGCGGGGAACTATTGTTACTTTAATTAAAGGATTAGCGTGTTCAAGCACCCAACTAACCAAAGCGTGTCCTGCTTCGTGATAAGCTATGGTTTTTTTCTCGTCGGTTGATATTATTTTGTTCTTTTTCTCTAAACCTCCAATTATGCGGTCTACAGCATCGAGAAAATCTTGTTTTTCAACTTGCTTTTTATCTCGTCGGGCAGCTATAAGAGCAGCCTCATTACAAACATTAGCAATATCGGCACCTGAAAAGCCCGGAGTTTGTTTTGCTAAATATTCGGCAGTAACATCAGCCGATAGTTTCTTTAGTGGGCGTAAGTGTACATTGAATATATCTCGTCGTTCGTTCAGGTCGGGTAGTTCTACATGAATCTGTCGGTCAAAACGTCCGGCACGCATTAGCGCACGGTCAAGAATATCGGCACGGTTTGTTGCTGCAAGAATAATTACACCACTGTTAGTACCAAATCCATCCATTTCGGTAAGTAGCTGGTTTAGAGTATTTTCTCTTTCATCGTTTGCTCCCATATTTGGGTTTTTACCTCTGGCTCGTCCTATTGCATCTATTTCATCGATAAAAATAATACACGGAGATTTTTCTTTTGCTTGTTTAAAAAGGTCGCGAACACGCGAAGCTCCAACACCAACAAACATTTCCACAAAATCGGAACCCGACATTGAGAAAAATGGAACGTGAGCTTCACCGGCCACAGCTTTAGCAAGTAAAGTTTTGCCTGTTCCCGGAGGGCCAACAAGCAGAGCTCCTTTTGGAATTTTTCCGCCAAGGTCGGTGTATTTGTCAGGATTTTTTAGAAAATCAACAATTTCTCGTATCTCTATTTTTGCTTCTTCAAGTCCGGCTACATCTTTAAAGTCAATTTTTATCTGAGCCCCTTCTTTGTCAAATACTTTTGCTCTTGATTTGCCAATATTGAAAATTTGACCGCCAGGACCATTTGGCCCTGCCATACGGCGAAATATAAATAACCATACTGCAATAAGTATAAGAGGGAACAAAAGCCAACTCAGTATACCTTCAAGATAGTTTTCACGCTTTTCGTACTTAACATCAACTCTGTCTTCGGGAGCAAAATTTGCCTGAGCCTGATCCATTCTGTCATCGAAAGCTTCAATAGAACCTATGGTAAAGAAATATTGAGGGCCGGTTCCTGTTGTCATTGAACCTTTGCCCGGAGCATCTTTATATTTAGGGTCACTAAGCTTGTCGGCTTTAATATATATTTCTGCTTTTTCTTTATTTACAACTACTACGCGTTCTACATCTTTTGATCGGAGCATTTCATTTTCAAAACGGCTTCGGGTAATTTCAACCGGTGTATTACCAATTGATGGAAAAAACATAGAGCCAATAAGGACTATGGCTAAAATTCCAAATATCCACGATGAGTTAAATTTTGGTTTACCATCGCCGGTCTTTGGTTTGTTGTCGAAACGTATGCCTCCTTTTGGAGCATCTGATTCTGCTTTATTATTCTTGTCGTTATTTATATTTTCTTCACTCATGTCAAAAAAAATTATTCTTCGTTTATTAATTCAATTTCGGCATCAGCCCATAATGATTCAATTTTATAAAATTGTCGGTATTCTTCTAAAAATATGTGAACTACAATATCACCATAATCGAGAAGAATCCAGTGTGAGTTTTCTTTTCCTTCTTTATGGATTGGTCTTTCGTGTAGTATACTGCGTGTTTCACGCTCTATAAAGTCGGCCACAGCATCGACCTGAGTAGTAGAGTTACAGTGACATATTATAAAATAATCGGCAATAGACTGCTCTAACTTTTTAATATTTAAAACTTTTATTTCGCCGGCTTTGCGTTCCAGCATTGCTTCAACTATTGTGTTTTTAAGAATCTCGGTTCCTTCTCGTTCTATCATTTATGAAAAATTTGCCCTAAAGGTAATGTTATGTTTTATAATTTATGTTTATGATGCAAACAAATACAGTGCCCGAAAGTTTAATAGCGTAAAAATGGCACTATCGTAAATATTTATTGGCAATAATACTACATTTTATAATTAAAAAATGGTAATTATGTCAGTATATTTTGACGTTAATTTAATTGCTTAATTATGATAAGGTTAATTCCTCTTTTAATATCTATTGTACTGCAACTTATAGCAGCCATATTTGCTCTAAGGCTTATGAGGGTTACAAAATATAGAGCATCGTGGGTACTAATTTCAACCGGATTCTTGCTTTTGGCTGTTAAAAGAGCTATAAAACTTGTACAGTTTATTCAAGACGATTATTCGTTTTATTTAACTATGGCCGACGATTGGCTTGAGGTAATTATTTCAATACTGTTTACTGTTGGCGTATTTCTTATTGGTGGAATTTTTTATTCACTGAAACTTGCCGAGTCGGAGCGAAACAGGTCGGAGAATCGCTTGCTTAATGCAATAATTCAAACCGAGGAGAAGGAGAGAAAACGATTTGCTAAAGATTTGCACGATGGGCTTGGCCCGTTGTTGTCGACTGTAAAAATGTCAATATCGGCACTTATGGGAACATCGGATGAGAAAGTTAATCGTGAAATACTTGAAAATACGAGCCTTGTAATTAATGAGGCTATTTCGAGTATAAAGGAAATATCGAATAATTTGAGCCCTCATATATTAACCAATTTTGGACTGTTGAGTGCAGTAAATAGTTTTGTAAGTAAACTAAATCAGGTAACATCAACTAAAATCAATTTACAATCGAATATTAATAAAGACAGATTTGGACATAATATTGAAGTGATACTATACAGGGCAACTTGTGAATTAATTAACAATACTATAAAATATGCATCGGCAAAAAGAATTGATATTGATATAATGAAACACGATGACTACTTAGCAATACAATATACCGACGATGGTATTGGTTTTGATGCATCGGTATACAATGAAACTATTAGTGCCGATGGTATGGGTTTCTCAAATATTTCGTCGCGCATAAAATCAATTAACGGAATGTTTGTTATGAACAGTGCTCCGGGTGAAGGGGTGAATGCTCTTATTAAGGTTAAAATTTAGTGTTTTTTAGCATTTTATTGAATGAATTGTACTTGATTTTCAATAAGTAAATAATTCCATTAACTTTGCCTCACCTTTTATAAATTGCATAATATCAAACAGTTTTCATATGTCGAAAATTAAAGTTACTCTTGTTGACGACCATGTACTTTTCCGAAACGGGCTGAAGATACTTCTTGATGCATCGAAAGATATTAAGGTGATTTGCGAAGCAAATGATGGGCAGGAATTTCTTGATTCATTGAAGAAGAATATTCCCGATATAGTTTTAATGGATATAAGTATGCCTAAAGTTGATGGAATTGAAGCAACTCACCGGGCTATTGAAAAGTATCCCAACCTGAAAATAGTTGCACTTTCTATGTTCAACGAAGGTGAATATTATTACAAAATGATAAATGCCGGGGTTAAAGGTTTTATTCTAAAAGAGTCGGATATTGACGAAGTAAAAGATGCAATATATCAGGTAATGGAAGGTGAAAGTTTTTTTTCGCAAAAATTACTATATAATGTTATTCAAAATTTTAGCACTCAAAAGGAGATAGAAATTGAAACGGCAAACTTATCGGCAAGAGAACTGCAAGTTTTACAGGAAATATGCAAAGGATTATCGAATCAGGAGATTGCCGATGAGCTTTTTATCAGTAAACGAACTGTAGATAAACACAGGGCAAATTTATTGAGTAAAACAGACTCAAAGAACACTGCTAACCTTATAATGTATGCTATTAAGAATAAGTTAATAGCTATTTAATACATTTGAAATTCTATACTAAGAATATGATTATTGAACTAAAGAATACTTGTTCAACTAACGACTATTTGTTGTCTCAAATTAACACAAAAGAACTTGCTGAAGGGACAACTGTAATAGCAACTAATCAGACAAAAGGTAAGGGACAACAAAATAATATATGGTTTAGTGAGCCGGGTAAGAATCTTACTTTTAGCATTCTATTGAAACCTGTTTCAATAGATGCTGAGAATATGTTTATGATTTCAAAAGCTGTATCACTTGGAATTGTAAAGTACTTAAACAGTTTAGGCAAAGAGTTTACAATTAAATGGCCAAACGATATTTACTATCGCGATAAAAAAATATGTGGTATTTTAATTGAAAACAGATTATTAGGAGCTCAATTGTCGCATTCGGTAATAGGTATAGGCTTAAATGTAAATCAAACAAACTGGCCGATAGAATTACCAAATGCTGTTTCATTAAAAACAATCTTTGCTAATGAATTTGATTTAAGCATTTGCTTAAAAGGTATTTATGAGTCAATAATGGTGTGGTACAATATTTTGTTAGAGTCAGATTATAATATGATTGAAAATGAATACTACAAAAACATTTACCGAAAGGTAGGTTTTCACCGATATTTGGCTAATAATATTGAATTTGAAGCAGAGATAGTTAATGTGTCACCTGATGGAAACATTACACTTCGTAAAAATGATGGCTCAAAAGAAGGATTTTATTTTAAGGAAGTGGAGTTTATTTAGGATATAGGCTTTATGTGCAAGTTGTGAATGTAAAATATGATGGAGACATTAAGGCGTTTCGTCAATTAAATCGTTAAGTTTTGTTATTTCGCTCCTAAGGTCATTTATTTCAGCAACTTTCTTGTCAAGCGATTTATTTAAATCGGACAATTTTGTTTTTATCCGCATAAGCTTGCTCGATGCCTGAAAGCTTTTCAGATTGCCGCTGCTATTTATTTTACTCTCATTTAGCTGTCCGGTTCTAATGCTATTTATCCAATCAATAATATCGTCTTCGGCAATTGATTCAAAACCCATATTCTGGTAAAAATCCTGATTCAGAAAACTCATATCGAATATTACATCTTTACTGCTCGATTTTGAAAGCATTTGCCCGAAATAATCAATATATTTTTCAAATGCACTTTGAACCTTTTCGGGCATATTTATTACATGAAGAGCAACTCTTGAAGCTTCGGTTTTTTTTCTCTCAATTATCAGAAAATGCATTATTGCATACAGCCCTCTGTTTATAACTTTCAAGGGTGGAAATTCCATTGGGTTATCGTCGAGAATAAGGTGTTTAAGGCTTATGAGGTTTGAGAAATCAATTGGCAGCCTCCTTATTTTACAAAAGCTTGCATCGAAATATTCGAGCGATTTAAAGTATCCAAAATCGGCAGGCAGCCCGGATATTGGGTTAAAACTTATGTCGAGTGTTTTCAGTTTCGATAGTGCAGAAATACCATGAGGGAGTTTTTTAATTCTATTGCGCAAAAGAAATAATTCCTGTAATCCCGATAACTTACAAATACTATCGGGCAACTCCTCAATTTCATTGTATGAGAGATTTAACGATGTAAGGCTTGTTATAGAGCCTATTTCGTCGGGTAGTTCGTTTATATCTTTATTGGAAAGGTCAAGATGCTTAACCTTTGCCTCTTTTGCCGCTTCTATTAATTGAAGAATATCTTCTTTATCCATATTGTATTTTTACAATAAATGACTCCCGAAATAACTTTATCGGTTTTAAATTACAAGGTAACAATAATTAGCCTAAAGAACAATATTATAATTTTATTATTAGCCGATAATTATCCGGCATATAATTCTTCATTTGCTATAATTTCATTACAAATGTGGCTCATTTCGGAAGCTTTCTTAATTTTTTTAATTCTTTTATATATTTTATTCTGATTATTGAACATATACGAAAGATATTCCCATATTAACGATATTTTGTTAACCAAATGAGAGTCGCCCGATAGTTGAGTTGAATAGTTGTCAAATATATCTGAATGAAAACTTTGCAACTTTTCTCTCTTAATGCTTTCATTTTCAGAAATGTTGTTTTTCAAATCATGAACAAGGAAAGGGTTTTTAAGTATGCCTCTGCCAATCATAAAATGCGACACATTACCTAACATACTTCTAAGATTAATATATCGCGATAAGTTTTCTATATCACCATTGTAAGAAAGCTTTTTGGCTGAAATATCCTGAACCGCTTTAAAATGTTCATATCGGGCTTCGTTTTTGTATAAGTCTTTGCCAATTCTCGGATGCAATATGATTTCACTAACGGGCAGTTCATTCAAAATAGGAATTATATCGAGTATCTCTTTATGTGTGTTATATCCTAAGCGAAGCTTTACCGAAATATCAACCGATACTTTTTTAAAGGTTTCTTCAAGCATTTTTCTTACCTGTTCAGGATGTTCCAATAAACCTGAGCCAAGGTTTCTTTTAGCTACCATTGGGTATGGACAACCCAAATTAATGTTCACCTCATTGTACCCAAGCTCATTCAAATAATTACACAGATATATAGTGTCGGCTGCATTGTTTGTAAGTATTTGAGGTATTACTTTAATTAACTTGTTATTCTCAGGCAATACATCTTTAATGTCTTTATTTTTAAGAGTACCGTCATTTTGTAATCGCAAATATGGAGTATAGTATTTATCAATACCGCCTATATATTTATTAATTGCATTGCGATAAACATAATCGGTATAACCCTGCATAGGAGCTAATGAAAATATTATATTATCCTCTGTTTCCATATTGTATTACTTAAACATAAAAATAGCAACTAAGCTTGAGTTTCAAAACAGGTTAAAAAACATACACTATTTTATTGCAGCCTTGTATACATCGATAATAGAAGGGAAACAATCGGGAAAGAGTTTCAGTGCTTCTTTAGGTTTCACCCACATAATATGTTCTATATCCTCCTCAATTTGGGGAGTACCGTCGGAATAGCCATTGTATTCCATGTAAAACCATTGAGTAGGCTTTAGTACCGGCGACAGTTTTATATCGTAAGTATGATATGTGGTAATAAGCCTTTTGGTTATTTTTAAATTTTTAATTCCGCACTCTTCGCTTACCTCACGAACAGCAGCAGCAGTATGGAGCTCTCCTGCATCAAGATGCCCCTTGGGCATATCCCATTTTCCCCGTCTTTTTATAAATAATAACTTTCCTTCCTTATTCATTACAAGACCTCCGGCTGCTTCTCGAATCTGAAACATTTTGCAAAATCGTGTCCATACATGAAAAGGGTCATTGCAAGTTATTAGAACTATTTGGGGTGAATTGTTTTTTAGCTGTTCAAACAAATATTTTTTTAATGACTTAACCGTAGTATAATCCCATATTTCGGAAAAACTAACATCTTTATTTAATGCATTCCCTATGTACAGGGTGTGTCCGTAAAAAAAAACTTTATACATTTGCGCCATGGAAAAAAGTATTGAAAACGCTAAAAAAATTGCTAATCATTTATTGCAAATAAAAGCAATAAAATTGGCTCCTACAAACCCATTTACATGGGCATCGGGAATGAAATCGCCTATTTACTGCGACAACAGAACAACTCTTTCGTTTCCTCAGGTTCGTAACGATATACGCGATGCATTTGTTGATATAGTAAAGGAAAAGTATGCTAATGTCGATGTTATAGCCGGCGTAGCTACCGGGGCTATTGCATTGGGTGTACTTGTAGCACAGGCTTTAGACAAACCATTCGTTTATGTACGTTCCAGTGCCAAAGCACACGGACTTACTAATATGGTTGAGGGATACATTGAAAAAGGACAGTCGGTTGTAGTTATTGAAGATCTTATTTCAACAGGAGGCAGTAGCCTTAAAGCGGTTGAAGCTTTACGCGAATGTGGCGCAAATGTGTTAGGTTTAGTAGCTATTTTTACATATGGTTTTAAAAAAGCTGTTGATAATTTTGCTTCAGCAAACTGTATTGCCGACACTTTAAGTAACTACGAAACAATGATAGAAATGGCTGCTGTGCAAGGTTATATAAAAGATGAAGATATTACTTTACTCAAAAAATGGAGAGAAAACCCTGAGGGTTGGTTAGATTAAATCTATGGAATTAAAAATTGAAAGCAGAGTAGGTAAGGCTCAAACTACCGATGAACGAATTTACAATCTGATATCGGATTTTAGTAATTTGGGGAGTATGATGCCTCCGGAGCAGGTTAAAGATTTTACCTCAGACTCTGATAGTTGCAAGTTTTCTATTGACAATGTTGGGCAGTTTGGTATGCGTATAATTGAGCGTGAACCCAATAAGCTTGTAAAGGTTGAAAGCGATGAATCGGTGCCATTTAAATTTAACCTTTGGTTTCAATTTAAACAGGTTGAAGCTTACGATACCCGTATAAAAGTTACTTTGAAAGCCGATTTGAATCCACTAATGAAAATGGCTGCAAAAAAGCCGTTAACCAATTTTGTGGAAATGCTTGTTACCAGACTTGAAGGAGTTCGATAGTTAGAGTTTGCAGTATTAAAAAAGCTAACAGGATAGATAAATACAAAAAAAAGCCGTCCCTGACAGAACGGCTTTTACCAAATTATCTATAGAATTATTACTCAATAGCTTGCAAAAGAATTTCAAGAATCTTAATTCCTGCTTGTGAAACTGATGTTCCCGGACCAAATACACCTACAACACCTGCATCGTATAAGAATTGGTAGTCTTGTGCAGGAATAACGCCACCTGCAATTACCATAATATCTTCACGACCAAGTTTCTTAAGTTCTGCAATTACTGCAGGTACTAATGTTTTGTGACCTGCTGCCAATGAAGATACTCCAAGTACGTGAACATCGTTTTCAACTGCGTCTTTAGCAGCCTCTTCCGGTGTTTGGAATAATGGTCCCATATCAACGTCGAAACCTATATCGGCATAACCTGTAGCTACAACTTTTGCACCACGGTCGTGGCCGTCTTGTCCCATTTTAGCAATCATAATACGCGGCTGACGTCCTTCTTTTTTAGCGAATTCGGCAGCAAGTGATTGCGCTTTTGCAAAGTCAGGGTCGTTACCTGCTTCGCTGGAGTATACTCCTGAAATTGATCGTATCACAGCTTTATATCTTCCTACAACTTTTTCACATGCATCAGAAATTTCACCTAAAGTAGCACGAACTTTTGCAGCCTCAACAGCTAACTCAAGTAAGTTACCCTTACCTGTTTTAGCACACTCTGTAATTGCATCAAGTGCAGCTTTTACATCGGCATCGTTACGGCTGGCCTTAACTTCGTTAATACGTTTTACCTGAGCTTCACGTACAACAGTATTGTCAATATCAAGAATTTCTAATGGGTCTTCTTTCTCTAAACGGTATTTATTTACACCTACAATTGTTTGTGTTCCTGAGTCAATTTTAGCCTGAGTACGAGCAGCAGCTTCTTCAATTCTCATTTTAGGTACACCTGTTTCAATTGCCTTAGCCATACCACCAAGCTCTTCAACCTCCTGAATTAATGCCCATGCTTTTTCGTAGATATCTTTAGTTAAGCTCTCTACGTAGTATGAACCTGCCCAAGGGTCAAGCGACTTACAAATATTTGTTTCGTCTTGTAAATAAATCTGAGTGTTACGTGCAATACGTGCCGAGAAATCGGTTGGAAGTGCAATAGCCTCATCAAGTGCGTTAGTGTGTAACGACTGAGTGTGACCAAGTGCTGCACCCATAGCCTCAATACAAGTACGACCAACGTTGTTGAACGGGTCTTGCTCTGTTAAACTCCATCCTGAAGTTTGAGAGTGAGTACGTAATGCAAGCGATTTTGGGTTTTTAGGATTAAATTGCTTAACAAGCTTAGCCCATATCATACGAGCAGCACGCATTTTAGCAATTTCCATAAATTGGTTCATACCAATTGCCCAGAAGAATGATAAACGTGGAGCAAAAGCATCAATATCTAATCCTGCTTTAACACCTGTACGTAAATAATCTAAACCATCGGCTAATGTATATGCCATTTCAATATCGTTAGTTGCACCTGCTTCTTGCATGTGGTAACCCGAAATTGAGATAGAGTTAAACTTAGGCATATATTTCGAAGTGTATTCGAAAATATCAGCGATAGACTTCATTGAAAATTCAGGTGGAAAAATGTATGTATTACGCACCATGAACTCTTTAAGAATATCGTTTTGGATAGTACCCGCAAGCTCTTCTAATTTTGCACCTTGCTCTAAAGCTGTTACAATATAGAAAGCCATAATTGGAAGTACAGCCCCGTTCATTGTCATTGATACTGACATTTTATTCAACGGAATCTGGTCGAATAAAATTTTCATATCAGCAATTGAGTCGATAGCTACACCAGCTTTACCCACATCACCAATTACACGAGGGTGGTCAGAATCGTATCCACGGTGTGTAGCAAGGTCAAATGCTACTGATAAACCTTTCTGCCCTGCCGCTAAGTTACGACGGTAGAAAGCATTTGATTCTTCAGCTGTAGAGAATCCCGCATACTGACGTACTGTCCAAGGGCGGAATGCGTACATACCTGAGTATGGTCCGCGTAAGAAAGGAGCTAAACCTGCCGCATAGTTCAGGTGTCCCATTCCTTCTAAATCCTCTTTGCTATAAACTGATTTTACCGGAATCTGCTCGGCAGTCATCCAGTCTTTTTCGATATTGTTCTTTTCAGCAAACTCTTTTCCGCTAATCTTAGCTTCAACGTTTCTGAAATCTATTTTTTTAAAATCCGGTCTCATTTCTTTTAGATTTGAGACTATGAGATTTGAGATTATGAGATTTGGAGATTTAAGACCTGAGATTTAGATTTAAGATTTGAGATTTGAGACCTGAGATTTGAGACTTTTATTTCTCACTACTCATTACTCACTACTCATTACTTTTATTCTCTACTCATTACTCTTTCTCACTACTCACTACTCAATACTCACAATCTATTATATTCCTAATTCTTTTTGAAATCCTGTTAATGATTCAAGCAAATTGCTTTTCATATGAATAAAGTGCTTAACACCGGCACCTTTTAAGTCGTCCATAATTGCTTTAGGGAATCCTGCAACTACAGTTACTGCATCACCTGCCTGAGCTTTTACAGCCGGAGCAATTTCAGCGTACTCATCGTCAGAAGAACATACAACAATAATGCCGGCACCTGCCGCTTTTGCTGCTGCAATTCCTTCCTCAACTGTTTCAAATCCGTTGTTATCCTGAACAGCAAAACCTGCTACTGCAAAGAAGTTGCAAGCAAATTGTGCACGAGCTTTACGCATAGTTAAGTTACCGATAGTTAACATGAATGCTAAAGGACGCTTATTTGCCTTAGCGTAAACATCGGTTTTGTAACGCATAGCTTCAATAGCTGCAGCACCACGGTATGTTTTTAATGGAGTTGCTATACAATTGCAATCGCAATTACATTTACTGTTGTTATCACAATCACACTTGCAGTTATCATTGCAATCGCATTTGCAATTGTCGCATCCGCAAGCGCATTTCTTTTCAAATAACGATGCGTCTAAATCTTTTTCAATAGCTTCGGTAAAGTTAGGGAACTGGTTTACACCAAGGAAGTTCTCTTTACGGTTAGCTACGTCCATATCGCGCTTATTTGCAACAGCAGTAATAGCTTCCTGAACTTTTCCTGCTTTGAATGCTGCTTCGAAACCACCTAATTCCTCAACTTCAAGGAATAGTTTCCAAGCTTCTTCTGCTATTGAATCGGTAAGGTTTTCAATATAATATGAACCAGCAGCCGGGTCAACAACTTTATCGAAGTGTGACTCTTCTTTTAGTAGTATTTGTTGGTTACGAGCTATACGCTCTGAGAATAGTGTAGGTTGCTCGTACGACGAGTTAAATGGTTTAACTGTCATTGAATTTACACCTCCAAGAATTGAAGACATAGCCTCTGTTTGTGTACGCAGCATATTTACGTAAGGGTCGTAAATAGATTTGTTCCAGTCCGATGTAACAGCGTGAATGTTTGCTATGCAAGCATTTTCGTTACACGGGTTGTATTGTTTAACTATTTGAGCCCAAAGTATACGTGCAGCACGTACTTTAGCTATTTCCATAAAATAGTTAGAGCCGGTTGAGAATTGGAACTTGATGGCTTTAGCAGCTTTGCAAGATTTAATTCCCGCTTCTGTTAATCCGGCCATATACTCATTTGCAACAGCTAGTGAGTACCCAAGCTCTTGTACGATTGATGAACCTGCATTACCGAACATATCACCCCAAATAGTGATTGGTCGGAAGCTTTTGAATCCTTCTAATGTTTTAATTACTTCAATTGCATCGTTAATGAAACCATCGTTTTTGTAGTTACCTGTTTTAGCTAAACACATTAACGGGTCAAATGCAAATGAACCAACAAGAGCTTTGTCAACATTAGCGGCAATAATCTTTGCAAGCTCTATTGCACCATGTCCGGCAATGAAATTGATTTCAACGGCCGGCAAGTGAATGTCTTTTAGCAGAGTTGTTAAGTTTTCTTTTGTGCAAGTTTGCTTTCCGGGAATAATAAATCCAAGTGAATCAATCCCTTTATTAAGTATGTCTAAAGCTTTTTTATTTGCTTCTGCATAATCTGACACAAAAATATCCTGACGGATGAACCAGTTGTTTTCCTTAACATTGTTACCTCTTACGTAGGGGAACTCTGTTGGGTTAACATTTAAATAATCTAATTTTTCGAGATCTTCGGCACGATAGTATGGGCGTACATTTATGCCCTCATTTGTTTTCCAAATAAGTTTACGCTCATAGTCGTCGCCTTTCAGATCTGCAATGATTTTATCGTCCCACTCTTTTGTTGATATAGGAGGAAATTCTTCAAACAGATACTTTGTTTCTGACATTGTGACTATTTTTTTGTTTTATAAGCCCCCAAAAGTACAAAGTATTAGCATATATACATATAGTGTAAAAGTGTTTTTTGTCAGGAATACAGGTTGCAGGTTACAGGTTCAGGTTACGGGTTGCAAGTTATAGGTTGTGAAATTTACTTGCAGAATAAGATTATTGTAATTTTATAATGTTTGAACTTTGTTTGATTGTTTGGGATATTTGAATGTTAAAATACTCCTTATTTGATTTTGTGAACTCGCATTAATACATAAACCCAAACAGCCACAAAGGGATAGTTTTACCAAACCCTACTTCAATATCATCAATAGCGTAGAAGCCGTTTTCAACATCTTTCAATTGCTCTTTCTTTTTATTCTTACCTCCTACTTCAAATACATATTCATTGTTAATTAAAAAATCACCTTTTTCGGGATATTTTACATCAGCAACAACCTCAAGCTGATTCATAAAGAATGTTTCTCTTACAGTCCCTATTTCAGGATTAGTATTGAAACTTCGTATCAGGTTCGGATTATTTAAAAATAACTTGTCGGGTTTACGCATAAGAATATTGCCTCTTGCACCCTTACTAAGTATATGTATTAAGCCTGATTTTTCAAGATATGTCATATATCGCAACAAAGTACGCTGATCTGCAATATATAAATCATTCCTGACCTTTGAAAGGTTTGGCACATAAGGAACTGAAGTGGCTATAACTGACAATAGTTTTTTCAGTTTAACTATTGTTTCATAAGTTATATCAGCAATTGTTGGGACATCTGTTTCCAAAATTACTGATATAACCTCATTAAGTCTCGAATGATATTGCTCAGGGGCTTCATTATAAAAAGGATAATATCCCGATGTCAGATATTTACGAAAATGCGGTATCACTTTTATTTTACCGGTTATTTCTTTGGCAACTTCCTGATGATTATCTAAAATATCACTAAAACCAACTTTATTGAAACTAAAAACCTCATTATACTCCAAATACTCTCTGAATGAAAGCCCCGGCAAACGGTAAATAGTCCTGCGACGACTAAGGTCTCCATTCCCTTTGTACAACTGAAGTATAGACGATCCTGAATAAACTACTTTCAATTTCGGATACTTATCGTAAATACTTTTTAATTCTGCCGACCAATCATAGTTTTTAAACTTCTCAGGGTATTTGTGAACTTCATCAATAAATAAGTTCTCTCCACCATACTTTACAAATTCATCGGCTACATCGAATACTGTATTATTGAAAAAGTAAGGACTGTCAAGCGATATATAAATTGCAGAGCCTTTATTTTTTTCATTCAGCAATTTTGCCTTCTGTAACATAAGTGTTGTTTTGCCGGTACCTCTGGCTCCACTCAGCTCTGCCAATCGCATTTCCCAATTCATTGTTGACAAAAGGTCACGACGAAATCTTAGTTCTGTAATATCCGTTAACTCTTCACTTGTTCTATACAACTCTTCCATAAGGCAAATACAAATAGTTTATATATACTATCAAAATTAGCACTATATGTATTGAAATACAAATTAATTTTATATTTTTTGTATTTCATTACATAATATGAATTTCTATTTTGTAGTCTATTACAAATATAAACGCCTTTGCTAATTAAACTACTTAACCTTATAAAAGGAGAAAAGCTCTTATCATACAAGATAATACATGGCTCAACATTAGGAATAATAATAAATAATCATTAGTTTTAAAAGTGTAACAATTAATGTTACGTGCATAATGTTGATTTTTTGAGTAAAGAAACCGTCTCAGTTTGGGGCGGTTTTTTTATGGAAAAAAATTATTTTTGGACAACTTATATTGCTTTTATGTTTAAAATAAAACTAACAGGTTTCTCAAGAAATATTCTGACGTTATTTTCCGGTTCAGTTGTTTCAAATATTATAACACTTTCGTTAATTCCATTTTATACATCAAAATATACTTCTGATTCAATAGGAATATTTTTTGTGTACAATTCTATATCTATTATCATATCTTCATTTTCAACCCTACAAAGCCATTATTCTATTATACTTGGAGAAGATAAATCAGAGACTTACCGTAATTTTATTTACTCAACACTAATTAGTCTTGTTTTATCATTGTTAGTATATATACCATTATTATTATTTAAACAATACATTATATCAATTATTGGAACAATAAACAATAATTTAATATTTCTTATACCTATTGGGGTTTTGTTAATTGCAATTACACTATGTCTTGAAAACTATTTTACCGGGATGGAAAGGTATAGTATTATAAGTAGAATGAGAGTTATCAGGGTAGGTATAATGGCGACAATTCAAGTCTTGTTTTATAAAAAAGGGGTTAATGCTTTAATTGCCGGATTTATTGTTGGATACCTGATATCAATAGCTTATATGTTTGCAAATATTAGATACACTGAATGTAAGGGGCATTTTTCGAGGGAAAGTATTAATTCTTTTATAAAAACGCATAAAAATATTTTGACATTCAATACATCAATAGTTGGTATACTTCAGACAAGCCAACAAATACCAACTATTGCAATTGCATGGTTGTATGGAAATGATATTGCCGGAATATATGGGTTGGCTCATAGAATTATAGCTACACCACTAAATATAATTGGGCAAAGTTTTTCTCAGGTGTATTCAAAAAGGGCATCGCTTTTGTTCAATCAAATGTTACCACTAAAATCGGTAACTAAAAGAGTTGCAATCAACTTATTTGTAGTTTTACTAATACCTACATTAATACTTTTGGTAGGAGCCGATTACTTTTTTAACCTTTTTGACACTCAGTGGGAAGATGGTGGACAATACCTAATATTAATAGCACCTTGGGTTTTTATGCAGTCATTTAATATGCCATTTACTAATTTGTTTACAGTACTCAGGATTCAAAAACAAATATTAATTGTATATATTATATTGCTCATACAGAGACTATTGTCAATAATGTTGCCATACTATATTTTTAATTCTGTTGAATATACTCTAATTAGCATATCGGTATTTAGTGTTGTATATTATGGTTACTATTATATTTTCATTACAAGGAAAGCACATACTAACGATATATCTTTATTTGATAGATTTAATTCCGGAAAAGTTCAAAAGATTGATAATATATTAAATACTAGTATTGGAGAGATATCATTTATAAAGATAGGAACAGTATTTAACCTTCCGGTAAAATGGATAATGGGTAAAAAAGAATTATTGCTTTTTGCTTTAAAAAGTACTAAGTCGTCATTAAATACATTAATTGACAACAATGAAAAGGTACTGCAATTAAACTTCAAAAAAGGGTGTTTTGGACCAAAACCGGGGATGCAATTTACTGTTGATATTCCAAAAGCAAAAAATATTGAATTGTCATATATGCTAAAGTTTTCAGAGAATTTTGATTTTACAAAAGGTGGTAAACTGCCAGGCTTATCGGGAGGTAAAATTATGGTTGGAGGCAATTCACCAAACGGGAAAAATGGGTGGAGTGCAAGAATGATGTTTTTAGAAAATGGTAAAATCTGCAATTATTTATATTATGGTGACATGAAATCTAATTTTGGAGAAAAACATATTGTTAATAAAAGCGACATTCCATATTTTTTACCTAAGAATGAATGGATTACGATAAATCAACAGATTAAGATTAATGATATCGGAAGTAAAAACGGATTTATAAAAACATCAATAAACGGATTACTTTTGGCTACTATTAGTGATATAGCTTTAAGTAAAACAGAACATCTTCAAATTGATAAATTATTATTTTCATGTTTTCATGGAGGTGATAATATTGAGTATGCTCCTAAAAACGATTGCTATATCCATTTCAAGAATTTCACAATAGAATACTACAATGAATAATAAGACAAATAAAAAAGAGTTTAAACACTTTATTGATCAGGTTATTCTACGCAGAATTGTTAAGTTTTTCTATCCGGAATACAAAAGACCCAGATATGGTTATGTTACACACGCTAAAATATTGAAGCAGTACTTTTTTATGCAAAAAGTTATTGGTATAAACAGAAAAATTCCTTGGCCGGTCGATTTTAGAACAAAAATATATGGGTGGGAACATATAAAAAAGGGAATCATCTGTGATCCGGGCGATTCTCCCGGTTGTTATATCAACGCATACGGAGGTTTAATTCTTGGCGACAACGTTGAGATTGCGGCCAACACTGTTTTAGTTACAACTAATCACGATAAATATGACCAGCGTAAAACATATGGTGAAAAAGGGATTATTATTGGCAGCAATGTATGGATTGGTGCTAATTGTACAATCTTGCCAGGTACTATTATCGGCAATGAAGTTACAATTGGTGCAGGCTGTGTAGTTAGTGGTAATATTCCTGACAAAAGCACAGTAACAAGAGCTGATAATTCAATAAAAATAAAACCAAAAACTAAAAATTACCAGTGGGATATTTATAAAGAAAAGCTTACATAATAAAGTGAGCTCAATGTAAGAAATTTTTCAATGCATTAATATTCTGACCTTGTAATTATCACTTTTATTGGAAGATGTTAATTTATTGGATTTTAAAATGTTTTGATTTTCAGCCAACTTAGCTAAGCTATATCAATAATCCAAATATGAAGAATGTTTTTTGCCCTGTCTCTTTATAATCTTTATTCAAAAACCAAACCTTTCTCTATCTTTTTTAGGCAATGACTTTACTATAAGTTCATAACTATGATCAATTAACTCTTTTATAAATTCCACCGAAAGTGACCCATCAATATTTATAGTGTTCCAATGTTTTTTATTCATGTGATAGCCGGGATTTATGGCTCTATAATTTTGACGCAGTTCAACAGCTTTATCGGGATTACATTTTAGGTTTATCCAAAAATCACCTTCAATACTTGTGAGTGAAAATATTTTGTTTGCAACTTTAAAAACTAAAGTAGTGTCGTCGAAAGGGAATGACTCAGTAACCTCTTGTTTGCTTAAGCAATAATTGCGAAATTCTTCTATGTTCATTTGCAAGTGAATATTTATAATCGTTCTAAAAGTTCTTTTATAAGCAGAGTCATTTTTGGTTCTGTGTTTTGTGCAACATTTTGAACATCGTCGTGAGTTGTGCCAAGCTCTTCGTCGGAAGGTTTATCGGTATTGGTAATAACTGATATTCCAAAACACTTTATACCCATATGGTGAGCTACAATTGTTTCAGGAACTGTACTCATACCTGTAGCATCGGCACCCCAAATACGGAACATTTTATATTCTGCCGGTGTTTCAAGTGTAGGCCCCGAACTGCCAATATACACCCCTTCGCGATATTGTATATTGTGCTCATTTGCAATTTCTTTAGCAATAGATATAAGTTCAGGATTATACACCTTACTCATATCGGGGAAGCGTGGACCAAGTTCGTTGAAATTAGCCCCTACAAGTGGGTTAACAGGAAAGAAGTTTATGTGATCGCGAATAAGCATAATATCACCAACATTGAATTCGGGATTCATACCACCGGCAGCATTTGAAACAAACAGATATTTTACACCCAAAAATTTCATTACCCGAATGCCAAACGTAACCTTATCCATTGTGTAACCTTCGTAATAATGGAAGCGTCCCTGCATGGCAACTACTTTTTTATTGCCTAAAGTTCCAAGTATTAATTTGCCCTGATGCCCTTCAACTGTTGAAATCGGGAAGTTAGGAATATCTTTATATTCTATTTCTCTATCCTTCGCTATTTTATCGGCTAAACCACCTAGGCCACTGCCCAAAACTATACCCACCTCCGGCTTATAATCTAATCCTTCAAGTATAAACTCTGCTGTTTTATTATATATCTCTAACATACTTTTATCTTCTTTTTGCTAATATATAATTAATTGCTTTTTCAATTCCTTAATTAGTGATTATTTTATTTTTAATATTGGTGCCAATTTTAAAAGGTTTATCATTTGCATAAAAATAATAAAACTAAAAAATTCACCTCTTTTATTATCTTTGCCGTGTTTTAAACGACGGAAAAGAGAAGATGGATAATATTCGTAACTTTTGCATTATTGCACACATTGACCATGGGAAGAGCACCCTGGCCGACAGACTTTTGGTAGAGACTAAAACAGTTTCGGAACGCGACTTTCACGATCAGGTACTCGACGATATGGATTTAGAACGCGAACGCGGTATTACTATTAAGAGTCATGCCATACAAATGGATTTGAATTATGAAGGTAAAGATTATGTTCTAAACCTTATTGATACCCCCGGACACGTCGATTTTTCATATGAAGTATCAAGGTCAATTGCAGCATGTGAAGGCGCATTACTCATTGTTGATGCTACTCAAGGCATTCAGGCTCAGACTATTTCAAACCTATTTATGGCAATAGAGCACGACTTGGAAATAATACCTGTTTTGAATAAAATGGATATGCCATCGGCTATGCCCGAGGAGGTAAAAGACCAAATTGAAGAATTAATAGGTTGCGATCGTAATTCAATTATTGAGGCCAGCGGTAAAACAGGGCTTGGTGTTGATGAAATACTTAAAGCTATTATTGAAAGAATTCCTGCTCCCAAAGGCGATGCGACAGCACCGCTTCAAGCTCTGATTTTCGACTCTGTATTTAACTCATTCCGAGGTATTATTGCTTATATTAAAGTTGTAAACGGAGAAATAAAAAAAGGAGATCTTGTTAAATTTGTAAATACAGGAAAAGAATATAAAGCCGATGAAATAGGGGTGTTGCGATTAACTCAGGAGCCTCGCAATGTGCTAAAAACAGGCGATGTTGGTTATATTATTTCAGGTATTAAAACTTCGAAAGAGGTTAAGGTTGGTGATACTGTAACAACAATTGCAAACCCATGTAACAAAGCAATTGAAGGTTTTGAAAACGTAAAGCCAATGGTATTTGCGGGTGTTTACCCGGTTGATGCCGACGACTATGAAGACCTTCGTGCATCACTTGAAAAACTCCAGCTTAATGACGCTTCACTTACATTTGAGCCTGAATCATCGGCGGCTTTGGGATTTGGATTCCGATGCGGATTCCTTGGTATGCTGCATATGGAGATAATTCAGGAACGCCTCGACCGTGAGTTCGATATGGATGTAATTACTACTGTTCCAAACGTTTCGTTCAATGTAATTACAAAAAAAGGTGAAAAAATTGAAGTTCATAACCCTTCCGGATTACCAAAAGAAACTCTTATCGACTTTATTGAAGAACCATATATTCATGCTCAAATAATATCGAATTCCGATTATATTGGCAACATAATGAAGCTTTGTATCGATAAGAGAGGTGAACTAAAGAATCAGGTTTACCTTACCGGGAACAGGGTTGAAGTAACTTTCGATATGCCTTTATCAGAGATAGTATTTGATTTTTACGATAAGCTGAAAAGTATTTCAAAAGGATACGCTTCATTCGATTATCATCAAACAGGGTTTAAACCTGCTAAACTAATAAAACTCGATATACTCTTAAACGGCGAAAGTGTTGATGCTCTTTCATCGCTTATTCACTTTGACAATGCTTACGACCTTGGACGCAGAATGTGTTTAAAGCTTAAAGAATTAATACCGCGTCAACAGTTCGATATTGCAATACAAGCTGCAATAGGAGCTAAAGTAATAGCACGCGAAACAATAAAAGCTGTTCGTAAAGATGTAACTGCAAAATGTTATGGTGGTGATATTACCCGTAAACGAAAACTTCTTGAAAAACAGAAAAAGGGTAAAAAGCGTATGCGACAGGTAGGTAATGTTGAAGTACCTCAGAAAGCTTTCCTTGCGGTTCTTAAATTAGATTAAATATAACCCTTAAATACTTTGGGGCATTATTATTTCTATACTAATTTAGCCGCTTTTTGAAGCCGCAAAAGAAACTCTTCTTCCCCGTTATTAAGAAAAGATACTTCTATTGGGATATAATATAAAGGGATTGCTTCTAAAGCACTCCCTTCAATATGACCTTTTAAACGAGTTGCATCTTTTTCGGTAAATACAACAACCGGCTCTTTGTCCGATAACGATTTGTACTTATTGGCTATATGCTTTAAATCACTTTTTGTAAAGTTATGGTGATCCCCGTAAATAATCTTATGAATTATAGCCTCTTTTGCTTTTAGTTCATTATAGAGTGGTTTTGGATTTGCAATTCCTGTTACTACAATCACATTCTTATTCCTTAAAGTACTTATTGACAACACCTTCCCCTGATGATTTATAGGCTTTAAACTTAAATAGCGAAACGTAGTGAAGAACAACGACTGATACGGAAATAAATCAAGTTCTTTTTGTAGTATTCTAAAATCGAGTGGTTTCATATCGAAAGGGCATTTTGTAACTATTACACAATTAGCCCGCTTCTTATTGTGCGAACGTTCTCTTAACCGTCCGACAGGCAAAAGATAATCTTCAGTAAATAACCTGTTGTAATCGGTTAAAAGAATACTATACGATGGTTTTACACGTCGATGTTGATATGCATCGTCGAGAATAACTACTCCGGGAGGTTTTTTAGTTGTAAGAAGTTTATCAATTCCTTCAACTCTGTTTTCATCTACGGCAACTCTAATATCGGGGAACTTTTTCTTCATTTGAAGCGGCTCATCGCCAACCTCTATTACCGAAGAGCTTGGCTTAACTTCAAAAAATCCTTTGGTTTTTCTTTTATATCCACGGCTTAGAACAGCAAGTTCTTTATAATTTTTAAGCTTTGATATTACGTACTCTGAATGGGGAGTTTTACCTGTACCTCCTACTGAAAGGTTCCCGATACTAATTACAGGAATGGAATAACTCTTCGATTTTAAGACATTATGATTATACAGCCTGTTTCTGACAGAAACAATTACTCCATAAAAAAATGCGAAAGGGAATAAAAACCAATACATTAAAAACCCTCAATTTTAACGATTATATGCTAATACCCTCAAACTTAATAAAAATATTATGATTTACTAGCTTTATTGGGTTATTCTGCATAAGTTTTTTGGCTTTATCTGAAAATTACGATTGCTGAAAATTTAACTTCCTAAATATTTCCCAAAGGGTAATACCACAGCTAACTGAAATATTAAAGGAATGTTTGGTGCCAAATTGGGGAATTTCAATACAAAAATCGCTTTGGCTTATTACTTCTTGCGAAACACCTTTAACCTCATGGCCAAATATTAATGCATACTTACCGTCGGTAGAACACTTCACATTTTCTAAACTAACTGCCCCCTGTACCTGCTCTACCGATATTATTTTATATCCAACCTGACGTAACTCCGATATTGCATCGAGAGTGTTTTTAAAATATTTCCATGAAACCGATTCTGTGGCTCCCAATGCTGTTTTGTGTATGTCTTTATTGGGCGGTGTTGCTGTTATTCCACATAAGTATACTGCTTCTATCCTAAACCCGTCGCCGGTTCTAAAAACTGAACCTATATTATTCAAACTTCTTACGTTATCGAGTATTACAATAACCGGGGTTTTATTCGCCGACTTATATTCTTCTACAGTTATCCGGTTCAGTTCGTCGTTGGTTATCTTACGCATATTTTATTGTTCGTTTATTATATAGAAAATATTTTCCCCCTTTTTAGAATATAAAAGCAAAGAAGGAGCAAACTACTCCTTCTTAATTATATTTTATAATTCGTTTTTACACCGTTACTTCTGCCATAAAACGTTGCATAACCAGTTTTGCAAGTTCTTTGTTGCTAGTGTACAAAGTTCCTTCATGGTTAACAAAAGTTGATTCGGCACGGTTTAGCTCCAAAGGTTTACCGTACATTCCGGTAGCATTTGCGCCAAGCTCGTTATGTATACACGACGATGCCGCATAATCCCACAAACAACCGCCTCCCGGGGTGTCTTGCGGGAATTTGAAGTATACTGCCGGGGCGTTTTCAATAACCCACATAGCATTCATTGCTCCTCCCCCTTGATGAATAAGAGCAGTACCATGCAACCCCAGTTCGTTCGACATCTCTTCCAAACCCACCATTACATCGTTAAAGTTAGGGATATCAAGAAAGCTTCGATCGCATACAAGTGTTAACGGCTTATTGCTATCTAACTGCTTATTGTCAAGTTTCCACACTTCGCCATCGATAAATGCACCCAGCCCTTTGGCAGCACTATATATTACATCGGTAACAGGGTCGGCTATAACACCAATAACAGGTTCACCACTTTTTGATACTAATGCAATAGAAACCGAATACCCAGGTGTACCTTCGGTAAATGGTAATGTACCGTCGAGAGGGTCAACGCACCAAAAATAATCTTTAACTAAACGGCTGCCGTTATCGGGAGTTTCTTCTGTTAGAATACCAAAATCGTATTTTTGAGTAACGTATTTTAGCTCTTCAACTATAACCTTCTCTGCCATTAGGTCAACCTCGGTTACGACCTGTGATGCAGGTGTGTCGCCGCCATTTTTGTGATTTACTTTTATCGATTTATAATCGATACCGGCAATAAGTACACTCGCCTTTTGTGCTGCTATGATTGCCGCATTGTAAACCTCCGATAAACTGTTCTTGTCTAGTTCCATATTAATTTTTATTTACTTTCTCTGTAGTCAAAATATTTAGCTAAAAACAATGTAGTGCAAAATATGTTTCTCAAATTGTGTTATATTATTATATAATATTTGCTAAAACCTGTCGGGTTACTTTTTCGCTGTAAGTGTTTATTTTCCAATGCCCGGGGCTCCACCCTTTCAGAAATCGGTGAAAATCGGTCCAGGCTACATGATACAATGCCCGCCAGTTATTTTCAAGTTCATTGCCATTTATGCATATATTATTTTGTTTGAAAGACCTATTAAGTTCGGCAAAATAAAAATCTAATACACTCGATTCATATTTTTCACAATCGCTTTCATTCAGGCAACTACCTATGAAATATGCAACATCTTTCATTCCGCACCCGCCACCTACGTACTGAAAATCGACTGCCGCCACATTATTTTTATCGGCAGAAAAACAGAAGTTGGCAAGTTTAGCATCACCGTGAACAATTGTTTTATACGGAGTTTCGTTTAGTATGTTGTCTATTTTTGAAGCTGCTTGTTTTAAATTTTTATCAGACAATTCCTCTAACTCTTCGGGGCGGGTTTCCAAATGCCAATAAGTACCTACACTCCACAAGTTAACAGGTTGCTTGTATATAAATTTGGCATGAAAAGCGGCTAGCCACGATAGGCAAAGTTCTATTTCATTCCAATTAGCTGTATTTAAACGTACGGGATACCCTGCGCAATCTAAATCTTCGAGTATAATTAGAACCTCATTATCGTAAATATCGGTTGCATAGCATTTGGGAATTCTGCAATAATTATCGCATTGGTTACTCCACGTTCTATACCATTCGGTTTCTACCCTGTAAGATTTTACCTTACGCTGATGCGAAAAACTTGTATTCCACCCTCGGGGATGAGTGCCTGCGTTGGGTAATTTTACGTGTTTTACAATTATTGTTTGTGCTAAACCACCATTTAAACCATATCTGACAATACTTCCGTATTCGCTCCAAAGGTTTTGTATCTCTTCTATTTTGCGAAAGCTATTAGCGCCTGTCGATTTAAGAATTGTGTCAGAGAATTGTTTGTTCATCGAAATTTGTATTATTCCGGAGCAAAAATAGCAATAATAAAAACGATGAAGCAATATAACCTGCTAATTAAACTTTATAGCCTTAGCCGGATTTATTTTCGATATTATAAGCGATGGTATAATGAGCATACTAATAACCAACACCATAGTTCCAATATTTAAAGCAACAATATATCCCCATTTTAAAATTACAGGAACAGTATTAACATAATATATACTCTCATCGAGAGGAAATAGTCCAAAATATTTTTGAACCAACACCAAACCTATACCAACAACATTGCCCCAAACTAATCCTTTAATAATAAGGAAAGCCGCCTGAAAAAGGAACACCTTTCTCACCTCAGTATTATTATACCCCAGTCCTTTAAGCAACCCAATCATATTGGTTCGGTCAAGTATGAGTATTAGCAAACCGCTTATCATATTTACCCCCGATACTATTAACATAAGTGTTAAAATAATCCACACATTCAAATCCTGAACATTGAGCCAGTCGAATATTTGAGGATATTCATTTCTAATGTTGCTTATTTTTAATTTTGAGCCGTCGTCGGTGAATTGGTAGCCTGCAATATCGAAAACACTATCGGTCATAACATTCAGTTTATCAAAATTATCAATAATAATTTCGTACCCGCTTACCTGCTCTTCAGTCCAGTCATTAAGCTTTTGCAAATGTCTTATATCAACCATTGCAAAATTGCGGTCGAACTCCTCAATACCTGTTTTGTAAATACCGGAAACCACAAACTGACGCATACGAGGTGGCTCCTGTACAAAATATACTACAAGCTTATTTCCTACCTCAAGTTGGAGTAGTTTTGCAACAAACTCAGATATTAATATATCATTCGATTTATCATTATCATACAAATTTGGGATTTCACCTTCAACTATATTACTATGTAAAAAATTCCAACTATAAGTACTGTCAACCCCTTTTAATACAATAGACTGTATATTGTTGTTGGTTTTAATAATACCTGCCTTTGTGGCAAATACCTGAGCGTGCTTAATGCCGCTTACCCCTTTTAACAGCGATAAGGAAACCTGATTCTTATTTATTGGCTCTGTTTCAAACGACTTGTTTGAGTCGAAATTTGTTATTTGAATATGAGCTCCAAAACCGGTAACTTTCTCGCGTATCTCCTTTTTAAAACCGGTAATAATAGCAACCGAAACTATCATTACTGCAAGCCCAAGAGCAATGCCTATTACTGCAATATTTACCATTGGGGTAGATATTCTGCTGCCGCCCTCTTTGGCTCCGCTTATCCGTTTAGCTATAAATAACGAAGGATTCATTTTAAAAAATTTAACAACAAACCTACATCATTTTATTAATTAAGCAAACTATATTATTAACAATAAAACAGAATATGAGTTCAATAACAGCTAGTATACTATTTTACTCTTTACATAAAACAGTACCTTTGTCTCATTAAATAAACAAACAACATGAAATATTTATTATCAATATTTGCATTATTTATTTTATCAACATTTGGGTTCAGCCAAAAAAGCCCATTTACATTTGAAGCCGGGTATATAAGCGAGGGGGTTACAAATATTGATGGTGGGGCTGAAACAGGTAGTGCATATTTGGGAATGATTGACCTTTCGGCAACTTTCAATACCGAAACTGCCGGATTGTGGAACAATGGTATTTTTTATGTGCAACTTGAAAGTACTCATGGAGGCACACCATCGTTCGATTATATTGGCGATTTGCAAGTTTCATCAAATATTGAAAATGGAAATTATACATATTTATATCAATTGTGGTTTAGTCAGGAAATTGGGAATTTTTCAATACTTGCAGGCATTCACGACTTAAACGCCGATTTTTTTACAAGTGAATATGCAGGCGAATATATAAACAGCTCTTTTGGAATAATGCCATCTGCTTCGTTAAATGTTCCTGTTGCCATATTTCCAAGAACATCGCTTAGTGGATTTGTTAAATATCAAATATCGGAAAATGCAAGTTTTCAAACCGGCATATACGACGGCAACCCACTTATAGACGATACCGACCCATATATTAACGACTTTAACATATCACAATCCGACGGAGCTCTTATTGTTAGCGAATTATGGATTCCTACTTTAAATAAATCGGGGTATAATGGAACTTTAAAACTTGGAGGCTATTACCATACAAACGAGTTTGCTTCTATTTACAATAGTAATGATTTAGTAAAAGGTAATTATGGAGTGTACACCATTCTTGACCAGATAATAATTCCCGAAAATGAAACCGGTAGTAGCATGGGACTGTTTGCGACATTCGGATATGCACCTAGTAAAATTAACGTATGTAACTATTCATGGAGCATCGGAGCCAATTACTATGCACCACTCTCAAACAGAAAAAACGATATTATTGGATTAGGAATGCATAATGCAAAATTCAATTTATTACAAGATGATAGTTCAATATTATCGCACACCGAAACAGCAATAGAATGCTTCTATAAACTTACAATAAGCGATAATATCCAGCTACAACCCGAGATACAGTACATAATAAATCCTGGAGCTGAAGGCAATTACAATAATGCTACGGTTGGAATTATAAGAGCATACATAAATTTGTAATGCAGATTAAATACTCACAAAAGAATAACAGACCTCTTTTTTTGTTGACAGCTATTTTTGTTTGTTTATCTTTGGTCAGTTTTGAAATACGCTAAACCACAAAATGATTCACGAAAGCTTTAAAGAAAAAGGTCAAAGACAACAACTTGTTAATTCGCTTGCCAACGAAAAAGGAATTACCGATAAAAATGTGCTGGACGCAATAAACACAGTGCCGCGCCACTTGTTCATGCTTAAAGGATTAGAGCATTTTGCATATATCGATAAAGCTTACCAAATAGGTTCAGGTCAAACCATATCGCAACCATACACCGTAGCCTTTCAAACACAACTACTTGAAATAAAAAAGGGCGACAAAGTATTGGAAATAGGAACAGGTTCGGGGTATCAAACAGCTATTCTAATAGAAGTAGGAGCTAAAGTATTTACCATTGAACGACAAAAAGACCTTTATACAAAAACCAAATCATTTCTCCCTAAACTGGGATACAACCCTCAAATGTTTTTTGGCGACGGTTATGCCGGCAAACCAACATATGGACCATACGACAAAATACTTATAACAGCAGGAGCTCCTGAAATACCAGAAGCCCTTATTGAACAACTAAAACCGGGAGGCTGTATTGTAGTGCCGCTTGGAGTCGACTCTCAGATAATGACCCGGGCAACCAAACAACCCGATGGCTCCCTATTAACAGAAACATTCGGAAACTTTGCATTTGTCCCCATGCTTAAAGGTACAGCTAACGACTTATAGTTATTTGAACCTAATCATATCGGTCAGTTGCACAAAATAACCGGTACTCCATATTTTTAATTCATCCCTATTTTGAATAAAAGGTCTTACATCGGCAATAACCTGTTCTATTTCAGTATTCCTAATTATATCTTTCAACATAGTTAAAAATAATTCAGGGGTAAATTCCTCTGCTCCATCATATCCTTTCTGCAAAGCCCTCTCCTTCAAATGTTCAAAGTCAATAATATGCCCGTTTCTTATATGCCACTCAAAATCGTACCAGTCGCGACCTTTAACTCTTCCCTTCCGGTTCCTAAAAAGCATTGCGTGCATTTTGCCCGCATACAACCCGGATATATCAAAACACCGAGCCATAAATGAAAAAGGGAGCATCAAAAGTTTCTCCTCAGTATTGAACCTCAAAGGAGGATTTTTGTCAACTTCTATTTTAATTTTTACACTCTTCTCTGTTTTAAATCGTATATTATATATTTCAGTATTATCATTCAAAAAAGCCGGCTCAACACTTGTAGCCGTTTTCTTCTCTTTTCTCACTATTTCCACTTGCCTTCCGTAAGCCTTGAACTCAACCTCTATTGCAGAAAAATATGGCTCAAGAGAAAAAAAATCGTCTCTTTGCAATAACGAAAAATCCATATCTTCCGAAAAACGTGGCAACTTATGAAATATTCGTAAGCAAGTTCCTCCATAAAATGCAGCATTCTCAAAGAAACCGGCTCTGTATAAAGCGGCAAGAGTTATCTCCTGCATTACTTCATGCAGAGCGTTAAGTTTTTCATCTTTAGTACGCATTTCATACTTAGATAGCATTTGATCAAATACTTTGTTCATCCCTTATAAACTTCGCTAAATTCGTTAAATCATTTCTTTTGCGTCCATATTGAATGCATTCTTCTATAATTGTATTATCCATTTGAAGAACACTTTCCTCTTCTATTCGCATATTTTTATACAAATATTCGCGTACTGCTTTTACCGACTGCAAACGCAAACCCGATGTGGCTAGTATTAAATCGCAAATTGCTTTTTCAGGTGTTGCAATTAAAAACGCATATTCATTTTCAACTATTTCAATTCGTACACCTATTGAAAAATAATCAGTCGGTACTGCAATATACTCAAACTCTCCTATGTCATTATTAAATACTCTGCCTCTTTTTATTGTTGCTGATCTAACAATAGTAACCCGCTCCGGAATAATACCATAATATGACAATGCTGTTTCATATGACACATACGATGGACCATATAAATGATTTGCAATAAGCTCTTGCGAAAGCAACATTCCGGAATATTGAGGCGAGGTTATATACATTCCTCTTTTGAGCCGTATAACCTCACCCGATTGCTCTAATCGACAAACTTTTGCATTTGGCGAAGCATATTCTGTAAATGCCTCTCGTAATATTAGCTGCGGTATGTTTCTATGTGTATATTCCATTTCCTACAAATAACAAAGTAAAGTTAGCAAATTTTACATAGTTAATCAACTTTTTTTGAATTATCTATACAAAATTTGCTATGTTTTGGTTGATTATTTTTATTGAGTAAAATGGTTTTACTATTCAGTTATTAAAGCTTACTGTTTACTTTTTTGCATTAAGTTATTCAAACAATCAAATATTATACAAAAATTAATATATTCGTAGCCTGAAAAAAATAAGTACATAATTAAAATATATTTTATACGGATATGGCAACATTACAGAAGATAAGAAACAACGCCGGATTATTTGTTTCAATATTTATTGGCTTTGCTCTTTTAGCTTTCATTTTAGGTGATTTACTTCGCTCGGGCGATTCTATTATGAATAAGTCGAGACAACAGGTAGCCGAAATAAATGGTGAGTCGGTTTCAATAATGGAATATCAGGCAATGGTTGATCAAACCATAGAGTCGCATAAAAAGAATACTGGCACTTCAGCGTTAGACGAAGCTACTATTGACCGTTTACGTGAACAAACATGGGAGCAATTACTTAACGAGTATATAATGACAAGTGAGTATGAAGAGTTAAGTATTGGAGTGTCCGGTTCAGAATTATTCGACATGGTACAGGGTAACAATATAGACCCACAGGTTCTTCAAATACCAATATTTAAAAACCAACAAACCGGACTATTTGATCGCTCATTAGTAGTGCGATTCCTTAAAGAAATGGAACTAGATCCCAGCGGTCAGGCAAAAAGCTCTTGGACAGCATTTGAAAATGCTCTTGTTGCCCAAAAGAAAATTACTAAATACAACACTCTTATTGCAAAGGGTATGTATGTTACCTCAGTTCATGCAAAAAATGAAGCAAAAAATAAACTTAAGCAAGTTGATTTTGAATACGTAAAAGCGCCTTTTGTTTCAATTAGCGACTCAGCTATTACGGTAAGCCAAAGCGAAATAGACGATTACTATAGCGAGCATGAAGATGAATTTCAACAAGAAGAGGCACGTGAAATAATTTATCTTTCATACCCAATATTCCCATCGCAAGATGACATAAAAGGGACAGAAGAGTTAGTTGCCGACCTTAAAGATGAATTTTCATCAGTAGAGAATTCGGAACAATATGTAAATTTAAATTCAGATATACCTTACAGAGACAAATTCTACGGTGTTGATGAATTAAACGTAAACATAATGTCGCTGTACGAAAGCGAAGCAGGCACAGTAGTTGGCCCCTACCGCGATGGCGATTATTTTAAAATATCGAAAGCCGTTGAATTCGATTTTGTACCCGATTCGGCAAAAGCTCGTCATATATTATTGCGTTCAGAGAGTATGCCATATGCAATTGCTAAATCAACAGCTGACAGTTTATTGAATTTATTAAAAAATGGTGCCGATTTTGCAGAACTTGCAAAAGAAAACTCGCAAGATGCAACAGCAAATGGCGGTGGCGACTTAGGCTGGTTTAAAGAAGGTATGATGGTTAAACCTTTCAACGATGCTTGTTTCTTGGGAAAAAAAGGAGACCTAACTATTGTTGAATCACAATTCGGAGTACATATTGTTGAAGTTACAGGGCAAGCTTCTAAATCGAAAAAAGTGAAAGTTGCTACAATTGCTCGTAAAGTTGAACCTAGCCAAAAAACATTTCAGAATATTTATGCTGAAGCCAGCAAATTTGGCGGTACAAACAGAACAAACGATGATTTTAAAATCAATGCTGAAAAAGACAACTTAACTATACGCTACGCTACACTTAAACGAAACGACAAAAATTTATCAGGCATTGAAAACTCACGCCAAATAGTTAAATGGGCGTTTGAAGCTGAAAACAAAAGTGTTTCGGAAATATTTGAACTTGACGACAATTATATAATTGCATCAGTGTCAAATGTAATAGAAGAAGGTACTACCCCGCTTGCATCGGTTCGAAATATAGTAGAGCGCAAGGTAAGAGCTGAGAAGAAAGCAGATATGCTTGCCGAGAAACTAAAAGAAGCTTCATCTAATTCGAGTACTCTTCAACAAATTGCCGAAAAAATGAATACATCAGTTATGTCGGCCGAAGGTGTATCATTAACTGCATACTCTGTTCCTGCACTTGGCTCAGAACCTCAGGTACAAGGATATGCTCTTAATATGGCTGAAAATAAAATTTCAGAACCGGTTAAAGGAAACACTGGGGTATTTGTTATTAAAGTAAATAACATTTCAGAAGCACCGGAAAACATAAACGGTAATTCAGAGAAAGAAACCTTGAATATGGTGCTTCAACGAAAAGTAGCATATCAGCTATACGATGCTATAAAAGAAGCTAAAGATATTAAAGACTACAGATATAAATTCTATTAATTGTATCTTGACAATTTTAAAAAGGGAGTGCATATTTGCACTCCTTTTTTTTATTTCATTTCTAAAAATTTTCTTCGAATAATATACTGTACCGGAACCCCTTCTATTTTACTCTCCAACCATGAAATAATATCGAGATATAAAAATGGACGTTTCTCATATGGGTCTTTTCTAAGCCGCTTGAAAGTAGTAAGTAAATTCTCAAATTCACTCACCAAATTACTCTGAGGTATTTGTGGCAAACGGCGCAAAAACATGAGTATCTCTTTCTGAACCTGATGTAAGTCTTCCATTTTTGCCAGAAACCGATATGTTGATTTAACCAAATACTCAACCAAATCGTAATTCTCCATTTCAAAATGACTTATCAAATTCAATATCCTTGCAAAACACTGAATATCGGAACGCAACGATTCATCTCTGAAATTTATAACCATATTCAAATATTTAACAGCATTCTTATTTTCTGCCGCTCCAAAATACAAGCAGGCTATTTTGTAATAAAATATTAGTACTATATGGTTATCCAGATAAATAATATTATCATCAATAAACTCAACTATTTCCGGAATAAGCGATAAACCATCAGAAAACCTCCCCTCCTGATAATATTTATTTATTGAATGAGCATAGTAGTATTCATAGGTTAGTATTTCTTCGTTTTTAGTAAGTGGTATTCGCTTACTGTAACGCAATTCGCCCAACTCTTTTAATACTATTCCAAATCTATCATAGTTTCCTGTAAAATTAAGTCCGTCTAATAAATGATCTAACCCTTTAACATATAAATCAGTCTGATTTTCAATAGCCTCAGGAGTTTGCCTAAACATTTCAACCCACTTCAACGAATAACGATATACCATTACAAAATCTTGAAGTATATGATTATACCAAACATAAGAGCAGTATAAATGAAACTTATCGTAAAACCCCAGTTCGTTCTCATCTATTTCTGGCAAACTGTTATTAAAGAACTCTGTTATTCGTTGTTTATCATCTTCGTTACGTATATGCCCATTTTTTAGATAAAAACCATACAGTTCCAGCGTAAGGTTTGATAGCACTCCTCTAATATTAATTGACTCTCTCAAACTATTAGCCTCTTCAACCAGCTGCTCTGCACGATTATCCATACTTCGGGTTACATACTGAGCCTCAATCATTTTTTCAAACTCCAACATTTCATAGTAAAGAACCTGCTTATTCATTTTCTTTGCTTGCAGCTTGGCCTTTTGAAGAATTGTTATACTCTGCCTGTATAATGCTTTGTTATATAATATTTTAGCAAAATCAATCTGTTGCCGTAATGAAATTTCAGCATCGTATTTTTGAGCAGAAAGCTGTAAGCTAACCAACAAATTTTTATTCAAATTTGCTTTAAGGTTTGCCAATTGCGATGGCTTTATATCCTTATTCTTCTTTAAAATATCAGTTTCGTCATATTCCTTTTGCTTATCTATTGCATCAAATAGCGATATAAACTTTATATCTTCTCCTGTACCAATACGGTTTGCATAGAGTTTGAAGTTGCGTTTTTCTGCTTTTGTCAGTGATTTAATTAACTTAAATAAATGATCGTTTTGTTGCCTGGCCATTGTATTGATATATTAACAAAAAGTACTGATATTCAAATGAATAATAATTGCAATATTTAAAAATATAAATATTGACTAACGTAAGATGCAAATTTATTGTTTTTTTTCAAATAGCCATAGATAATACTTTTGGAGACTTTAATTTTAAATAGAAAAACAAAAAATATGTCAACAAATAAAGTTTATATTTTTGATACTACTTTGAGAGATGGAGAGCAGGTTCCGGGCTGTCAGTTAAATACTTCAGAAAAAATTGAAGTTGCCCGCGCTCTTGAAGAATTAGGAGTTGATATTATAGAAGCAGGTTTCCCTATTTCAAGCCCCGGCGATTTTAACTCAGTTGTTGAAATATCAAAAGCAGTAAGCAACCCAACTATTTGTGCACTTACACGTGCTGTAAAAAAAGATATTGAAGTTGCCGGCGAAGCACTTAAATATGCAAAAAGAGGGCGTATTCACACAGGAATTGGAACATCGCCTTACCACATAAAATTTAAACTTAAAACTACCGAAGAAGAGATAATTCGAAGAGCTGTAGAAGCAGTAAAATATGCTCGCCGATTTGTTGACGATGTAGAGTTCTACGCCGAAGATGCAGGCCGCTCTGAAAATGAATTCCTTGCAAGAGTAACCGAGGCTGTAATTGGTGCCGGTGCTACTGTTGTAAACATTCCGGATACAACCGGTTATTGTCTTCCGCAAATGTTTGGCGAGAAAATAAAATACCTTATAAACAATGTTTCAAATATGGACAAAGCAATACTTGCCACCCACTGTCACAACGACCTTGGAATGGCAACTGCCAACTCTATATCAGGTATTATTAATGGCGCACGTCAGGCTGAGGTTACTATTAACGGAATAGGAGAAAGAGCCGGGAACACTTCGCTCGAAGAAGTGGTAATGACACTAAAAAGCCACAAAGACCTTGGCCTTGAAACATCTATCGACACTACTAAAATAATGGGTGTTAGTAAACTTGTTTCATCGCTTATGAGTATGCCTGTTCAGGCAAATAAGGCTATAGTTGGTCGAAATGCTTTCGCTCACTCTTCAGGTATACATCAAGATGGTGTTATTAAGCATCGTGAAAACTACGAAATAATTGACCCTAAAGATGTTGGTGTTAATGAATCGGAAATAATCCTTACTGCCCGAAGCGGTCGCGCAGCTCTTAAACATCGCCTTGAATTACTAGGATATAATCCGGGCGATAAATTAGATGACATATACAGCAATTTTCTTGACCTTGCCGACAAAAAGAAAGAAATTAACGATACCGACCTTAGAGTTTTAATGGGCGATACTTCTGTATCATCAAAAACCATTAAACTCGACTATTTAAATATTGCTACCGGAACTGCCGAAGAAACAATGGCTACTATTCGTCTTAATATTGGTGGCGAATTATTTACCGAAACAGTTTCAGGAAACGGCCCTGTCGATGCCGCATTTAATGGAATTAAAAAAGTGGTAAAAAAAGAACTTCATTTAGAAGAATTCTTTGTACAAGCAGTTACCCGCGGAAGCAATGATGTTGGTAAAGTTCACGTTCAGGTAAAAGACAAAGATTCAGTTTACTCAGGTTTTGCAAGCAACACAAACATTGTAATAGCTAGTGTTGAAGCTTGCTTAGAAGCTATTTCAAAAATGATGTAATTGTAAATAACAACAATAAATACTCAGAGGTAACAGAGATTAATCTCTCGTTACCTCTGAGGTTATATATCATTTTTTATTTTTTATTTCCCTTAAAATACTCCGATAAAACCTCTATCAATTTTCCGTTTATACTAGCTTCATTATCATTAGGTTGTAGTTGGATATTTGCGTTACAATACTCAAAACACTTTAATAATTCATCGCCATTTAACCCGCTAAATTCTTTTACAAGTTCTATATTATATATTTTATAAATATGCGCCATTTGCTGGTCATAAACAAAAGCTTCACGCATTTTACGCTTCTGTTTCTCTTTTTTGCTGGTTTTATAATATAAATACGTTGTAGGACTAAACAATGCTTCCCCAATTCCCGGTTCTTCCTGATAAATATTACTTCTAAAATCCTCTTCCTTGGTAACAAATTCATCAACATCAACCTGCTCTATGGTGTAGCTTTTGGGCGACAATTCAACAGTTAAAGTATTAGGAGCAGTTGTTATACTTTCAATATCACTTATAGCTCTTGCAGAATAGCCCATTGAACTAAATTCCAATGTATCACCTGTTGTATAGCTTATGGTAAAATATCCGTTATTATCTGATGTTGTCCCTTTGTTTGAACTAGTGTTTTTTATGGTAACATTGCCAACTGCACTTTGAGTAATAGCATTTATTATAAAACCATTAAGTTCCTGATTTTTTTGTGCTTTTGTCACCAACGGAACTATTAATAATAGGAATATAATTAAACGATAATGCATTTCTATAATTTCAATTTATAACGTACGGCGAATATATATATTATATTGTAGTAACGTGAGTTCGATGTAAGGAATTGCTCAATGTATTGATATTCTAAAATTTACAATCACCACTTTTAGTATCAGGTACATAGTATCAAGTGTCAAGACTTGTGTAGTTGTCTTACTTGATACTTTGTACTTAATACTTGATACTAAAAACACACATTAGGGTGTAAATTATAAATAATCAGTAGAATCCAATATTTCTTATATCGAACTAATGTTAGTAGGAATGATTCTATAATGTGCTTATAATCTTTATTATCTTAGCGCAAAATTTTCAGAATGCAAATAAAATCAATATCCGACTTATATAGTGCACATCCATCGGTTGTATTACTTGCCTCATTAATTAATTCAGATGCATCACCACTTAACATAAATGGACTAAAAGGGGGAGGCTTAGCTTTTGTGGCAGCTAAAATACTTAAAGAAACAGGTAAACACCAGGTTTTCGTTTTCAATGAGAAAGAGGAAGCGGCATATTTTTATAATGATTTGCAAAAACTTGCCGATGGCTTTGAAGCCGAGTTTTTCCCTTCAATTTACCAACGTTCTATACAGTATGGAAAAGTCGACAACGGCAATATCCTTATACGTACCGATATTCTTGGGCGAATTTCAAATTCAAATAAGCCGTTTGCTTTTATTACATACCCCGAAAGTTTTATTGAAAAAGTTGTATCGGCAGCCGAACTAAAGTCAAATACCTTTCAAATAAGAAAAGGCGATTCCTTGTCGCGAAATTTTCTGGTAGAGGTATTAACCGAATACTCATTTGAACGTGTCGATTTTGTACATGAACCCGGACAATATGCAGTTCGCGGCAGTTTGGTCGATGTTTTTTCATTCTCGGCCGAAGAACCTTACCGAATCGATTTTTTTGGCGATGAAATAGATAGCATTCGAGTATTTGATATTGAAAATCAACTTACAAAATCGTCGCCTGAGTCAATATCAATAGTCCCAAATGTTCAGCAAAAAATTAACCCCGACACCAAAATACCTGTTTGGGACTTTTTCAATAACGACACAGTATATTGGTTTGCCGACTTCGACTTTATTGTAACTCGAATCAATGAAATACTTCAAAATGCTCTAATTACCCGTGGCAAAGAGATAAAACATGAATTAAATACTATTGCAATTACCGGTGAACAAGTGCAAAATGCAATGCAAGAGCGTAAACTAATAGGATTTGAAAAGGGGGTAAGCAAAAATACAGCTACTGCCATTAACTTCGATATGTCAATGCAGCCTGCTATTAGAAAAAACTTTAATCTGCTTGCCAAAACATGGAACGAATACTCAGCAAAAGGATACACTAACTATATACTTTCCGATAGCGAAGAACAAACAGAGCGGTTACAGGCTATATATCACGACAGGGAATTGAAAGCCGAATTTATACCCGTAAGCAGTACCCTTAAAAATGGGTTCATCGACAACGACTTAAAAATAACCTGCTTTACCGACCATCAGATATTTGAACGTTACCATAAATTCAGTATTAAATCGGGATTTACCAAGCGCGAATCTATTACTTTGGCTGAGTTAACCAACCTTCATCATGGCGATTATGTTGTTCATATCGACCATGGCGTAGGAAAGTTCGGAGGACTTCAAAGAGTTAATCTTAACGGTAAAATGCAGGAAACCATCAAGCTTATTTATCGCGACGACGATATTCTTTTTGTCTCCATTCATTCACTACACCGTATTTCAAAATATAAAGGAAAAGATGCCGAAGTTCCTAATATTCACAAATTAGGCTCTCCGGTTTGGCAAAATTTAAAGAACAAAACCAAAAGCAAGGTTAAAGATATTGCCAAAGACCTTATCAAATTATATGCTCAACGTAAGCAACAGCATGGTTTTGCGTTCTCTCCCGATTCATATTTAAATCGCGAACTTGAAGCTTCATTCATTTATCAAGACACACCTGACCAAAGCAAAGCTACAAAAGCTGTAAAAGCCGACATGGAGAGCGATATCCCTATGGATCGTCTTGTGTGTGGCGATGTAGGATTTGGAAAAACCGAAGTGGCAATACGTGCCGCTTTTAAAGCAGTGTGCGACAACAAACAAGTTGCCGTACTTGTTCCTACAACAATACTGGCATTGCAACATTACAAAACTTTTAGCAAGCGTTTAGAAGACCTGCCATGTAATATCGATTACCTGAGTCGATTACGAACAGCAAAAGAACAAAGTGAAATAAAGAAAAAACTTAAAGATGGTTCACTCGATATAATTGTGGGTACACATAAACTGGTAAGTCAGAGAATGAACTTCAAAGACCTCGGGCTTTTAATTATCGACGAAGAACAAAAGTTTGGTGTTACGGTAAAAGAAAAACTAAAGCAACTCAAGGTTAATGTCGACACCCTCACACTCACTGCAACTCCTATTCCGCGTACTTTGCAGTTTTCGCTTATGGGTGCTCGCGATTTATCTATCATGAACACTCCGCCACCTAATCGTCAACCTATTCTTACCGAGGTTCATCCATTCAATGAACTTATTATTCAAGAAGCCATAACATACGAATTGGAAAGAAACGGACAGGTATTTTTTATACATAACCGTGTTCAGAATATTGAAGAAGTATCGAATTTAATCAGAAAACTATGCCCACAGGCACGTGTTATTTTCGCTCACGGGCAAATGGAAGGTAAACAACTGGAACAAATAATGCTCGACTATATTGAAGGCAAATATGATGTTTTAGTAGCAACCACTATAATTGAGTCAGGTCTCGATATTCCTAATGCCAATACTATTATTATAAACCAGGCACAAAACTACGGCCTTAGCGACTTACACCAGTTGCGCGGCAGGGTAGGACGCTCCAATAAAAAGGCATTCTGTTATTTGTTAGCACCTCCGCCTACATCGCTCACAAGTGAAGCTAGGCGTAGACTTAAGGCTATTGAAGATTTCTCAGACCTGGGAAGTGGCTTTAACATTGCATTACAAGACCTCGATATTCGCGGAGCAGGAAACCTTCTTGGCGGCGAACAAAGTGGGTTTATTGGCGACATAGGCTTTGAAGCATTCCAAAAAATACTCGACGAGGCTATTTTAGAATTGAAACAAACACCAGAATTTGCCGACGACAATGCCAATGAAGAACCTGAAAAAACAAAAGAAGGAAAAGTACGTTATGTTAGTGATTGCAATATCGATACCGATATGGAGCTTTTGTTTCCCGAAGATTATATATCTAATGTAGCCGAACGAATAAACTTATACCGTAAACTCGATTCTATCGACAATGAAGCTGAACTTGAAGAGTTCTCAAAACAGCTAACCGACCGCTTTGGTGAAATACCTGAACAAACCGAACAATTAATGAATGTAGTGCGTTTGCGATGGCTTGCACTTGAACTTGGTTTTGAGAAAATATTCCTTAAAAACGGTTGTATGAACATTTGGTTTATCTCCAATAGCGATTCGCTATATTATCAATCAACTATGTTTCAGACTATACTTATGAATGTACAAAAGTTTGCCAATATTTGCAGTATGCAGGAAAAAAACAACAAACTTACTATTACATTCAAAGGGGTAAAAAGTGTCGATAAAGCTATACACTATCTGCAAAGGCTTAGCGAGTAGTTAATTATTTTTATTAATTTTGCAATTCCTTTCAAAAGGGTATTTAAATATAAACTCATAAGCATATTTTAAAATGTCGCACATAGCAACAAGGCGTATACCAAAGAGTGTTGTTGAACTTTTTACATACGACCTTACAACCTTTTTCGCCGAAGATAATTTCGATGTTGTTTACAGCGACGATACTGCCGATACTATTTGGGTCGATTATGAAAAAATATTGCCTTGGATTGAGTTCAATATGTTTAGTAAAGTAACATTCAGAGTATTTACACATAAACACAGTTTCGAAGGGCGGAGCCATATTAATGTTGTACTTCCATGTAAAACATCCGAGGTGAAAATTGAAACCTTTCAAAATTTCTTAAACAAACTATATGAAGCATTCGGAACCGACGATAAACACCGTGAATGGTTAACCGAACTGGAAGCTATAGAATATGGAAAAAAACGGATTGAACGTTTTTGGACAAAAGGAGAAGGTAAAAATGTATATTATATGGAATTAGTTGGCGGAGTAAATTTTATAATGTTCCGAATACTGTTTTTCAATAATATTGCTTCTGGAAGAATGATACAAACACTATGAACCTTATAGCCGATATTGGAAATACACAATACAAAATTTGTGTTTTTGAAAACAACAAATTGGTTTTAAGTGAATTTCATACCTCTTTTTCAAGCAGCCGGCTCAGTTCAATAACTGAAAAATATCCTATTGAAAAATGTATATTTTCCGATACCAGAGGCGAAGCAGAACAATTCAGGGAACTCCTATTGCAAAACAATATTCGACCAACAGAACTTGACAATACAATAAACACTCCACTGAAAATACTATACGATACTCCCCAAACACTTGGTAAAGACAGAATTGCTGCGGCAGTAGGTGCATGGAGTTTATTTCCCGAAAGCAATATACTTGTAATAGATATAGGAACAGCTATAACAATTGACTTTGTTTCCTCAGAAGGCGAATACTGTGGAGGTATTATATCACCCGGTCCTGAAACCCGATACCGTGCTCTGTATGAGTTTACCGGAAAGCTTCCATTAATTGAACCTCACCATGTTAGCAATGCTCTTGCTGGCAAAAATACACATGATGCCATTTCACTGGGAGTACAAAATGGTATTCTGTTTGAAATAAATGAATATATATTGCGTTATAACACTCAGTATAAAAATTTGAACGTTGTACTATCGGGAGGATACTCCTATTTATTTGATAACAAAATAAAATATCCCATATTTGCGGAATTATTTCTGGTGCCGCTTGGGCTCAATGTAATATTGAATTATAATGATATTAAGAAAAAATAAATCACTAAGCTTTTTAATACTTTTCTTTACTTTAATTAACCTGCATTCACAGGTTGGATCACCATACTCAATAGTTGGGCTTGGCGATGTTGTAAATACATCGTATGGCAATGCAACTGCAATGGGTGGTATCGGGGCAGGATTAAGTTCATCGTTCTATTTGAATAGTGTTAACCCTTCAACCATAGTTGATCTCGACAGCTTATCGGTAATATACCAATTCGGATTAAGCGGAGGATACAATAATTTATCATCGGCAGCAACAAGTACAAAAAAAACAGGCACTCGCATCGACTATTTTGCCATAGGCTTTAAAATTAAAGAATACTGGGGTCTTGGATTCGGTTTATCGCCGCTTACCCGCCTCGATTATACTGCTTCTGAAAGAGGTGAGCCGCAGGGAGGTTCTTATTACACACAATACTATTATGGAAAAGGAGGCTTATCGAAGTTTTACCTAACAAACTCTTTTCGAATTATTGAAAACCTAACAGCCGGCATCGAAGCTTCAGTTGCATTCGGAAACATTGACCGAATAAACCTTGTCGACTTTGATGCAACATTCCTTACAAATTCAAAATTTGAAGATAAACTATACTTGGCCGACTTTTTATTTCGCTATGGTTTGCAATATAAACTTCCGTTAAATGATAAGAAACACCTTGTATTCGGAGCTGTTTATGAGAATAAAATGAAACTAAACGGGACTCAAAGTACTTATGCCATAACTACCTTGTCGACAGTATATACACAAGGTATAGAATATGATCTTAGCGATGTTCAGGGAAATAACAGAGTTGTAGATACATTAATATTTAAGCCCGATCAGAAAGCTACTATCACTTACCCTTCATCATTTACATTTGGTTTAACTTATAATATAAAAGATAAACTAACAGCCGGAGCCGATTTTGGAATACAACAATGGACTGAACTTAATGGAAATGGAATAGATCCGTTTAAGTATAACTCAACAAAGTATAGTGCCGGTATTGAATTTATTCCCGACAGTAAAAGCCTTAACAGATATTGGAAACACATACGATACAGAGCAGGTGGAAAATATAACAATTCACATCTTGAGTTTAGCGGTCAAAGAATAAACAGCTACGGTGTTACTTTTGGATTAGGCTTCCCAATGCGAGGAACGAAAACCACATTTAACGTAAGTGGAGAATTTGGAAAAAGAGGAACTGCCGATCAAAATTTATTGCAAGAATCTTATGGTATTTTAAGTTTAAACTTATCTTTGTCAGACCTTTGGTTTTTCAAACAAAAATTTAAATAGGCACAGTATTTGCATATTCCCTAATTAGGAAATATGCAAATGCTTTTTTATTAATAAACATAGAATTAGAAACATAATACAAGTATAATGAAACTGCATGATTAAATATTTTCTGATTCAAAGGATTAGAAAATATTTACAAAATGTTGGTTCACCGGTATAACCGGATACTATTTTAAAAATTAAAATTTTAGGCGGATGAAATCAACAGCTAAGAAAATCACAATTTTATTATTTGCAGTACTTGCAACGGGGAGCATGTTTGCACAAAATGTAAAACCACACGAAAATCCAAAATACGGAGTAGACAGTGCAGCACGTATGCAGTGTATAACCAATATGTCGCTTTACAAGGAGTTTTATAAGCAACAGAACTTTAACGATGCATTAGGCCCATGGCGTTCAGTATACGACAACTGTCCTGAAGCGAGTAAAAATACTTATATACATGGAGCAACTATATATAAAAACTTAATTGCCCGCGAAAAAGATGCAGCAGCTCAGAATGCACTTATAGATTCATTGATGATGATATATGACCAGCGAATAAAATATTATAAGCAAGAAGATGTAGTTCTGGGTTACAAAGGTGCCGACCTGTATTCATATAAAGGTAAGGATGCTGCACAAACAGCTAATGGCTATTTAAAGAAAGCAATTGAACTTTCGGGCAAAGATGGTAAGTCGGCACTTATTTCGGTATATATGCAAACTGTAGTTGATATGTACAGAGCTGAGCAAATTGGTCCCGACGGTGTAATTAATGCATATACTTTTGCAACCAATCATATTGAAAAAATTAAAAAATACAACGAAAGTTTAGTTGCATCGGGTAATTCTAAAAAAATAGAAGAAGGGAAAGAAGAGCTTGCAACAATTGGCACAGTAGTAGGTAACGTTGAGGCACTTTTCTCAGAAAGTGGTGCGGCAAATTGCGATGCCCTTGTTGCAATTTTTAAACCCAAATTTGCAGAAAATGCACAAAATATTGATTGGATTAAGAATGTAACTAATATTCTTAATAAAACAGAGTGTGCCGATGATCCTTTCTTTGCTAAGGCAGCAGAGCAACAATACAAACTTGAGCCTAGTGCTGAGGCTGCTCATAATCTTGCCCGTTTATTCCTAAAAACTCAGGAGTTCGATAAAGCCGATAAATATTATGCCGAAGCTACAAAGCTACAACAAGATGCTCCTACAAATGCTCTTTACTATTTTGAGTGGAGTACATTAGCATACTCTCAACAAAAATACTCTAAAGTACGCGAGCTTGCTAACAAATCGCTAGAGCTAAACCCTAACGATGGTCGCCCTTATATTCAAATAGGACTAGCTTATGCTCAATCAAAAGGCATAGGAAAAGAACCTGTTGAGCACAGTGCGGTGTACTGGGTTGCTGTCGATAAGTTTTACAAAGCAAAATCGATTGACGAATCGGTTGCAGAACAAGCGCAACAGTATATTTCTACTTACAGCAAATATTACCCTAACTTCGAAGAGTGGTTTATGGCTGTTGGTTCAAAAGAGGGTGACTCTTATACAGTTGGAGGGTGGATTGGAGAAACAACTAAAGTTCGTTTCTAATCAATTCTTATATTTGAATGTATAGTCTGAACAGATTAAATAATTATATAAAAACCTCAATATTTATTGGGGTTTTTATCGTTTTGGCTTCGTGCGAAAACGATATAAAAGAGGTTATAGAATTATCGACCAATGAAGAACAAGCAATTCTAACAGCGGTAAATGTAGAATTAACATACTCTACCCATGGCGAATATAAAGCCAGAATGGAAGCCCCTTTGCTTAAACGCTTTATAAAAGATAAAGATAAGGTTGAACTTGAATTTCCCGAAGGGGTGAAAATGTTCTTTTACGACAACGATGGTGTTGTAACTTCATCAATAAGAGCAAATTATTCTATTTATTATGAAACCGAAGGCATATGGGAAGCCCGTAAAGATGTAGAAGCACTTAATAAAAAGGGAGAAAAACTTAATACCGAATATCTTATCTGGAACAGGGAGAAAGCCACTATTTCAAGCAATGAGTTTGTAAAAATCACTACCGACGAAGGTGTGCTTTATGGCGACGGGTTTGTGTCGGATCAGGAATTCAATAAATGGGAAATTAAGAAAGGTAGAGGAGTATTTAATATTGAAACAAATGAATAAAGTAAGTAAATCGTTAAAGCAAATATTGACATATTTATGGCTTGCAATAGCTCTTGTATGTGTATTTATTGCCATTAGAGAAAATATTAATAACGGCTTTAAACCCTCCGCTCCTTTTTACGGGTTTACAATTGTTGCATTGTTTTTTTTTAACTCTCGCTACAAGCAGTTAAAGAAGCTAAGTTAAGATATATCTATTTTTTATTATTTTAGCCCTACATGAACGATACACTCATTATATTACTTACTCTTATATTGTCGGCTTTTTTTTCCGGAATGGAAATAGCCTTTGTTTCTGCAAATAGGTTAATGCTGGAGCTTGACAAAAAAAGCAATACATTTAATGCCCGTATTATTAAACGGTTGGCACACAATGACTCGCAGTATATAGCTACTATGCTTATAGGCAATAATATAGCTCTTGTTGTATATGGTATTATTATGGCTAAAATTTTAGAGCCGGGTATTAGGGTATACTTTTCGCACGATAGCATAGTAATATTAATTCAAACAGTACTGTCAACATTTTTAATACTTATACTGGCTGAGTTTCTTCCAAAAGCATTATTCCGAATTAATCCAAATCAAACACTTAAGGTTTTTGCATTACCGATTTATGTTTTTTACTTGTTACTATATCCGGTAGCCATGTTTACAATGCATTTATCGAAAGTTGTAATACGGATATTTTTTAGGGTAAAAATTGACGATAAAAGTAAAATTTCATTTGGTAAAACTGACCTCGATAATTTAGTAAGTGAATCGAAAGGTGATGACAATGAAGACGAAGATGTTATAAATGATGTACGTATATTTCAAAATGCACTCGATTTTTCAAATATAAAACTACGTGAATGTGTAGTGCCTCGAACAGAACTAACTGCCATTTCGGTCGATGAACCGGTAGAAAACCTAAAACAAAAATTTATTGTTACCGGTCATTCAAAGGTTCTTGTATATGAAGATACTATCGACAATATAATAGGATACGCTCATTTGATAGAACTATTTCAAAAACCTAGCTCTATTAAGTCGATGATACGTAAACTGCCAATAGTGCCACAAACTATGCCGGCCAATAAGTTACTTGCCATGTTTTTGTTACAGCGTAAAAGTATGGCTCTTGTAGTTGATGAATTTGGAGGAACATCGGGTGTAGTTACTATGGAAGATATTATAGAAGAGATAATTGGCGATATTCAGGATGAGCATGATAAGCAAACCCTGCACGAAGAAAAAATAAATGACCATGAGTATCGTTTTGCGGCTCGCCACGAGATCGACGATATAAATGAAAAATATAATTTAGATCTCCCTGTTTCGGACGATTATGAAACTCTTGCCGGCTTATTGTTATCAGAATATGGCTCTATCCCTAAAACAGGCGATATTATAAAATTCGACAGCTTTATTTTTAAAGTATTAAAAGCAACCGACACTAAAATAGAAATGGTTCACCTTACTATTAGAGACGAAGATTAAAAAGGGGTGTATTTTTATGACACCCCATTATGTTATTCAATACCGTTTTATGCAACTTTTAGCCTGTGCAAATTCGATTTGTCAAGTTTCTCTACTGCAAATTTCTTTGTTACAGTAAATTCTTTAATATCCTGCGATGGAAGTTCAAACATGGCATCGTTTATTATAAGTTCGCAAATAGAACGTAATCCACGCGCACCAAGCTTAAACTCAACAGCTTTATCAACAATATATTCGTAAGCCTCCTCGTCGAATGAAAGCTTTATTCCATCAATATCGAAAAGTTTTACATACTGCTTAATAATAGAATTTTTAGGTTCTGTTAAAATATTGCGTAAGGCAATTCTGTCGAGAGGATTTAAATATGTAAGAACCGGCAAACGCCCAATTATTTCAGGAATCAGACCAAAGCTCTTTAAGTCTTGAGGTACAATGTATTGTAAGAAGTTATTTCGGTCAATATGTTCTGCTTTTCTTGATTCAGCAAAGCCAACCACCTGAGTATTCAAGCGTTGCGATATTTTGCGTTCAATACCATCGAAAGCACCTCCGCATACAAATAGAATATCTTTGGTATTGACCGGTATCATTTTTTGGTCGGGGTGTTTACGGCCTCCCTGTGGCGGTACATTCACAATTGAACCTTCAAGAAGCTTTAATAATCCCTGTTGAACCCCTTCGCCCGACACATCGCGGGTAATAGATGGGTTGTCGCCTTTGCGAGCTATTTTATCTATTTCGTCAATAAATACAATTCCGCGTTCGGCAGCCTGTACATCGTAGTCGGCAGCCTGAAGCAGTCTGGTAAGAATGCTCTCAATATCTTCACCAACGTATCCGGCTTCAGTAAGCACTGTAGCATCAACAATAGTAAAAGGTACATGAAGCATTTTGGCAATTGTTTTTGCCAAAAGAGTTTTACCGGTACCGGTTTGTCCTACAAGTATAATATTCGATTTTTCTATCTCAACGTCGTCTTTATCGACACGTTGATTTAGCCTTTTGTAATGATTATAAACTGCAACCGAAAGGTACTTTTTTGCTTCATCCTGACCTATTACATAGTCGTCAAGAAATTCTTTTATCTCTTTAGGTTTTAAAAGATTAAGATTGCCTGTATTGAACGATGAAGAACCTGAACGAGCCTCTTCCTCAACTATTTCGTAAGCCTGAGTAATGCAACTGTCGCAAATATGCCCCGATACCCCTGCTATTAAAAGATTTACATCTTTTTTAACTCTTCCACAAAACGAACACTTTTCCATTCTAAATATTTATCATTCTTTTACATTAAACGAGCATTTACCCAAAAGGTTTTATAATAGATGAATACTGTTAATAAAAGGTTGGTTTATAAAATAAATACCTGCCTTAGGAGCAGGTATTTATGAATTATTATTCTGATTTTCGTTGCAGAACTTCATCAATCATACCATATTCTTTGGCTTCTGCTGCGGTCATCCAATAGTCGCGGTCAGAATCGGCTTCGATTTTATCGAATGGTTGCCCCGAATGCTTGGCTATAATTTCGTAAAGTTCATTTTTTAGTTTCTTTATTTCGCGTGCAGTTATCTCAATATCGGAGGCTTGCCCTTGCGCACCGCCTAAAGGCTGATGAATCATAACACGTGAATGAGGTAACGCTGAGCGTTTCCCTTTTGCTCCGGCTGTTAAAAGCACTGCTCCCATTGATGCTGCCATACCTGTACAAATGGTATGTACTTCGGGGTTTATGAACTGCATGGTGTCATATATACCCAATCCGGCATATACTGAACCTCCCGGAGTGTTAAAATATATTGAAATATCTTTGTCGCGGTCTGCTGATTCAAGAAAAAGCAACTGAGCCTGTATAATATTGGCTACATCGTCGTCGATAGGTACTCCAAGGAAAATAATTCGGTCCATCATTAAGCGCGAAAATACATCCATTGATGCAACATTTAACTGGCGTTCCTCAATAATATTCGGTGTTATATAGCTACTGCTAATTCGTGAATATTTGTCGTATACGTTACTGTTTATTCCGACATGGCGGGTAGCATACTTTCTGAATTCGTCGTGTGGTATCATATTGTTACAAGCTTAAAAAGTTTATAAAAAGAATCACCTCATGATAAAATCATAAGGTGATTAAATATTGTTTAAAGTTATAAAAAACTTTTTGCTTCAATGTTGGTTAACTACTTTTTTATAAAAAGTTGGTTAAATTCTTCCGGTGTTACCTCTTTTTCTTCGAGTTTTACATTTTCTTTAAGGAAAGCTGCAACTTTTTCGTCGGCCTTCATATCCCACATTTTTCTACGCTCATCGTCGTTGGTTAAAATCTGCTTTGCATAAGTTTCCAATTGTTCGTCGGGCAATGAGTGTAATCCGTATTGTTGAAATTGGCGAAGTGTTGACTGTTTTGCAAAAGCAAGTAATTCTTCTTCGCTAACTTTAAGGTCGTTCTCTTCTATTAGCTTGTTTTTAATTAATTGCCATGCTAAATCGTCTCTCATTGAGTCGTAATCTTCGTCAATTTGCTCTACTGTAAGGTTTTCATTTACAGCAACAAGCCATCTTTTCAGAAATTCATCGGGTAGTTTAAGGTCTGCTTTGCTTACAAATTTTTCTTTAGCATCGATTAAGAAACGAAAATCGCTCTGATAAACAAGTGTATCGGCTATTTCCTGTTTAATTTTAGCTTTATATTCATCGATTGTTTTTACTTCGCCTTCGCCAAATACTGAATCGAAAAGTTCCTGATTAACCTCGGCAGGAATATGGCGTGAAATGCTTGTAACAGTAAAACGGAAATTTCCTTCCAAATTATTGGCAACATCACGGTCTATACGTAGCATCGATGCTAAATCTATTGTATTAGCGAATGCTTTTTTTACGTCGAAGTCAATAACGTCGTCTTTTTTTGAACCCAATACAAGGTTGCGGATAGAAGCCTCTTCAACTCTGTCTACTGCAAAAACAGCATCTTCAGTAACTATACCATCTTCAACAGGGTTTCCTTCAGCATCGAGTTGAGTAAAAGTTCCTTTTACAAGATCTTTTTCAATAACTACGTCGGCCTCTTCTGTTTTTCCGTTACGAGCTGTATGGCTGTCGATAGTTTGCTGTACCATTTCGTCGCTTACAGCAATGGTATAGAAAGGTACTTTGTCGCGCTTAGTAATTTTCAATTCATACTCAGGCTCTAAAGCTATATCGAATGCAAATTCAAAGTCCGATTTATTCTCAAAATCAATGTCAGATTCAACATTTTTGCTTGGAAGAGGTTCGCCAAGCACTTTTACTTTTTCATCGACCAAATGCTTAGTTAATGTTTCTGAAACCAGACGGTTTACTTCATCAACTAAAATAGACTTTCCGTAGTATTTTTTTATTATGCCCATAGGAGCATTACCCGGACGGAAACCTTTGATCGCTGCTTTTTTACGGTAATCTCTAAGTTGTTTTTCAACTTTCTCCGCATAATCATCCTTCTCGATCTTTACCTTTAGTACGGCATTCAACTCGTCGATGTTCTCTCTTGTAATGTTCATCTGATACGATTTTTAAACATTGATTAATTCAAAAAAACCGCCTTCAGTTAAAACTGAGGCGGTTAATATTATGTCATTTCCTATTAGTGCGGGAGAAGGGACTCGAACCCCCACGCCTTGCGGCACTAGATCCTAAGTCTAGCGCGTCTACCAATTCCGCCACACCCGCTAATTATGCTGCAAAAATAGATTTAATTTTTTATACTGCAATAGCAAAATTGATTTTTTTTGAATATTTTTTTAATTAGATATGTAACTAAAAGGAATACAGCGTATTGTGTTTTGTGATAAATCCTTTATGTACATTCTTTTTCTTTGGAAATTCAATAAACATTTGAGGATTATTTGCTATTCCTTTAAGTACATCATCTGTCTGATTAATAAAATTTTCAACCTATTTTATTCCCCAATTTTCATTGAGGTATTCTAACACTTTATTAAAATCGGTTTTTGCTATGGGCGTCCAGTTTATTATCATATTCATAATCCATATTTCGCCCTTACTTCAGTCATAACTTCATTGTGAGGGATTGTTTCTCCACTGTCTGCTTGCTCTAAAGTAGTTTCAATGGATTCTTGCACCAATTCTGGTATTTCATCCCACCAATCAGCCTCTTTTTCTTGCTTTAATAGTTGGCTAATCTTATCCGGTAAAGTCGGCCTGTTCGTATTTAATATTAGTTGAACTAATTCAAGTTTTTTAGCCTGTACATTCATAATTCTCATTATTTAACTCTCCTACAAGAATACATAAAAATTATCCTTTATACACAGACTGAATAAAAATCGGCAGCTTCTATCGTAACTTTGTTAATGAGTAGCTCTTAATTGATTTTATTTAAAATGTATTGTTATGAAAATAAAATTATAAGTCTTAAATTTTTCATTTTCTTTATATAGTACATTTTCCCTAGTCTTCTCCTAGCCTTTCCCTTAAGTAATAATAACCAGGCAAAATATGGCAGGATTATTTACTAAATAATTAAAAACCGTTTATACTGCTGATTTCAATGCCATGCAAAAGGATTCGTACGGCAGCAGCTCTAATGTTTCATTCGTGAAGCATCTTGGGTAATATCTTTTTTAACAATTTTAAATTCTTCCCCTATCTTTACCTGAAACACAAACTTTACACTTTCTCCAAAACTATCTGACAAACAAAAACCCATCTCTGCA
>QKGS01000104.1 GCA_003250355.1 Bacteroidota bacterium
ATTCTTAGTTACCGCAGATGAAGAAGTCTATCTGACCTATATTTACGATAAAAGCCAACTTGAAAACATTAGCAAAGAACAAATTAACGAACTGCTAAAAAAAGCAAACCTCATATAAAACAAAAGCCCCGATTAAGGGGCTTTACTAATTATTAGATATAAAAGTAAAATTACAAATGGACAAAAAAACAACAAAAGCATTAGTTAATGTTCAGGTTATTGACAATAAAGTATTTTTACTTGCTATATATGACAAATCTGAACAATTTGACATTAGCGATAAAGAAATTAAATATCTACTCTCGTTTATTGAAAAGTAAAAACCCCTTATTGCTAAGAGGTTTTATTAAAAAATATATCCTTTATTTGTAAAAAAACTTGCTTTACACTTTGTCAAGGAAGCCCCATCTTTCAAAGGCTTACTTTTGTCAATATTGTTTATTGTTGCAATTCAACAAATCGGTTATAAGAACTACTTTGCAGCTGAATCAAGTGTAGTAAAAGTAATAACATTGCTATACGTTATGCCCTTGCTGTTAATTACATATGCTCGTGCATAGTATGTTGTTTTAGCATCTAATTCATCAATTTCGGGATAAAAACTAGTTCGTTCATAAGTGCCTGTATGAGTAACTTTTTTATTATCAGTAATTAGTGGTGAGCCTGTTGTATTCCAACATATTCCGTATTCTGAAATAAGTGAGCCATTATTAGAAATATTGGAAACGAAAAAGTTTGCCAAGTTATGTGCTATATATTCCGCTGATATAGTTCCAATAGAGGGTGCTGATATTGTTTTGGTAGTAAAACTATAATTACTACCATAGCTGGTTCCTAAACTATTTGTTGCATAAGCTCTGTAATAATATATTGTATTATCGGATAAACCGGTAATATTAACTGAATAATTGCTGCCAACTATTACTGGCGATGTGCAAATTTTTATTGAATTACTTATAGTTGGGTTAGAAGCTGTGCTATAACATATGCCATATTGTGTAATGCCATAACCTCCTGTGCTATATATTTTCCCGGTACAAGTAGCATCGGTATATTTGATATATGACGATGAAACTGAATTAGTATATACAACAGGCTTGGTTGCAGCTTTGGTTGTAAAAGTATATTCGTCGCCGTATGCAGTGCCTACCGATGTAGTTACATAGGAACGGGTATAATATGTGGTATTAGCTGTTAAACCTTTAAAGATTGCATCATATTCGCCAACTGATGTTGCATTACTGGTACAGATACTGCTATATGAAGAAACTGTAGGATTAGTTTTTGTACTGCACACAAAACCCGCAGAAGTTATTTCCTGACCGCCGTTCGACAAAATAGTACCTTTACAAGTAACCCAATCGGGATAAGATGTGGTAACGAAATCATTTAGAGTTTGAACAGAAGCTAAATTGCCACTTAATGTAGTAAACTCAATCTGATTACCGTAACTGATTCCATAAGAGTTTCGTGCGAAAGCACGAGCATAATATTTTACTCCGGGGGTAAGGTTTGAAAGTGTTGGTTCGTAATAGGTAAGGGATGTATATGTAGAGTCGGCTTTGTCAAGAATAGTTGGACTAGGAGATGTGCTATAACATATACCCATTCGGGTAACAGTGGCTCCGCCGTTATTTAAAATATTGCAACGAACCTTTGCACTGTTATATGTAATACTTAATGCATTGCCTGTTGAAATGCCGGGCGCACCTTTTGTATAAAAGCTGTACACAGCTCCATAACCTGTAGAATAACCATTAGTAGCATAGGCTCTATAATAGTATGTAGTACCAGATTGTAAATTATTTATGGTACTTAAAAAATCGCCGGTTTTGCTTGCTCCAAGTGTTGTTTTACTATCGTTAAGTGTTGGCTCACTATGAGTAGCCCAAACATGACCATGCTGAGTTACAGTAGAAAATTCATCACCAACTTTAACAATTGTTCCCGATAAATAGGCACTACTAGTAGTAATAGAAGAAGCTATTTCACCTGTGAGTAAAGATGGTAAACGGGTATCGTTGAGAGTAGTGAATGTTCCAATACTAGATGAGTATGTGTAATTGTTGTAAACGGCATATAACTTATACTTATATGAAGAATTATGAACCAAACCGGTAATATTAACACTAAATATACTGCTAGGCGAATTAATGTTTACACTTCCCAGTTCATATACTAACCCTGTAGTATCGGGTGTTGATGCTCCTTGTCCATAACAGAATACCAATCGGTTAATTTTTCTTCCGCCTGTATTATTAACTGATACTGTAAAGTCAGCAGTAGTATAACTTACATTTCCTTTAGTTATTTTAATATCAATTGCAGTAGCATTGAATGGTTGATTGGTACTAACACCTTGTGGAATATCGGGGTCTTTAGTACACGATATTAAAAAAGTTGAAAACAGTATTACTGCTATTATGCTGAGAGATGGCATTATATTTATTTTTTTCATTGTATTTATATTTTAGTATTGAGTAGTGAGTATATTTGGGGCGAGACTCATAGGCGCACTCCGAATAAGGGTTTAGTTTAGAACATTACTCCTAAGCCTACTGAAGTTTCTTTGTATGAACCAAGCTTGGCAAAATTTACCATTCCTACTACGAACTTATAACGGTACATTGCTCCTATTTCCCATTCGAGACCTTTGCCTGAGCTGTCTTCAATTTTAACCCATGAAGTTCCGGCCGGGAGGCCTGTGTCGTAACTTGTTTCTTCAATTTCCCACATTAATTGGCGCAATCCATAGCCGACTCCGGCAGTTAAATAAATATTACTTATAACCTCAAACGATGCTCCAACCATTGCTGCATATCGTACACTTTTTGAATTGCCTGTAAAAGTATAATATCCGTTTTTGTCGTAGTTGTCAACTATATATCCATTGTATGGGTTAGTATTTATTTTGGAGTTAGTATAATAATCATATATGTTTCCATTATTATCTTGTCGATAAACAGGAGTAGACTCAAGCGTATTAGGATCGAAGGTAGAATATATCTTATTACCACTAGCTTCATCAACAGATACACTATAGCTACTTAAATTGATACTATTGCCGGGCAATGAACCATTAACAGCATTATAATCATATTTAGAATCGAAATGCAAATTTGATTTTGCTTTTACATACCATGCCAAACGTTTACCACTGCCATACATAAGTGCAACAGGGGTTTTGGGTGAATAAGAATAGGCTATTAGGGTGCGAGTAGGTAAGGGTTTGCGCTTTATGTCGGTTTTTACTTCAAACACCAGTTCTCCACTTAATTCTTCGTTACCCATTTCCTCAAAAACCTGCCAAGTAATAGATTTTTCACCATTTGATTCCATTGTACCCAAATCGCCGCTTACTTTAGTAAGGGGGCCTTTTTGAGTTTTTCCTCCATCGAAACTTACATAAAGCGATGTGGAGCACTCTATGTCGTCGGTTAATCCGCTTATACGGTAATTAATTATTAAGTTATTTGCATCCTGTTTCCACTGTACATTTGATATTTTTTGAGCATTTACCGAAAGGCATATGCTAATAGCGGCAAGTGTTGCGAGTAATACTTTTTTCATTGTTTATTTTGTGTTTTATATATTCTAAGTGAGTTTACAAAGGGCTTAATACTCCATCCACACCGAACCGTCGTTACCGAAAAACTGGGGAGTCTGTTGACCTCGTATTTTACGTGAAGTGGCATCGACATTATTGATAACATAGTTTTTAAGCTCGGTGACAGATATTGTATTGTCTTTATTTTCATCGGCTTCGCCTTGCATACCTAAAGCTAAATAATAAGTAAATAGCCCGGTGCCGGCTTCATCGAATCCGAGTGATGTTTGGTCGTCGCGTGATGAAGAGAATACTCTGAAGTTGTCGTTACTCTGCCAAGGCTGAACCTCACGCGGCTTTATTGTAACACCTTTTGTATTTGAAACATTTTCGGCAGTTAAGGTAGCTGAAGTTCTCGACGAACCGGTAAAACAGGCATCGAGAATTACTGTAACACTTTTAGCTCCCATTGAATTGAGGTTGTTGTATAATTTATTGAGGCTGAATCCCATAACATCGAGCATTTCAAGCTGACCGTCGGCAGGGAAAAGGTAAACTTCTTTACCATCTTTTTCAGGGATACCATGTCCTGAATAGTAAACAAAAACATCGGTTGCGCCGGGAGTTATCAGTTTATTAAGCTTGCCTGTTTTAAGGTTAAAAATATTTACAAAAAAGAAACCTGTAACTTCGTTGTTGGTATGGGTAATAACTGTTTCAATGCCCATAGCCTCTTTAAAGTAGCGAGCCATTATTTCGGCATCGTGCTTTGCATAAGGTGCGGGCGGAATATTTTTGTAGTCTTCAACTCCTATAACAATAGCAACTGAATTGGGGCGTTTGTAGTTGGTAGAAGGAACAGCGTCGACACTTTTTGCACTCAGCTTAGAACTGTACTTGTCGCTTTTATATTCAAAACGGGCAACTTGTTGTTTTAGTTTGTCGAAATCGGCTTTAACGGCAAGAGTTTCAGTTTTTGGAGGTCGCTGATTAAGAGCCAATGGCAATTGTAACGCTTTTATATCACCAACATTTTTGCTGTTTGAAAGTTTTAAATATACAGGTAAATTATCGGTTTGTGTAACACGCTTATTAGGACTAACAACTACCCATATCTCTTTAACTTCTCCTATTTGCATATTGCCAATAATACCTTCGCCATCTTTAATAAAAATATTTTCATCTGTTGATTTAACTGTATATTGAACGTTTTCGGCTACATTGTTACCTATGTTCTGTACAATAATTTTCATTTTAACCATTTCGCCTGCCTGTAACTGACCATCGGCAATTATAGCTCCGGTTCCTTCACCGCGGTCGTAAATATCCATTCCCGAAAAAACAAGTTCCGGTTTTTGGTATTCAAGTGTATTGAGTACAAGAGTAGCCGGGTCCATATCGTAACCAAAGTGTTCGGTTACATTAATTTGAATTTTGTGTTCATTAGATTTTACATTGAAGCCTGCCTCAATATTCATTTCAACTCTTTCACTAGATTTTGGGGGTATTTGACGAATGTATTTTTCATCGCCTATTTTAAATTCCGAATCTTGTGTGTCGGAAGTAAGTTTAACTTTAAGCCCTTGGGCAGGTCCATCGCCTTTATTGGTAATGTTTAGAATAAGTTTTGCTTTTTCCTCTGCTTCAATAATGCCGTTTCCGTTATCGTCGGAAAAGTCCATCTCAACATAAAGGTTGGGAGGTAAAGTAAACTCAAACTGTGGTTTAAGGGTTACTTTTTGCGATTTCGATTTATTCGAATCGAATTGAGCATTTGCATTAAACACAATTAAAAATGCAAAAAGAGGAAGTGCAATCTTTCTCATACTATAGTAGTTTAGTTACCATTTAATTATAAATGAATTTGCAAAAATAGAATTTTATATTTGGTATAAAAATGGTAAATGCGGGTAAACTAAAGGCGACAAAATGTAAATTTTTTACGGCAAATTATAAATAATGTGGTATTGGAAGGTGAAAAATTAAAACCATAGAGGTATCAAAGGGGTACAGAGATGATACTATTGTAGTTTTAGTTTTTAGTTATTTGCGGTTAAAAAGAAGTTGTGGATAATGAGCGAAATTTTCCATAGAATTAGTATCCTTTTGGTTACGGACTCCTGATTTAGCAGTAAAGCGGGTTGAGACTCGAGTGAAGGAAGGAGGACACAATATTCCGGAGGTCGTTATCCGAAGATGCTATGAGAATGAATTATTAGAAATTTACAAATCAAATTGATATGGACAATAGTGATAAAATAATAAAGGGATTAGAAAGAGCATATAAGAAACTGATTGAGTTTAAGAAATATAAGAAAACTCCGATTATAGTTTTTAAGGATGGGAAAGTGGTGGAAATATATCCGGATAAAATCACTATCCACAACAATGTATATACAGTATATCCGAACGAAAAATAAATAATTCATAAAAGGCTATATTACAGTAATATACATGGGTTTTTAAGTGAGATTTAAGAATTGCCTATCATACAATTTACTATACTTTTTGACGCAAAATAACGGAGTAAAAAGAAATTAATTTTTTTTGATTTTTTTTCAATCAAGCCGTTTTTGCCTTCCATTTTATTTCAATTGCATTCAATCCGGTTTTTTCTGCTAATAAATTAGTTTTGCAGCCGATGAAAATTATTTACCACAAAATTTTTGTTTATGGTTAAACTCATTGGTACAACGGAGAACGGCAGAAATAAACTTATTCAAAAAATAAGACTTATAATATGATGAAATAACACAACTTTCGGTTGAGCTTGAGGATAATCATAAGCCATTATTTTATAACATTTTAAAAGAAGCTTATGATGATAAATCAGAAAATTGTTGCGGAGAACTTTGAAAAGGATTGCCTTGCTGTATTTGAGAATTTACTGCAAGGCTACAGGAAGGCGAAAGAATCGACAGTATGGGAATCTAAAATGGATAACCTTGTAGAGAAATTAACACATTTACCTACAGCTCCATTCCCTACTGAGTTAATGAAACTCTTTGATTATGATTTTCTCGTACAATCGGAAGATATAAATAGCATTATTGAAAAAGCTCTTATTATCAGGGAGCGGATGAAGCATACCAAGAGGTATGTTACCATCAATGAACGATACTTCTCATTTTTATTTCTACCTCCAAATACTCACCTTAAAAGACTTGAAGTGTATAATAACGAAGGAGAACTTTGTTATTTACAGGTCGGTAAAATCCGAATAAAGCCAAAAGCAATACTCCAATGGCTAATACCCGGCAACAAACAAGTCAAATTTCAAGATGTAATAAATTTCAGGCAAAAGACCTTTAACTATAAGGCGTTAGAGATTTATTACTACTCACCTCTCGTTGACCTTTCGTCAACAAATCCCCAGGACTATTATAATTTTTTCTGCGACTATTTTGGGAAACTTCAGTTCCTCAAGTATTTCAAGTCAAACGGAAATGTTGAAGCGTTTCCAAACCTCCAACAAATCAAGCCAAGAACGCACGATGCAATCTTAAAACTTTCTAGTGCCCAGCAGGTGCTTTGGGCTTACTTTCTATTTCGGCTTTTGGGCTTAAAACACCGGGTAGATGTTGGAAACTCAACACTTGCCCGATTTTTATGTGTGGTAAATGGTATTGATATGGATAATTACAAAAATTCATACTTCTATCGGCTCATAGATAAAGCTCCATACATTAAAAATGACAAGAATCTTTTGGTTGACCTTGAAGTTATCAAGTTGCATTTTCAGGAACGTAATTTACCAACAGGTGACATCGAAAAAGTAATCATTGAAATTGTAACCCGATAATTTGCAAAAATACCGATTACCATTTATTGCTTTTTATTGCCATTTGAATTAAAAAAGTATCCGACAAAAACAGCATAAAGTGTCCGATAAGGCTAAATAATGCCTTCGTAAGATACTGAAAACATGAAATATAAAAATTAATTGAAAAATGTCGGATAGTCCGACGTTGGAAATTGCTATGCGCCTATCCTATACTTGCTATCGAAAATTTGAATTAAAAAAACAGCAAGAAAATGGATGAGCAAATAGAAGAACAGATAGAAGAGAAAATCGACTTCAAAGCTGAAACTTTAAAGAATCTTGAACAGCTAAACAAAAAGGTTTCAGAACTAATAAAAGTACAACATAAAGCCGGAACAGGCTTTGACTATGTTAATGCTGCGGAACTGGCCCTGCTATTGGGCGAAAGTGTTAAAACCATTTATGGCAGGGTATATAATAAACAGATTCCCTTCTATAAACCTGGTGGTAAGATATTACTGTTCAAACTGGATGAAGTAATGGATTGGATTAAAGCTGGCCGTCATTCTTCCTTGGAGGAAATAAAGAGCAATGTGTAATTGGTTATATGCAGTTCTAATAATCTAAAACTCCAATGAAGGAAAGGAAGGAAAGAAAGTCTCAAGGTAAAAAACAGGAAATCAGGTTCTCGTTCTTTAAACTTTTGTTGAAGAAAAAATCACATACTCAAGTTCTGCCGGAGAGCCAATTATGTAATCATTTGAACATAGTAAAGAAGTAGAGAATGCCAACTATTTATATATGCGGTAGTGATATACCCGAAAACAGTTCCAAAGGCTTGGTTGATACCGATAAAATTAAAGCCAAACTAAAGTCATTGAAATGTGCCGTTGTAAATCCAACTGAAATGCCCTTTGCAAAAATGAGTTGGACTGACAAACTGGATAACCGAGTTCAGCTCTTAAAGAAAAGCCAGGCGGTTTATGTTCTACCCAATTGGAAAGAGAGCATAATGTCACGCATAGAGCTGACCGTTGCGATGGACTTAAAGTTGGAAACCATTTTTCATCCGATGAGCCACAAAGAGATAAAGCAAATAATAACCGCCCTTGGCAATTAGCTCGGTTCCGGCAGGGTTGTTCAAGGGTAGCCCTGCCATTATTTAAGTATCAAATTCAGAACGATTATGAAGACAAAGACAGTAGCAAGAATCAAAGATGTTAGCATCATGCTTATTGATGATGCAGAAAAGTTAGTCCCCATTAAACCAATATGTCAAGCTTTAGAAGTTAATTACTCAAGCCAGTTAGAAAAAATTAAGAGTGATGAAATTTTGGGTTCAACTGTACCGCTCAGGGGTATAGTTGCTGCCGATGGGAAAGAACGAGAAATGGCTTGCATTCCTTTTAAGCTTGTATTTGGTTGGCTATTTACAATTAACCCCAAGAATGTCAAGGCTGAGGCTAAAGAACAAATCATTAAGTACAGGCTGGAATGCTACAATGCCCTTTTCAATTATTTCACTGACCAGGGAGAGTTTTTAGAGCAAAAGCAAAAGGCGTTAGAAAAGCAGTTAGAAGAGGTGGAACGAATACGAAATGATTATAGTGACCAAAAGAAACTGCTCAATGATGCAAGAAAGACACTTAACGATATTAAGGAGTTGACTTTTGAAGAATGGCAAATGAATAAACGACAATTATCTCTGGACTTTCCAAAATAAAACAAATGACAGCATTAGCACCGAATACGGTATCGAAGTTATATTATTTCGATAACCGCATAAAGAGTTTCTATGAAAAAAACGGCTACTCCAACGTTCCGTTTGATGGCAATAAAATTCAAAAAATGATTGAAGATTCACAGTTGGAGTTGAACGCTCTCTTTTACAAGATTTGGGGTTCAGATATGGGCTACCACCTGTTAGATAAATTTTACGATTTCAGGGGTAACGTTTATGAGTTCTTTATGAGCCTTGACAGCAACAACCGTGAGTTATTGACAGGAAAAGATTGGTAGCCGATGGATGCAAAAAGGGTCATAGAGCAAATCAATGATGAAGTTTACGAGGTTGTCTCAAATTTTGTCACACTAAAGAAAGCAGGGATTAATTACAAAGCTTGTTGTCCGTTTCACAATGAAAAAACAGCTTCGTTCAGCGTTAACCCGGCAAAAGGAATTTTTAAATGCTTTGGTTGTGATAAAGGCGGTAATGCCATTGAGTTTATAAAGGAGCATGAAAATGTTGATTTTAAAGAAGCCGT